>JAAYEL010000012.1 GCA_012728755.1 Tissierellia bacterium | reverse complement strand
GATTTTCTAATTCAATAACTTAATCAATATACTTAGTCTTATCGCTATTTCACATATCAAATGTATCATAATTTGTGATGATAAGCTCTGTTCCTTTTCTATTGGAAGCATCACTATTAATCATACGTTTTACTTCAACTATTTACTAGGTAAAGAGAATATTGAAGAGGAAGCGAAAAAGTTATTCATTCAGCAACCATATCTAATTGAAGCTATCCCAAGCTTAATAGCTTCACGTGATAGAGTTATCGGAGTATCAGTAATTATTGACGATAAAATTGAAAATTTCCAAGTTAATTTTAATAAACCAAATATAGATGAGGTAGATAATTATATTAAGTTTATGAAAGATATAGGTCTTTTAGATTTTATGAAAAATAAAATAAGCAAGAACTTAGTAGATTTTGTCTATGGTGTTGAGACAGGATTAGATTCAAACGCACGAAAAAATAGGTCAGGTGAATCTATGGAGACACTATTGGCGAATTATATCAACTTTGTGATAGACAAAGACGATAATTTCGAAACTCTAGCACAAGCAACTGCACCATCAATTAAGCGTCTATGGGATATAGATGTCCCTGTAGATAAATCAACTAGAAGATTTGATGGAGTTATTTATGATAAAAGAAATCACCATATTTATATTATTGAAACCAACTACTATGGTGGTGGCGGTTCAAAATTAAAAGCAGTTTGTGGTGAGTTTTCGAACCTCAAACATCTACTTGAAACTAATGAGAATGTAACATTTGTCTGGGTTACAGAAGGACAAGGTTGGCATACCACTACAAAGCCACTTTTAGAAGCATTTAGTAATATCGATTATATCTTTAATACTGAAATGTTAGACAGAGGTTATCTAAAAGAACTAATTTATAGATAATAACATGAATTGATATTACATCAATATATAAGTAGGAGTCAGAATTTTGACTCCTACTTCTTTTTCACCATCATAAAAATAACCGGCACCATTATCACTCCACCTATCGAATACAATATTGCTTTAAAAAAGCTTTCGTCCTCAATAAATACAAGAAAGAATCCTACAAATATCAATAATGCTAGATATAAGTATATTTTCATTAAGAACTTCATATCTACCCCCTTTATCAACGAACATGCATTTCACCTTATATATTTTTCTTAATGTATTTGTACCCAATTACCATGTATAAACCTTGAAAACTTCTTAACATTTACATGAAACATCCGATACCAAGTTAAACTTGATTAACAGTTTCAGCCATGGTATGAAAAAAGAGTTTTCACTTGTTAAAACTCTTGTCTTTCTATTCATAGAATCCAAGTAAAAATACTCCAAGTCCTATGATAAAAATTGTTAAGTATTGCTTCTTGTTTAACTTCTCTTTTAAGAACATAACGCCTAATATAGATGCTACGACTCCATCAAGGCTCATGATTGGCGCTGTAACTACACCGTCACCACTTAGTGCGAATACGTAAAATACCTGCCCTGCTGTCTCAGCTAGTCCACCTAAAGTTAGTGGTACACTCATTATCTTTCCAGTATCTTTTTTGATTACTTTCATATAAAAGATGGCTAGGATGCCCACTATAAAGAATGTTAATTCAAATGATATTAGCGCTTCTTCTGGACTCATGATACTTGTCATATAGTGTTCGTCTAGAAATGTTGCTAAGGCATCTACGATAGCATAAGTGATAGGAAATATAAGTGCTGAAGCACCCAGTTTAACTATCTCGTTTTTACCTAAAGCACCTTTCTTTTGATCTTGATGTTCAAGATAAGCCATCACTACAAGGCCAAGTCCTATCATTAAGATGGCAATGAATTTAACTGGTGTCATTTCATTTTTAAGAACTATCCATGATAATATACCAGCCATAGCTCCTGAAGTTGATGCAATAGGCGAGCCAATTGATATCCTTAGATATCTGTATCCAAAAAAGTCTACTCCCATAGAAAGTATGTAAAGAAACGATATTGGAATATAAATCCATATTGTTTTAAGTGAATAGCTACCTCCACTACCATAAAGCTTTATTAGTTCATAAACCGCTTGTATTCCCATAAATAGACCAATTATAAATAGTATTCTTAGATGAGAATACTTGTCATTTGGATTTGTGGCTTTCTTAAAGAAAGTATCCGATAATCCCCAGAATAAAGTGGCAATAAGTGCTAATGTTGTTAATTCTAATTGTTGCATAATTACCTCCAATAAAATATTGTCGCAGACATTGTACCGTAAAGAAAAACCGTCATAACGACGGTTTTAATTATAGACTAAATTTAATTTTTTATTAATACTTTTTTTATAGATTGATATCATCAGCCTTTACTTTTATAAATGTACCAGCTCTTAATTCGTCAAATGCATGGTTTAATTCGGCTTCAGTATTCATAACTATTGGACCACCCCAAGCTATTGGTTCATCAATTCTATCAGAAATTAATACCAAAACTTCAATGTTTTTATCATAAGCTTTAACGTTTACTGAGTCACCAGGTGTAGTAACTACAGCAGTTTTTTCTTCAACCTTAGTACCTGCAATTTGTGCATCACCATCTAAAGTAAATAGTATAACTGCTTTATTTTCATCTGTATCAAGATTGAAATCTCTACCAGCTTCAATGTTAAGACTGTAAAGATTAATTGGATGATGTCCAGAACTAAATCCACCTAGGTCGCCATATTCACCAGCTAATACTCTTAAATATCCTCCATCAAATTCGAATTCTTTAATAGTTGAAGAAGGGATATCATAATATGCTGGTTTTCCCATTTTCTCATCTCTTTTCATATTTAACCATAATTGAACACCTAGCATCCTGTCTGATGGATGTGGCATTTCTTCATGTATGATTCCTGAACCAGCAGTCATCCATTGAACTCCACCGTCAGTCACTGTTGATTGATTTCCTAAGTGGTCTCTATGTGTCATAGCTCCACTTCTTAAGTAAGTAATTGTTTCTATTCCTCTATGTGGGTGAAATGGGAATCCTTTTGTATAATCATCAGGATTTGTTGAATCAAAAGAATCTAACATTAAAAATGGATCAAAGTCATCCACTGTTCTAATACCCAGTACCCTAGTTAATTTAACTCCCGCACCATCTTGAGTTCTCATACCTTGAACTCTACGTGCTATTTTTCTTTCCATATTTTCTCCTATCTTGAGCAAGCTTATTATATTAACGGTATCAATACCAAAGTATAGATACCCATTTGGTTCGGATTATAATTCTTAAAAATCCTAGAACATAAATATAATTAAAGGACCGATCATTTCTGATCAGCCCTTTTTTTCATCCTATATTAATTATTTTCTTAAGTTGTAGAATGTTTTGATACCATCATATCTTGAATCTTCGCCTAACATATCTTCGATTCTTAATAATTGGTTATATTTAGCTACTCTGTCTGTTCTTGATGGAGCACCTGTCTTAATTTGTCCAGCGTTTAATGCAACAGCGATATCAGCTATAGTAGTATCTTCTGTTTCACCTGATCTGTGAGAAATTACTGCAGTATATCCAGCTCTCTTAGCCATCTCTACAGCATCAAGAGTTTCAGTTAAAGTACCGATTTGGTTAACTTTGATTAGGATTGAGTTAGCGATATGGCTTTCGATACCTCTTTCAAGTCTTTCAGTATTTGTTACGAATAAGTCGTCTCCAACTAATTGAACTTTACTTCCAAGTCTTTCAGTAAGTAATTTCCAACCTTCCCAGTCTTCTTCGTTAAGACCATCTTCGATAGAAATGATTGGGTATTTTTCACATAATTCTTCATACCAAGCTACCATTTCTTCTCTTGTTCTTACTACGCCTTCACCCTTAAGGTTATATGTTCCTTCTTCTGTGTACATTTCAGAAGCAGCAACGTCAAGAGCTATCTTAACTTGTTCACCTGGAGTGTATCCAGCTTTTTCAATAGCAGATACGATAGTTTCTAATGCTTCTTCGTTAGAAGATAAGTTTGGAGCGAATCCACCTTCATCACCAACACCTGTAGCATGTCCTTTTTCTTGAAGAACTTTTCTTAAGTTATGGAATATTGTTGCTCCCATTTGTAATGCTTCAGCAAAGCTTTCAGCACCAACTGGCATTACCATAAACTCTTGGATATCTACGTTATTATCAGCATGTTCCCCACCATTAAGGATATTCATCATTGGTACTGGAAGAGTCTTAGCATTAAATCCTCCAATATATTGATATAGAGGCATTCCTAATTCATCAGCAGCAGCTCTAGCAACAGCCATAGATACGCCAAGAATAGCATTAGCTCCTAATTTACCTTTGTTATGAGTACCATCTAATTCGATCATGTAGTTATCTATACCTACTTGGTCGAATACATCCCAACCAACTAATTCTTCAGCTAATACAGTATTTACATTTTCAACTGCATTTAATACACCTTTACCAAGGTATCTATCTTTTTCACCATCTCTTAATTCAACAGCTTCAAAAGCTCCTGTAGATGCTCCTGATGGAACCATCTCTCTACCAAAACCACCATCTTCTGTAATAACTTCTACTTCTACAGTAGGATTTCCTCTTGAATCAAGAACCTCTCTAGCGTATAAATCAACAATAAAACTCATTTCTTACTTCCCCCTTTTTATTAATGTATGTCCAGTCATCTCTACTGGTTGTTCAATATTTAGTATATCCAACATAGTTGGAGCCAAATCAGACAATTTACCATCGTCTAATAAAGTAACATCTTCATTATTTGATACGTATAGTAATGGAACTACGTTAGTTGTATGAGCTGTGAATGGTTCACCTGTCTCATAATCTATTAATTGTTCACTATTACCATGATCTGCTGTAATTAGTAAATCATATCCGTATTCTAAGGCTACATTTGCTATCTCACCAACACAAGTATCAACAGTCTCAACTGCTTTAACAGCTGCTTCAATAACACCTGTATGACCAACCATATCAGGGTTAGCAAAGTTTAGGATAATAACGTCTGGATCTTGATTTTTCATCTTATCAACTACGATATCTTTAACTTCATATGCACTCATCTCTGGTTGTAGATCATATGTTGCTACTTTTGGAGATGGAACCAAAATTCTTTCTTCATTTTCGTTTGGTTCTTCAACCCCACCATTAAAGAAGAATGTAACGTGAGCATATTTTTCAGTTTCTGCCATTCTTAATTGCTTTAATCCATTTCTAGCAACTATCTCACCAAAAGTATTAGTAATATTTTTTGGCGCATATGCTACATGAACATTTTCAATAGTCTTGTCATATTCAGTCATACATACATAGTATAGTTTTGGATTTTCAATTCTAGCAAATCCTGTAAAATTAACATCTACTAAAGCTCTAGTTATCTCTCTTGCTCTATCTGGTCTAAAGTTAAAGAATATAACACTATCACCATCTTCGATTAATGCAGTAGGTTTAGCATCAGTTAATACAACAGTTGGTGTCATAAACTCATCGGTAATTCCCTTAGCATATTCTTCTTCAATTGATAGTAATGGATCTGTTACTTGCTTTCCTTCGCCTAACACCATAGCGTTATAGGCTTGTTCAACTCTTTCCCATCTCTTATCTCTGTCCATAGCATAATATCTTCCTGTAATAGAAGCTAATTTGCCATATCCTATCTCATCCATCTTATTTAGTAGATTTTCAATATCAGTTCTACCAGCAGTAGGTGATACATCACGACCATCTAAAAATGCATGCACATATATCTCTTTTAGGTCATGCTTTTTAGCTAATTCTAATAATGCATATACATGAGTGATATGTGAATGAACTCCACCTTCAGATAATAATCCTAATAGATGAAGACCCTTTTTGTTTTCTTTTGCATTTAATACAGCGCCTTCTAAAGCTTCATTTGAGAAGAAGTCTCCATCTTCGATTTCTTTAGTTATTAAAGATAAATCTTGATAGATAACTCTTCCTGAACCGATGTTTAAGTGACCTACTTCTGAGTTTCCCATTTGTCCATCAGGAAGTCCTACATCATTTCCACTTGCTTTAATGCTTGTATTTGGATATTTAGCAAATAATCTATCTAAATTTGGTTTATTAGCTAGATTAACTGCATTTCCTGGATAGTCGATTCCATATCCTAGACCATCCATAATTACTAACATTACTCTTTTTTTCATATTTCTCCTAAAAATTAACTAATTTGCCAAAGCTTTCAGCTTCTAAGCTAGCGCCTCCTACTAAAGCTCCGTCAATATTTTCTTTACCCATAATCTCTTTAACATTTTCAGGTTTAACTGAACCACCATATTGGATACGAACTTTTTGTGCAGCATTTTCGCCATGAAGTTCACCAACAATAGTTCTGATATATGCACACATCTCTTCAGCATCATCACTTGATGCAGTAACTCCTGTACCGATAGCCCAGATTGGTTCATAAGCTATAACTACATTATCAAATTGTTCTTCGCTAACGCCTGTAAGATTCTTTTCGATTTGAGTTCTTACTTTTTCTTTTTCTTTTCCTTCTTGTCTTTCTTCTAAAGTCTCACCAACACAAAGGATAGGTTTTAATTCATGCTTTAATGCAGATAAAACTTTTTTATTTATAGTATCATCACATTCTTTGAAGTATTCTCTTCTTTCAGAATGTCCTAATATGACATATTCTACTCCGATTCCAGTTAGCATAGTTGGAGATACTTCCCCAGTATATGCTCCACTTTCTTCAAAGTACATATTTTGTGCACCTAATTTAATATCAGTGTCTTTAATCATCTCTTTAACTAATGCAAGGTCAACAAATGGTGTACATAATACTGCTTCAACATCTTTATTTAATTCAATATCTAAGATCTCATTAACAAGGTTTTTTGCTTCTTCAACACCTTTGTTCATCTTCCAGTTACCAGCTATAATAGGTTTTCTCATGTTTCCTCCTATTGTTCTTCGATGGCATCAATTCCTGGTAATACTTTACCTTCAAGGAATTCTAATGAAGCTCCACCACCAGTTGATACATGTGTTATATCATCTTTATATCCAGCATTCTCAACAGCTAATGCGCTATCTCCACCACCAACGATAGTAACTCCTTCAGATTCTGTAAGAGCTTTTGCGATTGAATAAGTACCATTAGCAAATGGCTTTAATTCGAATACTCCCATTGGTCCATTCCATACTACAGTCTTAGCTTCTCTAATAACTTCAGAGAATAATTCAGTAGTTTTTGGTCCGATATCTAATGCTTCAAAATCTGCAGGTATATGATCGATATCTACTACTTCTGTTTTAGCATCATTACTAAATTCTTGAGATATTACTACATCTTCAGGAAGTAATAATCTTACATTATTTTCTTTAGCTTTTTCCATTAGAGATAAAGCTAATTCAATCTTATCTTCTTCTAATAATGATTTACCAATTTCTTTTCCAAGTCCTTTTAGGAAAGTATAAGCCATACCGCCACCTATAAGGATTGTATCTACTTTTTCAATTAAGTTAGAGATAACGTTGATCTTATCAGATACCTTTGCTCCACCAAGAATAGCTACGAAAGGTCTTTCTGGATTTTCTAATGCATCTCCCATGATTCTTACTTCTTTTTCAACTAAGAATCCTAGAGCTGATGGAAGGAAACTTGATACACCAACGTTTGAAGAATGCGCTCTATGTGAAGTACCAAAAGCATCGTTCACGTAGCAGTCTGCTAACTCAGCCAATTCTTTTGAGAATGATTCAACATTTTTTTCTTCTTCTTTTCTATATCTAGTGTTTTCAAGAAGTGCTACTTCACCTTCTTTTAATTCATTTACTTGTTTTCTTACTTCGTCGTCTACTACTACATCAGAAGCTAAAAACTTAACTTCTTTTCCTAGTAGTTCTGATAATTTGTCTGCAACAACTTTTAAGGAGTATTTTGGATTAGCTTCACCTTTTGGTCTACCCATATGTGACATCAAAATTACTTTACTTCCTTGTTCTACTAAGTATTCAATAGTTGGTAGTGCTGCTCTTATTCTAGAATCGTCAGAAATAACATTTTCTTCTTCTTTAGACATTGGAACATTAAAATCTACTCTTACTAATACCTTTTTACCTTTAACATCTAAATCTTTTATTGTTTTTTTCATTTATTCCCCCGAATAATAAGCCCAGTCGATGACTGGGCTTCATTAAATACTATTTAGTTGCAACGTATTTTGCTAAGTCAACAACTCTGCTTGAATATCCCCATTCATTATCATACCAAGATACTACTTTAGCTAAGTTTCCTAAAGTTAATGTTAATTCTGGATCAAATATAGATGATCTTGAATCTTCTTGGAAGTCTATTGATACTAATGGATCTTCAGAGTATCCTAGGATACCTTTTAATTCATTTTCAGATGCTTTCTTAACTGCTGCATTTATTTCTTCTACTGAAGCTTCTTTTTCTAATTCTACTGTTAAGTCAACAAGTGAAACTGTAGGAGTTGGTACACGTACAGCATATCCTGTTAATTTACCTTTTACTTCAGGTAATACAAGTGCTACTGCTTTAGCAGCTCCTGTTGTAGTTGGAATCATTGATAAAGCTGCTGCTCTTGCTCTTCTTGGGTCTCTATGTTTGTTGTCATGAATATTTTGGTCATTTGTATAAGCGTGGATAGTAGTCATTAATCCTCTCTTAACACCAAAGTTTTCAATAAGAACTTTTGTCAATGGAGCTAAACAGTTTGTAGTACATGATGCATTAGAAATAATATGATGATTTTCTGGATCATATTTATCTTGGTTAACACCCATAACTATTGTAATATCTTCATTTTTTGCTGGAGCAGTGATGATAACTTTCTTTGCACCTGCTGTTAAGTGTTTGCTTGCGCCTTCTTTGTCAGTGAAAACTCCTGTAGAGTCAATAACAAGATCAACACCTAATTCAGCCCAAGGTAAATTAGCTGGGTCTCTATCTGAAGTATATTTAACTTCTTTACCATCTAATACCATAGCTCCTTCTTTAACTTCAACTGTTCCGTTGAATTTTCCATAAAGTGAATCATACTTGAATAATCTTGCTGATGTTTCTAAATCACCTGGGTCATTAATAGCAACTAATTCTAGTTCCTTTACATCATTTTCATGCATAATTCTTACTACGTCTCTTCCGATTCTTCCGAATCCGTTCAATGCAACTTTCATTTAATCCTCCTTTATGTGCAAAATTGCACATTTTTTGTCATTGTTACATACTAAGTATACTATAAGTATACAATTTTTACAATTCAAAAACAGCCTAAACGACCATGAATTTACTAAAATTTAATTTGAAAACGGTTTCTATTAATTTTACTTTAAACCTAAATGCCCGTTCATGTTTTATTTAGGTAAAATCGCATAAATAGTTTATATAAACCACTTTCTTACTTTATATTTTATACCCTTGTATTAGTTATCAAAACTTAAAATCCTAACATCTATAAACAAAAAAGCTTGAATTTACAGTGAATGATTATTTCCCTTCAATATACTTTTCAGCACTAATAGCCGCTATAGCTCCATCAGAAGCTGCAGTGATTACTTGCCTTACTGATTTAACTCTTACATCCCCAGCACCAAAGACACCATCGATATTTGTAAGCATATTATCATCAGTAACGATATATCCTCTATCAAGTTCAATAACATCGTTAAAAAGCTCTGTATTTGGCACATAGCCTACAAAAACAAACACCCCAAAATCTGTATCTCCATCTGAAGGTTCGATATCTGTCACTTCATTGGTTTGGTTATTTATAACCTTTATTTTAGTAACTGCCATATCTCCAGTTATCTCTTTTACTTCGCTATTATATATAAACTCTATCTTATCATTTGCAAATGCTTTTTCTTGAATTGACTTAGCTGCTTTAAGATTTGTTCCTCTATAGATTACTGTAACTTTTCTTGCAAATTTTGTAAGAAATATTGCCTCTTCAACAGCAGCATCCCCTCCACCAATAACAAAAACTTCTAGATTAGTGTAAAATGGTCCATCGCAAGTAGCACAATAAGCCACACCTCTACCAACATATTCAGCTTCACCAGGCACTCCAAGCTTTCTTGGATTAGCTCCAGTTGCTAATATAACTGCTTTCGCTTCATAAGTATTGTTTGCTGACTTAAGTACTTTAACATCACCTTCTAATGACATCTCAATTATCTCATCTGAAACCTTTTTTGCTCCAAATTTTTCAGCTTGATTCCACATTTTTTCCCCAATTTCAGTTCCTGTTGGATTATGATCAAGACCAGGATAGTTATCAACTGAAAGTGTTAATGCGATTTGTCCACCCAAAGTTTCCTTTTCGATAACTAATGTGTTTAAGTTTGCTCTAGCTGCATAAGTCGCAGCTGATAAACCAGCTGGTCCGCCACCTAATATAATTACATCATACATAATTTTCTCCATTTAATTCCTTTGCTATTTCATCGTATAGAAGTCCAATTGTCTCAATGCCTCATATAAGATTATATTGGCACAATTAGCTACATTTAAACTTCTATCACTATCTTCTCTCATTTGAATACGTATTTTTGTATGCTCAAATTTATCCATATCTTCTTGATCAACACCACTTGATTCTCTACCAAACATGATATAATCGCCATCTTGATACTTGACATCCGTGTAGTAATTAGTTGCTTTCGTCGTTGATAGGTATATATTTGAACCTTTGCTATATTCAATAAACTCTTCTAAAGAGTCATGTATCTTAATATCTACATGTTCCCAATAATCTAAACCAACCCTTCTAAGATTCTTATCATTTAATATAAACCCAAATGGTCTTATTAAATGTAGTCTTGTCTTAGTAAGATAGCATGTTCTTCCGATATTTCCGGTATTAGCTGCTATCTCCGGTTGATAAAGTACTATATTAATCATTTACTTCATTTCACCTTCTAATAAATATATTACGGCTTTATAGAAACCTTCGTTATCATTTGTATCTGTCACATAATCTGCTTTAGACTTTACAGTATCAAGAGCATTACCCATCGCAATACCAAAGTCGCTATTTGTGATCATAGGGATGTCATTTTCATAATCTCCTATACAAATGACTTTATCATAGGACTTTCCAAAATGATCTTTTACAAATTCGATACCTGTCCATTTATCTACTTCTACATTTACCATATCTGCACTTATCGTGCCAGACATCGAAGGATAGATATCCTTGTGTTTTTTTATAGCTTTTAAGGCTTCTACATTTTCGCCAAAATTAGTATAATACATAATCTTAAATATTGAAATATTATTTTCCCTGATATACTTACCAATATTATCATCAATCTTAGTTTTCACATGTGCGACATTTCCATTTTCATCCATTAAATGCTTTAATCTTTTAGTATCATAAACATTCGAGTAAAATGTATTGTGATCATACATATGAAACCTTATATCATTAGCTAAAGCATAGCTGATTAATTCTTGTAAAGTATCTTTGTTAATAGGCTTTTTATAAATGATATCGCCTTTATAGGAAATAATGGAACCATTATTCCCTATAGCATAGGCGTTAATACCAGCTTCTTTTGCAATATACTCAACAGAACTTAAAGCTCTTCCTGAGCATAGTGCTATCTCATAACCATTATCTATTAATAATCTTAAAGCTTCTTTGCTTTTCTCTGATAATTGATGCTCGCTATTGAGCAAAGTACCATCCAAATCTGATACAAATAACTTCATAGTCCTACTTTCCTAACTTATCAATTATAGTAATAATCTCTTCTATCTTATCTTCAGAATCACTGTGTTCTATATCAAAAGAATCTTTCACACATGTTCTTAGATGATTCGAGAGTATTTCCTTATTTACTGATTTTAATGCAGAGTTAATTGCCATAATCTGATTGGAGACATCAACACAATATCTATCTTCTTCAATCATATTAATGACGCCATCGACTTGGCCTTTAATGATTTTTAGTCGCCTGAGAATTTTCTTGTTTTCTATCATTTAGATCACATCATATCCTGCATCAGTAATAGCTTCGACAACTTCTTTTGTCACATCGTTATTTGACTCAAAAACTACTTGATGTTCATCTAGCTTAACTTCAACATTTTCTGTACCGCTTACAGCCTTAACCGCTTTTTCAACTCTCATCTTACAATGATTACATGTCATTCCTTGAACATTTAATACAGTTTTCATATTGTTTTCCTCCTGAATAATTTTATTATCTTTGTTTTCTTCCTTTACTTCTTTATCATATAAATCAAGATTGCTATATTTTTCAATCTCATCTGATTCTATATCTTTATTGAATCTTAAATTTACTGGCTTAAAATTCTTCAATCTTAATGCATTTGACACGACAAACACTGAACTTAAACTCATGGCAAAAGCTCCTATCATTGGATTAAGCTTTAACCCAAACGGGATGAAAAATACTCCAAGTGCCACATGTATTGCCAATACATTATATATGAATGCCCAAAATAGGTTTTCTTTAACATTCACTATTGTCTTCTTACTTAGTTTAACAGCATTTACTATATCTTGTAAATCAGATTTCATCAATACTAAATCTGCTGAATCTATAGCAATATCTGTACCGTCGGCTATCCCTATACCAACATCAGATCTTATCAATGCTGGGGCATCATTTATACCATCACCAACCATAGCAACTATATTACCTTCACTTTGATATTGACTTACTATAGCATCTTTATCTTGTGGTAATAGTTGAGCTTTAAACTCATCTAAACCGACCTTATCGGCCATTGACTTAGCAGTTAATTGGTTATCTCCAGTTAACATGACAGTCTTTATACCAAGCTTTTTAATCTCTTTAATAGCTTCAATACTTGTCTCTTTAATACTATCAGATATAGCTAATATAGCTAATACTTTTTTAGCATCAAATAAAAATACTGAAGTCTTACCTTGATTAGAGTAGTCGTTGGCAAACTCTTCAAGACTTGCTTGATATACACCAACATCCTTCATTAGTTTATCATTTCCTATATAGTATGTGATATCATCTATATCTGCTTTTATTCCCTTACCTGTAAATGATTCAAAGTTCTTAATATCTAATAGCTTGGCACCTTTTTCTTTTGCCTTATTGATTATTGCAGAAGCTAAAGGTTGTTGTGAATTATTTTCTATTGAATAAGCTATTTCTAATATCTTGTCATATGGAAAATTATCTATACTAATGATATCAGTTACTACTGGTTTTCCTTTTGTGATAGTACCTGTCTTATCAAAAATCATCACATCAACATTGTGCAATTGTTCTAATGCTTCAGCTGATTTAACGATAATACCATTATCAGCAGCCTTTCCTGTGGCAACCATCATCGCTACTGGTGTAGCAAGACCTAGCGCACATGGACAGGATATAACTAATACTGCAACTGCGATAGAAAATGCAAATTCAAAGCCATAACCCAGTGCCATCCATACCACAAATGCTAAAATCGATAATCCTATTACTACTGGCACAAATATAGATGATATCTTATCTGCCATCTTTGATATAGGAGCTTTCGAAGCACTTGCCTCTTCGATTAATTGAATAATCTTTGAGATTGTAGTATCTTCTCCTACTTTGGTAGCCTTCATGATAAATGAACCATTTTGATTTACCGATCCAGAAATTACATTATCATTTTCTTTAACTTCTACTGGTATACTTTCACCCGTGATTGCTTGTTGATCAAGTGATGAATAACCTTCAACGATAACACCATCTACTGCGATTCTCTCACCTGGCTTAATTCTAATCAAGTCATCAGTCATCACATCAGCTACTGCTATTTGTTCTTCTATGCCATTTCTAATAACTAACACAAAATCCGGCTGGATATCTATTAGCTTATTTATTGAATCTGTTGTCTTTTGTTTTGATTTAGTTTCCAAATACTTACCAACAGTGATAAGAGTCAGTATCATCGCACTTGATTCATAGTATATATCATGCATATATTTATGAACCATCTCTTGATTATTTGTACCAAGCCCATGTAATATCATATATGTTGAAAATATTCCATATACGACACCCGCACTTGAGCCAAGAGCTACTAATGAATCCATATTTGGACTACCATTAAACAGCGATTTAAATCCATTTATAAAGTAAATCCTATTCACATACAAGATAGGTAGAGTCAATAATAACTGTGTGAAGATCATCACTCCACTACCAGATACTCCCGATAACAATTCCGGATAAGGTAAATTCATCATATGCCCCATCGCCACATACATCAGTATTATCATAAGTGGTATCGAAACTAATAACCTCTTTTTTAAGGATTCTAATTCTTTATCAATCACCTCTCTAGGTGAAATGCTTTTTTCTTTCGTATTTCCTTTTAGTTTTGCATCATAACCTGCTTTTTGAACAGCCTCGATGATACTATCGGGATTTACACCGTCTTCATAATCAACATGCATTGAATTAGTAAGCAAGCTTACATTTACATCTTTTACTCCATCTATTTTCTTAACAGATTTTTCTACAGCTAATGAACAAGCTGAACATGTCATTCCATTTACATCAAATCTATTTTTCATTAAACCTCCTCATACCCCCATGGGGTATATTTATATTACATCTTATACCCATCAATGTCAATAATCTACTTATGATTTTTTTCATTTTACCTACATATCGAGTATAATTAGCATATAACTAAAAGGAGGCAATATGTATAACAATTTGATTAAAGTGGCTAGCGCCAATATAAAGATAAAGCTTCTAAATGTAGAAGAGAACAAGAATAATATACTAAAATTTTTAAGATATGCTTATGAAAATAATATTGATATAGTGAATTTCCCTGAATTAACTCTTACAGGAGTTAGTGCTGGACAGATGATTGTATCAAAAGAAATAGTTAAAAGATGTAAGGTCGCTTTAGATGAGATTGTCTCATACCTAAAGGATAAAAAGATGATAGTTTCAATAGGAACTCCTATCAGTTTTTCTAATTTTACCTTAAATTCTCAAGCCATTATCTACAATGGTGAGGTTTATCAATATGTGTTAAAGAATAACTTGAATAGTGAACAAAAGAATTATTTTATGGAGATTAATAAAAATGGAGAGAGTATGTTTTCTGGAGATGAAGCAGAATCTCTATATAATATTTTCTCAATCCAAGTAATGAATTCAAATCTAAAAGTAGCATTTATTTTTGAAGATGATTTATACACTAAGTCTTCACTATATGATTTATATATCGAAAATAATGTTAACATGCTATTTGTTATGGGCTCTAGTTATGACACTGCCCTATCAGCTAGTCAACGAAAAGATTTCTTAGCTTCACTATCTAAAAAAGATAATATTTCCATTATTTATTCGGGAGCTAGTACTGGAGAGTCATCTACTAATAACGTTTATACTGGGCAAAAGCACATTTTTGAAGCAGGTGAGTTATTAGAATCATCAACACCATATACCGATGGTATGATCTTTACAGACATAAATATTGATGAGATTAGAAGCCATAATCTTCATGTACCAAAGCATGAAAATAATATATGGCCAGTTGTTCTTGAATTAGAACATAAAGAGTTTAGAATTGATAGAAAATTTAATCCTCATCCATTTATCCCAATAAATCAAACGAAATTTGCACAAAAAGCGAAAGAAATACTAAATATTCAAGCTTATGCATTGATTAGAAGATTAAATCAATTACCAGAAAAAGACATATATCTTGGATTATCAGGTGGGCTTGACTCAACACAAGCACTTATAGTGGCAAGCCTAGCTTATTCAATACTAAAATTAGATCCTAAAGGTATTCATGCGATTATCATGCCTGGACTTGGTACAAGTAGCAGAACTAAGGGAAATGCTCACAAACTTGCTGAGGCTTATGGAGTAAGTGTTGAAGAAATCTCTATAAATGAATCAGTTTTACAACATTTTACAGATATTGGACATGATAAGGATGATTTAAGTATAGTTTATGAAAATGCCCAAGCAAGAGAGAGGACTCAAGTGCTTATGGATCTATCAAATAAACATGGTGGCATGGTCTTAGGTACTGGTAATATGAGTGAGATAGCTCTTGGATTTTCAACATATAATGGCGACCATATGAGTATGTATGCTGTAAATGCCGGACTTACTAAAACTCTTTTAAGAGAAGTGGTAAGATATGTAAAGGATATGACTACACATGAGGAAACTAAGGCTGTTTTAGCGGATATATTAGATACTCCAATATCTCCTGAATTGCTTCCTCCTAAGGATGATGTTATCTCTCAAAAAACAGAGGACAATATCGGACCATATGAGCTACATGATTTCTATCTATATCATTTGATTAGAAATAGATCAAGTTTTGAAGATACGATTTATATGGCTTCAAAGGCATTTGATGGAAAATATAGTGTTGAAGAAATAAAGAAATGGATGGCTCTTTTCTTAAGAAGATTTTCTACTCAACAGTTCAAACGTTCTTGTACGCCAGATGGCCCAGCTATTGAAGATTTTTCATTAAATCCTCGTAATGGTTTTATCATGGCAAGCGATATTGATATATTAGGATTGGAGTAATTATGAAAATAGTATTAGTAGAACCACTATCGATAACACAGGACAAATTAAATGAATTTGCAATTTCCTTAGAAAGCTTAGGACATGAATTTATATCATATGATAATAAGCCTTCAAACGACGATGAATATTTAGTAAGAGCAAAAGATGCAGAAATATTGATGATAGCAAATACTCCTATTCCTGATGCTGTTATAGAACAATCTACAAACTTGAAGTTAATTAATGTAGCATTTACTGGATTTGACCATGTAAATGTATCACTAGCTAGTGAAAAAGGAATAAAAGTATGTAATGCCTCTGGATATTCTAATACATCTGTTTCTGAATTGGTAATCGGCCTTGTATTAAATATCTACAGAATGATTAAAGAAAGCGATAACTATACAAGAGCTGAAAAATCTCATATAGATTATTATAGTGGCTATGAGATAAAAGGAAAGACTGTAGGAATCATAGGAACTGGTAATATTGGATTAGAAACAGCAAAATTATTTAAAGCATTTGGTGCAAAACTTATAGCATATTCTAGAAGTATTAAAGAAGAAGGCTTAGCTTTAGGTATAGAATATATGAGCTTAGAAGATGTCATGAAAAACTCAGATATCATAAGCATTCATCTAGGCTTAAATGATTCAACCAGAGGCTTAATTGATGAAAAAATGTTATCTTTTATGAAACCAACTGCCGTTTTTGTAAACTGTGCTAGAGGTCCAATAGTGGATAATAAAGCTTTAGCAAAAGCACTAAATAATGATAAATTGGCCTATGCAGCTATAGATGTATTTGATATGGAACCTCCTTTAGAGAAGGACTATCCATTATTAAATTCAAAAAATACATTACTTACTCCACATATTGCCTATCTTACAAATGAATCAATGATAAGAAGAGCTGATATAGCTTTTAATAACACGATATCGTTTATAGAAGGGAATCCAAAAAATCTAGTTAACTAAAAATTACCACCAGCATTGCTGGTGGTTTTTATGTGAAATAGAATTAATTCTTTTTCATAGCATTAGTCTGTAGATTTGCGATGCCATGGCTCAAGCTTTCCACCGAAAAGATCCTAGCTGTGTGCCTCGACGGGTGAAGCCTTTTATTAATATGCAACCTGCTTAAACTGACCTATATAATTTGCGGTTAAAGACCACTTTAAATAGGTCAGTGCAGCAGGTTGCTTTTTTAATGAATCTTCTGGTCTGCGGATTCCACGCTTCGGATTTTTCTGTGGAAAAGTTCAAATAAAAAATAGAGGACTTTGCTACGCAAAATCTACCATTCTATTGGAAGTGCCATGCAAAAATACCATGGGTGAGGTGGTTTTTAGGGGGTAGCCATGGTACGTTACCGTGTGAACCACTACCTATAGAATGGACAATGAGAATGCATTTATCCATGGTATCAACTTCTTTCCCACAAAAAAATCTCGCTTAGCGAGATTTTTCATTATACATTTAAATATTCTATTAAAGCTCTTATTCCTTTTTTAATTAATTCAAGTTCCATAAATGGAGTATTTGATGGCTTATCTAATACCTGTTCACTAATATATGGTACATGAACAAATGCAGCTTGATAGTTTAGATTATTTTTCTTTGCATATTCAAGCGCTGAGTATAGCACACTATTACATACATAGGCACCAGCACTTAATGATACATAAGCTGGGATATCTTTTGAGTTTAGATAATCTGACATCTCATAAGTATCAAGTGTTGAAAAATATGCATCCGCCCCATCTTCTACTATCCTAATTTGTTTAGGCATATATCCGTCATTGTCGGGAATCTTAGCATCCATCAAATTAATACCTACTTGTTCGATGGAAATTTTTGATCTACCACCTGCTTGACCTATAGATAAGACTACATCTGGCTTAAGCTCATCAATTTTATCAATTAATAGGGTCTTAGCTTTTTCAAATGAAGTCGGTAACATAAGTTTATGCACATCTTTAATGTTCAAATCTTTAATAGCTTCCCATGAAGGATTTGTTTTTTCTCCTCCAAATGGGTCAAACGCTGTTATTAGTATCTTCATATCTTTTCCTTAAAATTATAGAATCTTTTATCTTCTACGATTTTTTCTAAATAGTATCCTTCTTCTAAATCTTTAGGTTCTTCATTTTCAAGAAAATGTTGAGATTGAGTTGGTTGATCATCAAAATATTCATTTTCATAATCTTTGATGCTAATCTCATTTCTTCTTTTCAAAAGATATTCAATATCTTCTCTATAAAGGAAATCCTTATAATTTTCATTTAATTTTCCTATATATAGCTCAGCAACAGCTCCAGAACCATAACTAAATAAACCTACTTCACTATGTCCTTCTAAGTCACCATTGATAAGTAATGATAGCAATCCTAAATAAAGCGAACCTGTATATATATTTCCAATCTCTTTACCAAATACTATCGACTTATCATAATTTTCATAAAGTTTTTCGAAATTATCGGAAAATCCTTCGATGGATATATGCCCTTCTTTAAGCTTTGATTCAAGTGTCTTTAGAGCTTTTCTCCCCATCTTTGAAAATGGCAGGTGAAATAATAAAGCATCGACTTTTGATAGTTTACCAGGATATCTATTTTCAAATTCTTCTATAAGTCTAATAAAAGAATCTATATATAACTGTGTAGAAAATTTACCTTCAACAAAAGGATAATTAGAATAGCTTGGTCTCCAAAAATCAAATGAATTTTCAGTCAAAGAAACTGACTCTTTTGTTATTTCCATTATTTTTGGATTCGAACTAATAAGTATGGCAATAGCGCCTGCTCCCTGTGTAGCTTCTCCTGAAGACTTTAAGCCATATTTGGAGATATCTGAAGCGATAATTATTACCTTTCTATCAGGTCTTAACCTAACATAATCTGCTGCCACTTGAATAGCTGCTGTGGCGCTATAACAAGCTTGCTTAATCTCATATGATTTAGCAAAAGGTTGAATACCTAATAATTTATGAATATATGTCGAAGAGGCTTTAGAAAAATCCAGAGCTGATTCTGTAGCAAATATTACCTGATCAATAGTTTTTTTGTCTTCATCATCAAGTATCTTTAAGCAAGCATTTGCTCCCATTGATACGACATCTTGGTCTTTAGTCATTATAGACATTCTTTCTTGACCAATCCCCTCTGTCCATTTTAATGGGTCTATACCCCTATGCTCAGCTAATTTTGATAAATCTATATATTTTTCAGGAATATATATCCCGATTTTTTCTATTCCTACTTTGATAAAATCCGTCATCTTTTCCTCCTATAAGGAATCAAACTTCATCCCTTATTTTTTGTAAAATGTCTTTTGCAACATCAGCATTCATTTTACTTTGTTTTTTCAATTCTGTCACTACTTTTTCTAGCTCTTCTTCATTGGCTCCTACCTGCTTAGCTAACGACCTAGCATGTAGCGACATATGTCCTTTTTGTATACCATCCGTAACTATAGCCCTTACTGCAGAGAAATTTTGAGCTAAACCGACAGCTGCCATAACAGATGCCAATCTTTTAGCATTTGGATTTCCCATTAAATTAAGAGACCATTTTGCAATTGGATGAACTGATATAGTACCACCAACTGTAGCAACTGGCAAGGGAATTTCGATAGTTCCAAGTAAGACTTCATTTGATTCGTCATATTTCCATGATGTCAGTGATTTATATTTACCATCTTTAGATGCATATGTGTGAGCTGATGCTTCAATAGCTCTCCAATCATTACCTGTAGCAAGCACTACTGCATCGATACCATTCATGATACCTTTATTGTGAGTTGCAGCTCTATATCTATCTAAATTAGCAAATTTTGTAGCTAATTCAATTTTCTTAGCTATTTCTATCGCCTTATCTTTATCTTCGTTTAATCTATCAAGAGGAACATTAGCCTTAGCAATTGCTACAGATTCAGTAGCATTATTTGAGATAATTCTCATTAAAGAGTGGCCTCCCACTAGTTCTTCTATACTATCTGATATAGATTCAAGTATGGTATTGATGGTATTTGCCCCCATAGCATCACATGTATCGACAGAAAAATATACTGAAACGAATTTATCGCCATCTTCTTCAAATCCCTGTGCCCATACTCTTTTTGGACCTCCGCCTCTTTTTATCATAGACTGAGTTTTTTCAGATGCTTTATCTAACAAAAATTGTTCTTTGTCCTTAATTACTAAACAAGTTTCTTTAATATCTTCAATATTTGTTAATATAACTTGTCCAATAATATTTTTTTCTTTTATCACCGTTTCTATATTTCCTATAGTCTTAGCACCATTACTTGCTGCTGCCACCACCGATGGCTCTTCTATAACCATAGGAACTAAAGTTTTTTGTCCATCAACCTCAAAATTTAAAGCAACTGATAAAGGTAGCTCGTAATTAAAAAGGTAGTTTTCAATCATTGTATTAGAGATATCCGAACTTAATTCTGGTATCTGTGTACCATCTATCAATCCTTCTTTTTCTAATATCTCCATTCTTTCTTTTGGCGTTTTTTGGTAATATTTGTAAAATGAATTACTCATTCATTACCTCCTTATAATCTTTCATCTAATTCTCTAAAGAAATTTCCAAGGCTATCTCTTACTAAATAATTTGCAAAACCATCTCTACTTGTTGCTTCTTGATTAATAAGTATGACCTTATTTCCTTGATAATAATTAATAAAACTCGCAGCAGGATAAACCACTAGAGATGTCCCACCGATTATTAATACATCTGCTCTAGCTATAGCATTTATTGCTTGAGCTATAGTTTGTTCAGGAAGTCCTTCTCCATACAAAGTAACATCTGGCCTTATATAGCCACCACAGTCACAATAGTTAGCTCCACTTGTAGAAAAAACTTCTTTTTCATCGTAGGTCTTTCCACATTTGACACAATAGAAGTCTCTTAGATTTCCATGTATCTCATAGACATTTTCACTGCCAGCTTTTTGATGTAAACTATCAATGTTTTGAGTTACTATCGCTTTTAATTTACCCATCTTTTCAAGTTTTCTTAATACTTTATGTGTGATATTTGGTTTAGCATTTTCACTTGTAAGATTTTCTTTATAATATCTAGAAAAGCCTTCTTCATTTTCAACAAGAAAATCATGACTTAATAGATACTCTGGTGGATAGCCAGTATCATTTTTTCTATTGTATAGACCAGTGGCAGATCTAAAATCAGGTATACCACTTTCAGTAGACACACCAGCTCCACCAAAAAATACTATATTATTAGAATCCAAAATTATATCGATTATTTCCTTATATTTCATATTAAGCTACCTCCTATAAAATTTTACAATATCACTTTTTCAATTTTTTGTTTTATCTCATTAATTCTTTTTTCGCTATCTTCTAGTATTTGAGTCATTTTGTCCTTATACTCTTTTACGAACATTTCATCTTTTATAGATGATAGATTTATATATACATTGGCAAATGCACCTTCTATACAAGCTCTGGTTTGAAGAGCCGATACGAAGATATCTGTGATAGCTGATTGATTACAATTATCTACTAACTTTTCTTGATACTTTATAAAATCATATGCTTTTAGGCCAACATTTAATGGAACATTTGCAGCATGCTTATATCCTTTTTGGATCATCTCACTTCTATGCTTTTTCTCTTCATCCGTTATTTTAGGTAATCTAAAAGCTTCAATGACAAGGTTAAATGCATCACTATCTTCATCTACAGATTTAATGAAAAACTCTTTATATTCATTTGTTTCCTTAAGAATTTCTATATATAATTCTTGATACTCTTCTAATCCCTTTTTACCAATACTTAGGTTACATACCATTTGTAACAACGATACTGCTAGTCCCCCACTAAGAGCAGAAACAGACCCACCTCCTGGTGCAGGTTCATTAGAAGATAGTACATCAAGATAACCCTTATAATCTAAATTAACTAACATTATCCCTCCAATAATCTATATTCAAGTACTTGATTTGGATTAAAGTCCTCTATTTGTAAATAATATTCAGCTGATTGAATTAAAGCATCCATTGGAACAAGCCCTATTACTTCTGTACCTATTACGTTTACTCCATATCTTTTTGCTTCAAATTTTATCATTTCAACAACGGAATAAATTGAAGACTTTTTATAATTTACTAAATTCATCGATACTTGAGCTATATCTCTATCTTCTAAAAGTACTCCCATCGCTTTAACAAACCTTAACCCACCACCAATATGTCTTACTTTTTTAGCAATCCTATCGGCTATTTCTAGATTATTTGTACCAAGATTTACATTAAAGGCTATTAGATGTTCTCTTGCGCTAACAGCAGTAGCTCCTGATTTTTCATTCATAGTTTCTGGACCAAAATCCGGTTTCCATTCTTCTTCTTTTATCTTATCAAAGAATCCTTCATATTGACCTTTTCTAACGCTAGCTAAATTCTTTCTCATCTCACTAGTAGCAGCATTTTCATACAAATATACTGGTATACCAAGAGCACCTATATTTTCAGCAACTTTTTTTGCATAAGTAACAGTCTCATCCATCGTAATATCTTTAACTGGTACAAGTGGACATACATCTAATGCACCCATCCTTGGATGTGCACCTTTGTGTTTTGTCATATCGATATATTCAGTAGTAGCCTTAGCTAAATTTGTAAGTGCTTCTACCATGCTATCTGGATTACCGAGTAAAGTAACTACGGATCTATTATGGCTTTCATCAGATGAATAGTCTACTAATTTTACCCCTTCAATATTTCTAACACTATCAACGATTTTTTCTATGATTTCTTTATCTCTACCCTCACTAAAATTTGGGATAGCTTGTACGATTTTACCCATTTGTCCTCCTAATGTTAAAATAGCTCTGCGTCTATTAATTTTTCAATGTTTTCAATAATCTCTTCATTTAGAAGAAACTGCGTTGCCTTATCTAACTCTTGATACATTTGAATATCTTTATCATACTCTATAAATGATACTGCTCTTCTAAATTCTTTAAACAAATAATTTGAACCAATTCCTAAGTTAAAATCATCCTTAAATGCTAACGACTGACAAGCAGCCATTAATTCAGTAGCAAGTACTCTTCTGACATTTTTAGTAATGTCATATGCTTTTCTAGCTGCTATAGTTCCCATACTCACGATATCTTCTTGATTTTCAGACGAAGGTATAGAATCTACTGATGCAGGATGACTCAATATCTTATTTTCACTAACTAAGGAAGCCGCTGCATATTGAGCTATCATAAATCCAGAGTTTAACCCTGGATGACTAACTAAAAATGAAGGATTACCACTCAAAGATGCATTGATTAACCTTTCAATTCTTCTCTCAGAAATATTTGCTATCTCAGATAAAGCAATTGCCATATAGTCAAAAACCATCGCCATCGGCTCTCCATGGAAATTACCTCCAGAGATAACATCCCCTTCTAAAGTAACTATAGGATTATCCGTTACAGCATTGATCTCTAATTCTACTTTTTCTTTTATAAAATACAAAGCATCTTTTGTCGCTCCATGAACTTGTGGTATACATCTAAGTGAATACGGATCTTGAACTCTAATCTGTCCTTGATGAGTCGTTAATGATGAACCTTTTGTAAGTTTTCTAATGTTTTCAGCTGTTTTTAATTGTCCTCTATGAGGTCTTATCTCATGCAGTCTATGGTCAAAAGCATCAATAATACCTTGATTACTCTCTAGACTTATCGCAGATATGGAATCACTTAACTTAGAAAGAATAATACCATCATATAGAGCAAGCGCTCCTATAGCAGTTAATACTGTCGTACCGTTTATCAGTGCAAGTCCTTCTTTAGCTGATAACTCAATGCAAGATATATTTGCGTCATTCATCGCAATAAGACCTTCTAATACTTCACCTTTATATTCAGCTTCACCCAGTCCAAGCATCGGCAGTACCATATGTGAT
>JAAYEL010000099.1 GCA_012728755.1 Tissierellia bacterium | reverse complement strand
TATCTAGTTGAGAAGGATGGGGCTGTTCAATTGCACCAATACTTAAA
This sequence comes from Tissierellia bacterium, assembly GCA_012728755.1. Classification (GTDB taxonomy): domain Bacteria; phylum Bacillota; class Clostridia; order Tissierellales; family Peptoniphilaceae; genus JAAYEL01. The sequence continues at coordinate 1,719 of JAAYEL010000099.1, read as the reverse complement.
GAATGTTCTTGTATAAAGGGTGATGCTTCAAAAATTTTAATGTTGACAACCTCTCCATCTCTTTCTAAGGTAGAGTGTGCAGCAGGATAGGGCGACAGTCCTCTTATAAAATTATCTATTTCTTGTGCTTTAGAGTTCCAATCGATTCTGCAAGTTTCTTTAAATATTTTAGGTGCCGCCTTCAAAGTTTCGGTCTCTGTGTCTTGTGGTTGTAATGTGATGGAGTCATCAATTATAGCATCAACTGTTTTTAGAATTAGCTGTGCACCCACTTTCATCAACTTGTCGTGTATTATTCCAGCATTATCCTTATCTTCTATTTCAACCTTAGTTTGATAAGCAATATTCCCTGAGTCTATTTCATGAACTAACTTAAAGGTGGATACGCCTGTTTCTTTTTCTCCATTTATAATAGCCCAGTTGATAGGCGCAGCTCCGCGATACTGTGGCAAGAGTGAGCCATGTAAATTGTATGTTCCATGTTTTGGCATGTCCCAAACAACTTCTGGAAGCATTCTGAAAGCCACAACAATATTTAGATCTGCCTTCAGAGATTTCAATTTGTTTATAAAATCAGCGTCTTTTAGTTTTTCTGGTTGTAAAACAAGGAGGCCTTGAGATATTGCATATTTCTTTACGTCCGATTCTTGTAGTTTATGGCCTCTACCAGCTGGTTTGTCGGGCATAGTAACTACTCCCACTATATTGTACTTGCTTTCAACTAACAGTTTGAGGGTTTCCACTGCAAACTCGGGGGTGCCCATAAATACAATTCGTAAATCTTTCTTTGTCATGATGTTTGTAATCTATTCTTCAGAGTAGTGTTCAACCAATACATCTCTGTATGCATTGAAAATGGACGATTGAGACATAATACCCTTATATTTACCTTCATTGTCAACTACTGGCAAATTCCAAGCTTTAGTATCTTCAAATAGGTTCATAATTTCCTCCATTGTCATATTAATGTTTATTTCGGCTGGAGGACCTACCATAAACTTTGATACTTTGAAACGTCGGTATAGCTCTGGTCTGAACATAATATTCCGGATATCATTTAAGAGAACTAATCCCATCAATACTCCCTCATCGTTGACAACTGGAAAAATGTTACGTTTACATTGTGAAATCACCTTTACCATTTCGCCTAGATACATGTCGGGTTTTACAACTTCTAAATCTGTTTCTAGTAAATTCTCGATATCAAGAAAAGTAAGTACTGCTTTGTCTTTGTGATGGGTTATTAACTCGCCTTTCTTTGCCAATCGTGTAGAGTAAATGTTATGCTTTTCAAAAAGAATTATAGTTGCATAAGAACTAATGGACACCATCATCAGAGGAAGAAAAAGATCATACCCTCCAGTAAGTTCGGCTATTAAAAATGTGCCTGTTAAGGGTGCATGCATCACCCCCGCCATCACTCCCGCCATACCAAAGAGAGAGAAGTTTTCTTGAGGTAGTAGTACCGAGAGACCAATTGCATTGTGAGAATAGGAATATAAAAAACCAACCACACAACCTAAGAATAGGGTTGGTGCAAAAATACCACCTGTGCCACCAGCTCCATTGGTAGCACTTGATGCAACTACTTTAGTTAGTATAATTAGAATTGCAAAGATGATGATACCCCAGCCCTCTTTTAAGAAATAGAAAAAACTATCATCCATCAATCCTTTGTATGAATCTCCTCCAGCTAATAGTGTTTCTATTGTGTCATAT
>JAAYEL010000098.1 GCA_012728755.1 Tissierellia bacterium | reverse complement strand
CTGAAATGCTTGGTATACCTGTGATACCTGTTTCAGCTCAAAAGAGAACGGGACTTGAGATTTTGCTTCATGCCATAGAGCACCACAAGGACCAAGATGAAAAAGATAGATTGATTCATCATCATGATGATCATTTTGAAGATGAGAAACATCAGAAATATGCTATGGTATATAGTGATTTTCTAGAGAATAAAATAGATTTAATTATCAAGGAATTGAAGAGACTTTATCCTGAGATTGAAAATTATAGATGGCATGCCATTAAATTACTGGAAAGTGATAAAGAAATAAATGAAAAGTATCCAGTAGATTTAGGAGATGTCTTAGATAGAAGTTATGAAAGTGACATTATAAATGAAAAATATGACTTTATAGAGGAAATAGTTCATGAAGTTCTTGTAAATAAGGAAAAACAATCTAAATTTACAGCCAAGATAGATAAAGTATTGTTACACAATGTGCTAGGAATACCTACATTTTTAATAATTATGGCAGTGGTATTTTTCCTTACATTTACTATAGGAGACTGGCTTAAAGGATATTTTGAAAACTTTGTATCTTGGCTATCTTTAATAGTGACTTCTGGAATGACAGCGGCAAATGTAAATAGTATAGTTATATCCTTGGTAGTAGACGGTATTATAGCAGGAGTTGGAGGTATTTTATCCTTCCTTCCAAATATATTTATATTATTTTTGGCACTTGCATTTTTGGAAGACAGTGGCTATATGTCGAGAGTAGCCTATGTAATGAATGGAATAATGGGAAAACTAGGTCTATCAGGAAGAGCATTTATACCAATGATTTTGGGATTTGGATGTACTGTTCCAGCAATAATGTCTACAAGAGTTTTGGAGAATGAAAAAGATAGAAGAAGAACAATGTTGATTACACCTTTTATGTCTTGTAGTGCTAGGCTTCCTATATATATATTATTCTCTCAGCTTTTCTTCCCTAGAAATGCTATGTTAGTGGCATATTCGATGTATATTATAGGTCTAGTAGTGGCTATAATGGTGGCTTTTGTACTACATAAATTCGATAAAGAAAGCAATAAAGATCTTCTTTTGATAGAATTACCTGAGTATAAGATGCCAAGTGCTAGAACAGTTAGGATATATGTATTTGAAAAAGTAAAGGATTACATTACAAAGGCAGGAACAACAATATTCATAGCCTCTATAATTATTTGGTTTATACTTAACTTTTGTCCTACTGGATATACAACAGATATGACAAATAGCTTTGGTGCAAAGATAGGAGCCATATTAGTTCCTGTATTAGCTCCAGTCGGCTTAGGATTCTGGCAGATAGTTGTAGCACTAATAGCTGGTTTATCAGCCAAGGAAGTCGTAGTATCAAGCTTTATAGTATTGTTTGGAGTACAGGGTACTGAATCAATTGGACAGATGACAAGATTAAATAGCCAACTTCAACAAATGGGATTTGGACCGCTAAATGCTTTTTGTATGATGCTATTTTGTCTTTTGTATGTACCATGTGCAGCAGCAATGGCTACTATTCGCAAGGAGACAGGAAGTACAT
>JAAYEL010000097.1 GCA_012728755.1 Tissierellia bacterium | reverse complement strand
CATCATAAGTCTGTAAAAAACGACATTGGACTAAAAGGATTACTTGATTTAGAACAAAATGATGATTACGAAGAATTTCATTTGGGTAAATGGGATGAGTGGAGCCCGAATGCGATTAAGATACTAAATGAGTTAGGTGTTTCTTGTAGTTATATATCAAAAAAGGAGGCTTTAAATAACTTAGAGTACAGTATTAATTATTGTAATAAAACAGTTGATCAGAACGGATATTCTACCTGGCGAGGATTGCTAATGGGTGCAGATCATTTTGCGTCATCTTTAATTGAGAAGACAGAAATTCAGTCTGACAGATTATTCAAATCTCCAAATTTAAACTTTTTTAAGCGACAACACGAACTGTTTCCTTTATCTCTTAAAAGCTCTTCGTCAGAAAAGATGCACACAATTGTTGTTGCTTGCACCGGTGCAGGCAAAACGGACTATCTATTTAGGCGATGCAAAGGAAGAGTTTTCTACACACTACCTTTTCAGGCATCGATCAATGCTATGTTTAAAAGAGTAGGAAACGATTTAGAAAAAGACAATCCTGATATAGACATACGAGTTTTACACTCAACATCCATCACCGTAAAACGCAAAGAAGATGAGGATGTAGATCTACAGAACCTTATGGGATCATCAGTTAAGGTATTAACTCCACATCAATTGGCAACAATTGCTTTGGGAATGAGTGGTTATGAAGCAATGATTCTAGATATTAAAGGTTGCGATGTAATTCTTGATGAAGTGCATACATATTCTGGAATATCACAAGCTTTAGTTCTAAAGATAATAGAAGTCTTAAAATCAATAGATTGCAGAATACATATTGGTACAGCTACAATGCCTAGTATACTCTATGGCAAAATAAAAAACATATTAGGAGACAATGTTCTTGAGGTAAACTTAACTGACGATGAATTGGATAAGTTCAATAGACATATTATTCATAAAATAGATTCATTCGATCTAGCCTATGATGTAATAGCTAACAACATCCAAGAAAACAATAAGGTATTGATAGTTATGAATACTATAAAGGATGCACAGGAAATTTACAAAGAAATAAAAGAGCTTTATCCCGATATTCCATCATTACTACTACATAGTAAATTCAAAAGAGGAGATAGGAATATAAAAGAAAAACAACTATTGGGTTTAGATAATAATGGTAATCCTACTCTTGAATTTAATACGAGTAAAAAGGCTTGTATTGTAGTATCTACTCAAATAGTAGAAGTAAGCTTAGACATTAGCTTTGATCTCATGGTTACTGCTACTGCTCCATTAGACTCTATGATACAAAGATTTGGAAGAATAAATAGAAAGCGATCTAAAGATACAATAGGTAAATATAAAGACATTTATGTTGTGGCTCCTCCTGAAGACCTTAAGGATAACAGACCTTATGATCTTGAGACAATTCATAAATCCTTTGAAGTATTAAGTGATAGGGAAGTATTACGTGAGAAACATCTACAAGACAAGATTGATCAAGTATATACAGAAATTGATTTTATGAAAATAGAAGAGCATAGTATATTCAAATCTAAAGGTGGGTTTACGATGAGCAAACTAACACATAGAAATAAAGCATTGCTTTTTGAACTTTTAGATATTGATAGTGCTTGTTGCATATTAGAGTCTGATGAGGAAGAATATACTAACGGAGATTTTGAAGCCAGATTAAACTTAGAAATGTCTGTCTCGTATTGGAAGGTATCTAAGATGCAACAATTAGACGTAGGCAATAAACCATTTATTATTCCAGATAAAGCTTATGACTATGAATTTGGATTAAATCAAGATGAAATTAAGGAAGAAAATTTTAATGCATTAAATCGATTCTTATGATAACAACATTAGTAGGAAAAACATTCCTAAAAGCATACAATCAAAAGTACAATAAGGATTATTCTGCAAAAGAGTTCTTTGAGAAGGAGTATTTTGAGCTATTTTTCAATCACTCGAAGTATATGCAATGGGTAACAAATTCACCTTTTGTACAAATGAAAAAGGGTCAAAAGCCTCATTTACTCTCATATGAAGAAAGACTAGAAAAGTTAGATAATCTTCATTCTAAAATAGATGATGAGACTCCCGATGCTAGTTTTGCAATTGGCTTTCCCGCATCAGAGGATAAAGACTTTGCAAGTACCTCTGGCTTAGTATCAGATATTGAAATTGATACTAATAACGAGGAAGTTTATCTATCATGGATTGGTGGAGGTCTGGGAATTGGTGTTGCAGGCGGATATAATATTTTGATTAATGATGAATCAATTACCTTGGAAACTTTTGAAGGATGGAAGTATTATAGAAGATATTTAAATGATCCTGTATTAGATAAGTTGAGAGGAAATCAGATAAACTCTTGGAATGGGCAATGGTTAACATACAAATTAGGCAGCAAATATAATCAAGGGTTTACTTTTTTAGATTTAGAGCAAATTCAAGTATTTAAAGTAGATAAATATTTAGCAGAGGTAAACACTATTAATTGGTCTAATTTATACTTTAGTCTTTCCAATAAATTTCCGGAAAAAACATTTAATGCATATATATATAGCCTAGGCCAAACCAATAAAACTATTGGATTTATCCCTATCTATTTAAAGGAAGGGAAAAAGCTAAAAGATGTATTCAAGAAACTATATCAAACAGAGTCCCCTTTCGAAATGAAAGAATTTCAATCCTTATTTGGAATGCATATTAAAAGAGCTTGTGAATTAGGCAATATTGGCTTGCATGCACTTAGACCTGAGAGCCTCAAAAAGTATATGGAGGAAAACCGCAATATATCCTTCTCTAAAGAAGAAGAAAAACTAAAAGAACAAATATTTATTTATCAATCCTATAAAACTTGGTTAACAGCTATGATTTCAAAAAACAAAGAAGAATTATTAGACTATACCTCTGATTTGGCAAAACTAATATTAAGGTATAGAAGTAGTGCAAAAGGAACAACTGGAACTAACTTTATAAACAAAGAGTTATTTGCAGCTAAATCAAAAAAAGCATTTATAGAGTCGTTAACAGATATGATACCTGTACTTGACAATAATGACTTAATTGAATTGAAAAAACTTAAGGATGAAGTGCACTTAATGACGAATGAAGAATTCGGCTACTTCAGCACATTACTAAAGTTTGATTATGCATTTGAAGAGAAACAATCTTAAATATTAAAAACAATTATTATGAACAGTACAATTTATATTAGAACATTGAAAAGGGCAGAACATACTGTATTTTGTGTGTCAAGCGGTCAGAAATATTATTACGATCAACAATTTAAGAAACGAATACCCTTTTCAAGCGGACAGCAAGTTAAACGATCTATTGTAGACTCAATTTCTGCTTACTTAAATCTGACTCCTAGTCCAACAACCTTTCTATTTGACGTGACTAAGCAAAAAGAACTTAAGGAGGGTGAAGTATATGGTACTTGTGATCCAACTTATCCTGACCAACTATTTGGAGGTTGGATGAAAGCTGCAAAAGGAGGAAAAGATAGAACATTAAAGAGGCGTAGCCCTCTTTCTATATCAGCAATGAGAGGCTTACATCCTCTGCTTTCAGGTATTGAAAATGATAATGCATCTTTTGATAGAAGTGATAGACCTAATAATATTGTTATAGTTAGAGATGCTAACAACAATGAATTATCTGAGGAGGAAATCGTTCAATTTCTAGAAGGGAAAGACAGAAGTTTAAGTAGAAAATGGATTCCCGATCAAAGTAGAGCCACTGGCCTATTCGTTTCTGATATAGCTATTGATTTACGCAGATTATTTTGTGTTAGCTTAAATTCATTTGAGCCAGAAATGGCTGATGATACAATTGAGAAACTAAAAGAGGAGGGTTGGAAAGAATCAAAGAATGTATTTGGTCCTTGCTTAGTAGCCCCATCAAAATTAAGAGAAGAATGGGCTAAAGCATTAGCTAGTGCATTAGTAAACTGGAAGATTACTTCTAATCAATCAAGAACTTTTAGCCTAATGGACAGTTTAGCTATTTCAATTAGTGACAATGCTAATCTAATAGCTGGCAGTATACGTGCAAAACTATCTGAGGAAGACTCAGGTAAAGCACAGCCGATAATTGAAGAAAATATGAAAGGAGTAGATACCTTTGTAGCTCTGCAGGCAAGTGGATATATACCAACTACAACCGAATCCATTGATGCAATGGAAAAAGCAGAACAGGAAATCTATAATAGAATCATGGCATTCGACCACGAAAATCAAATATAACAACTAAATTTATAGAGGGAGGTAACACTCCCTCTAAGTTATCTTATACTTAGCCTATGAACCTCACTGGAACCCACATCAATTACTACCGACTATGCAAACGAAAGCTTTGGCTTTATACTAATGGCATAAACATGGAGCAAACTTCCGATCTTGTTGCTGATGGTAAAATTATCGAGGAGGAATCATACCTACAACGAAGTGAAAAGTATTCACAAATTGAATTATCACATAGCTATAATGGAATTTCACTTAGAGGTAAGATAGATTTTTTCAATACGTCGAAGAAAATAGTCCACGAAACTAAACGCAGCAACAAAGTAGAGAGTGCACATATTTGGCAAGTAAAATTCTATTTATGGCTTCTAAAACTAAATGACATAGAAGCTGATGGTGGAATTATAGAATACCCAAAACTGAGAGTTACTGAAAATGTAGAACTAACAGATAAGGACATTAAGTATCTTGAGTCTTCTGTGATAGAAATAGAAAAGTTAATCAGTAGTAATAATTGCCCCTCTGTAATTAATGCTAGAATATGCAAGAGCTGTAGTTATTATGATTTTTGTTATGCAGATGAATAATAATCTAAAAACATATATTGTATGAGAAAATCTTATTACTTATTTAATCCAGGGAGGCTATCAAGAAAAGATAACACATTAAAGTTTGTCCCAATAAACTCAGAAGGAGTAGAAGGACCTACAAAGTATATTCCTATAGCAACAGTCGACAACTTATACTGTTTCGGAGCTCTAGACAGTAATAGCTCCATGTATAACTTTTTGGGCAAAAATAGTGTGTCGGTACATTTCTTTGATTACTATGAACACTATACAGGAAGTTTCATGCCAAAAGATTATCTTCTAAGTGGCAAAGTATTAATAGAACAAAGCAAAGCATACATCAGTAATAAGCGAAGACTAGAAATTGCCCATAGATTTGTTGAAGGAGCTGCTGCAAATATTCTCAGAAACTTGAAGTATTATAACACAAGAGGAAGAGACTTAACGTTATATATTGATCAAATTGAAAAGCATAACGAAGATAAGAAATCTGCAATCAATATAGAAGAATTAATGGGTTGGGAAGGAAACATCAGACAGGTTTATTATGGTGCATTTGAAGAAATTATAACCGACTTCTCAATGGGAAATAGAATAAAGCAACCCCCATCAAATGAAGTAAATGCATTGATGTCATTTTTAAATATGATGTGCTATACACTGTGTTTAGATCAGATTTATCACACTCAACTAAATCAAACAATAAGTTATTTACATGAGCCAGGATACAGAAGATACTCACTAGCACTTGACATATCCGAGATATTTAAACCTGTGTTAGTAGATAGACTAATCTTTAGTCTGTTGAATAAGAAGATACTTAATGAGCGTGATTTCGACAAAAAGCTTAATAGCTGCCTACTCAATGAATCGGGAAAGAAAAAGGTATTAAAAGCATGGGAGGAGCGTCTTTCACAAACTATAAAACATCGTAGACTAAACAAAAGTGTTAGTTATAGACATCTAGTGAAACTTGAAGTGTATAAACTTATCAAACATATTTTAAGAATTGAAGAATATAAACCATTTAAAGCTTGGTGGTAGTCAAATTTGTATTAATTACTAAACTATAATTAATAATGTATGTAATATTAGTTTATGATATAGGTGAAAAGAGAGTTGGCAAGATGCTTAAACTATGCCGACAGTATTTAAATTGGATTCAAAATTCAGTTTTTGAAGGAGAGATAACTCCTCCAAAGCTAAGAGAGCTAAAAATGAAAGCATCGACGATTATGGATGAAGATATAGATAGTTTAATTATATTTACAAGTAGAAATGAAGATTGGCTAGAAAAAGAAATCATAGGGAAAGAGAAAAATGAGATAACTAGTTTTCTTTAGGTCGTCGTATGCTAGCAAAATAGTTCTCGAACTACGATCTTTGGCATATTGATATTTTTAAAACATTATAAATGAGACTCATTACGTAGTCGTCGAAACCCTACACTTTTAGTAGTATTGGGCTTCGACGACTTTTATAGCAATAAAACATTAAAATATAAACACTAACTACTTGATGGATAGCATTTATATTTTTGTATCTTTACGGCTCTTAATCTGACCTTAGGGGAATTGAAACTTGCAAAGCTACAAAAAAAAGTGATTGATAAAAATCCTCTTAATCTGACCTTAGT
>JAAYEL010000096.1 GCA_012728755.1 Tissierellia bacterium | reverse complement strand
GTCACTAACCCCGCAGCTGCACCAACTACAGAACTACAAGGAGCCATGGCTGAACCATTATCAGCTCCAGCTACCTTGGAAAATGATCCTATTCAGCCAGTACCCAGTGATTTCAGCAACAATATACCAAGCGAATCTTATACGTCTAGACCTATGCCTAGCGAAACAGCCGCTGAGTCTACCTTCACAGCTTCTCCAAACGAAGATTTGCCAACACTAGACAACGCAGCTTTCGAAGAAACAGAAGAGGATGCAACTCCATTAATTGATCCTTTTTCAAGCGACCCTACACAAGACACTACCTCTAACAATAGTGTAGATTCTGGCGACACAAGCAGTAACACTATCTCTGGTAAATGATTTGAGGCTTAATGGTCAAAAAGTGTTGGTATTTTAGTTCTTTTTATTGATATTTTTGTAATATATGTACCACTTAAAATAGTTCTCTCGTTTAGATTTTCTTAGTCCTTTATGTGTTCTAAATTTATGTTTTAATTCTGTGAATCTTCCCTCTAAAGCATTAGTGTCTTTGGATGTTTTTTTGTCATCAAGATAATGGAACATATCTGGTAGAGCATGATCAATATGGTAAATGACTCTTCTTAAGTTTCGATGTGTATACACCAACCACTACCATCATCTTTGGTAGTTCTCTCTTTGAGGAAATCATTATGTCGTCTTCTCCAATCATTTATCTTTGAAATAAATGTCATCTTGGCTATTTGGCTATCTATCTGGTTCAAAGTACTTACAATCTCTTTTAACTCTTGCCCTGCTAGGGTTTTAGGCTTTTGAGTGATATATGTCTCAGCATATCTTTGAATATGGACTAAGCAGCGTTGGAACCTAGCATTAGGATAAACCCTTGTCAGAGCCGATTTAACGGCGTTCTTGCCATCTGCAGTAGCGCTAACAACGTTGACTCCGTTTCGTTTTAACGATCGCAAATCTTTGATAATTTCTTCCCTAATCTCCCTGGTTGTATAACGTATAAGTTGAAAGTATTTTAGATCGTTATCGAAGTATACGACCAAACAATTAGTCCTTTTGAAGTATGTCCCGTCTATGAGTAGATGGGCGTTTTGATTTGGTTTGATTCTTATCTCTAGGGGATCACTGAGCAGCCGATTAACCTCTCTCTTGCAGGTAGAGAAACTAGCACCGTACTTATCGGATATCTGTTCTAGAGTTAAACCGGACACCCAATCTTTGAGCCATACTTTATGACCACTTTTCTCTTTCTTCCATACAAAAGAACGCTTACAGTTTTTACACCATAAGCGTCTTTTACCACTCTCTGTTTTGCCCCATAAAACTACTTCATTCTTAGAACATTTAGGACATCTTTTTTTTCATTAAAACACCTCAATAATAATTTAGAATTATTTTCTTCATCGATAACATAGCACAGGACTGGCTAAACAGCCATATTTACCAACACTTTTTGACCATTAAGCCTTATTTCCTTAAATGGGTGATTGTAATTATCTGTTTTTCTAAACATTCTTATCCTTATTCATACAAAAAATGAGGCTTATGCCTCATCATACTTTAATCCATTATATCGACGGTTTTTTTTCCGAAGAATCTTTTAAATAAATTTAAAATATATTATTTTTCTCATTTCGTTTTAATACATTATCATACTTCGTGTTTTATGTCAATACCCTGTCCAGGCC
>JAAYEL010000011.1 GCA_012728755.1 Tissierellia bacterium | reverse complement strand
TATCTTACCATATCTACTTCCTTTTCAGTATTGCTACACTCTCCACATGTAATGTATTTACGAACATATCTATCCCTGTGACTTCTATTAGTTCAAAATCATACTCTTTTAATCTTTTTACATCTCGTGCAAGAGTCGATGGATTGCATGATATATAGATAATATCGTTTATGTTTGATGCTCCAATTTTGTTGATGATATTTTCATCTAATCCTTTTCGCGGTGGATCAAATAAAGCTAATGAATTCTTCGCGTTTAGCTCAATCTTATCTATGGCTTTTTCAGCAGGCATCGCATACCATTCGATGTTTTTTACAGCATTTAGAGACGCATTTTCCCTAGCATCTTGAACTGCCTGATCAAGTATTTCTACTGAGATAATATGGTTGGCATCTTCAGATAAGATTATTGATGTAGTAGATATCCCTGAATATAAATCAATAATCGTGCTTGGATTTATATCTTGGATATGCTTTTTTGCTAGTAGATAAATTTGATATGCCATTGATGTGTTTACTTGGAAAAATGATTTAGGAGAGATTAGAAATTTCTTATCTCCCATTATCTCAAGTATCTTATCTTGTCCAAAGACCTTATTCAATTGCTGAATTTTGTAATTATTCTTTTTAGTATTTACTGATATATATAGGCTATCTATCAAGCCTTGCGTTTCTAGCGCTTTTGTTAAATCAGAAATATCTTCTTCCTTTGAAAGCACGATTACTACCATGCTTTGACCTTGAGTGGTCGAACGAATGATGATATTCTTCAATAAACCAGAGTTTTTCCTTGCGTCATATCCGCTATAGTTCAACAGATGTATTTGTTCTTGAATAGATACCATAACTTGGTTGATTTTTTCATTTGCTATGATGCATTCTTTTATGGCGATATTGTCATTAGTCTTTCTTGAAAAATATGATAGATTTCCATATACATCAATCTTTAACTCGACCTTATTTCTATAGTGATATCTTTGATCAGCTTCTAGAAAATTTATATCCTCCAAGCTTTCATAAGCAATTCTGTTAATATTATTTATTATTTTATTCTTTTTATATTGGACTTGAGCTTCATAATTTATATTTTGGAAATCACAACCATCGCATATATTTGCATATATACATTTTGGTTTTTCGTAAAATGGTGACTCTTCTATCGTCTCAACTTTGATAGCTGTCGCAAAATTCTTTTTATATTCGATAACCTTAGCTTCAAGCATTTCACCTAAGATGGCATTTTCAACAAAGTATGTAAGCTGCTCATGTTTGCCTACTCCGTTGCCCTCATTTGTGATGTCAGTTATATGTAGTTTAACGTTTTTCATTTTATACTCTTTTCTGTGTTAATATTATTTTGACTTAATTACTATTATATAGCAGAATCTAGGAAAAATAAATTTTACATTTAAAATGGGACTTGTTTTCTCTTTATTTGTGCTATAATCATCCCTAGGAGTGAATTATGGAAACAATTGTTATGAATATGATAAGAATCTTTGATGGTAATAAGGTTCTTGTATTAGATAAAGTTAAAAAATATGGTTGGGAGGGTTTGACATTTCCTGGCGGAAAGGTTGATCCTAATGAGACTATGGTTGAGGCTGCTATTAGAGAGGCTAAGGAAGAAACTAATCTTGATGTCTACGATTTGAGATTTGATGGTTTTATTACATGGTATGAAAAAGACTATGATTTAAGGTCATTGGGTTTGCTTTACACAGCTTATGGTTTTAGTGGTGAATTGGTTGAGCATAATGTAGAAGGTGATTTATTCTTTATGGATTATGATGAGTTTAAAAGCATTCCTGGTAAATCAGATTCGATGGAAGATATCTTGAGTATTTATGATGGGGATTATAGCGAGATTGTTTTGTATTATGATAATAATCTACTAGTGGATAGAAAAAGGATTAAGAATGAACAAAGTTAAAGGTGTGCTATTTGCAGTAATTTCTGCGATAGCATTTGGAGTCTCTCCGATATTAATTTCTATGACATATAGCATGGGAAATAACTTTATGATGATGGCTTTTACTAGAAATCTTTTAGTGATACCATTTTTACTACTCTATGTCGGTTATAGGAGACTTTCATTAAAATTAAATAAAAAGCAGTTTTTTCAAATGTGTTTGCTTACCATTGTTGGTATCTGTACTTCATTGATGGCACTATATGCCAGCTATACATTTATACCTGTAGCATTATCATCTAGTATACATTTTATATATCCGACAATCGTTGCAGTCGCATCGGTGTTCTTATTTAAGGAAAAATTAAGTTTTTTAAGAAAAGTTGCTTTAGTTTGTTCCCTTTCTGGTATCATGCTTATGGCAAATTTTAAGGATGGTTCAGCTGATTTATTAAAGGGTGTGGTACTTGCTATAATCTCTGGATCAGCGTATTCATTTTACATATTATATATGGCAAAGTCTGGCTTGCTAAGATTGCCAACGATAGTGGTTACATTTTATACATGCATTATTAGTTCTGTATTCTTGGGACTTGTTGCTGTTTTCTCTGGTAAATTTACACCTTTTGAGATGTCATTAGAAGGTTGGTTAATAACTTTATTTATCTCGATTATGATAACCATCCTTGGCACGATGTTTACGCAACTTGCAGTACGAAATGTAGGTACCACAATCACAAGCGTATTATCGACTCTTGAGCCAATAACTACAATCATAATTGGGGTATTGCTATACAACGAAACAGTAGGTAGGGTTAAGCTAATCGCGAGCTTCTTAATATTGATGTCAGTGTTTTTATTAGCATTGGATCAAAAAAATATGGCTAGAAAAAGAGCTAAAAATATTGAAAGATACGAAGATATCATCGCTGATGAATTCTAAATTAAAAGCCCTAAGGCTTACCTTAGGGCTTTTTGAATGAGATTTCGCTATGCGAAATCAACATTATTGAACTTTTATCCTACCATTGACAGTAGATATAAATATCTCTAATTTATTTTCTGCCATATCGCTATATGATGCGCTAGTTGCTTCAGTTTTTCTATTTTCTTTTCTAACATTTGCAAATTTTTCAGAAAGTTCTAATCTAGTAGTGTATTCAGCAAGCCTTCCTGTCTCAAGTCTTATAGGTCTTTCGAAGTTTAAATTATTTAGTTCAATACCTGCATTAACAGACTCTATGCTAAGCTTTCCTGTAATCTCACTTATCATCCCACCAACAATAGGTCCATTAACATTGTTAACACTGATATCCTTAGCAAGATTATCAAAAAACTCAATCTTACCATTTACACAATCTATATCTAAATTGGTTGTCTCCACTTCTTGCGCTAGGACCTTACCATTAACAGATTCAAGTTTAACTTCATTTGCTATAACTTTCTTTACTTCAAGCTTACCATTAACATTTTCACCATGAAATACATTGCTTTCAACAAAGCTAACATCAACCAACCCATTTGTACTTCTAACATCTACATTACCATATCTTTTCTTAGGAACATAAATATCTAAATCAACGTTAAATGGTTGTTTCTTAGAGTTATGATGAGCAACACGAATCTCTACATTATCACCATTTACATAATCTTCAACAAAATCATAGCTCTCATTTACATATTTTTCATTAAAAGTAACAGATGCATTCACTTCAATATAGTCCATATCCCATGTGTCAACTTTAATCTTACCATTAGTATTATTCACTAATAAGTTTGGACTTTCTAAATCCTTAACCTCAATAACTTTTCTCTTGTTTGTCTTAGATTTAAATCTACTAAAAGAGTAGTTACGTGAATCGCCTAAATCAATATCAAAATCATAAGCAATATCTATACTATTTAGCTTCTCACCAGTCTTTTTAAGAATCTTATCAACTCCACTTACGATCTTATTTGCTAAATTTTGTGTACTTTCTGCAAAACTATTAGTAGTATTACCTTCATAAACTTTTTCATCATTTTGTCCGATAGCATCTAAAAGCTTTAATGCTTCATCCTCTGATATCTTGCCATCTTTTAACATCTTCAAAATCATTTTTCTTTCTTCAGACATAATTTCCTCCTAGTCCCTTAACTCGTCAAGCATCTTAGTAGCATCCTCGCTACTGATTTGGCCTTCATCCAATAACTTCAAAATCTCTAATCTAGATGTATTCTTCTCTACTTTATGCCCCAAGGCCGATATAACCCCATCCAACTTATTTCTAACTGTCGGATACGAAATACCTAATTCCTTTTCAATTTCCTTAATACTTCCCCTTTTCATAACAAAAAGCTCAATAAAGTCCTTCTCATCCTGACTCAAAGAAGCAAACTTATCTTGCTTAAAACTTCCCTCGATCTTAGTCCCACATTTCCCACATTGATAACTAGTAACCGTCAGCTTATTCGAACAAACCGGACAATCACATAAATTTTCTCTTTTCATAACTCACCTCTTAAATAAATAATACCACAAAATTAATTTTTGTAAAGTAAAACATTAAAAATATTAAGGTTGGGGTTAATAAAATTAATATTCGAGTTTAAATTAAGCTATTTTCCCTATATTTCTTTAATTGGTGAAATGACCCGCGGACTTTGGAATTTTCTCCCTATACCATTGGATTTTCATTTATTTTATTTTTACATGTATAAAAAGCCCCAACCGTACCATTGGATTTGTAATTTCGGGCATTTTACATGTATGGAAAGTGGGTCTGTACCATTGGAATTGTAATTTCGAGCATTTTACATGTATGAAAAGTCATGTAAATTTAAGAATGAAGGCCATTTTACATGTATGATCAACTTTTTCATACCATTGGATTTTCTTTTTCTTGATTTTTACATGCATGGGGAGCTTCAAATATTAACAATTTTTCATAATAATGATACTTTTGAAGGATTTATATATGAAATAATAGAAGCAAACTAAACTCGAGGTGAAATTATAGATTTACAAAAGTATATTGACTCAGAAGAGAAAAAATATCTGCTACTAAAGGTCAGATTAAAGAAGATCGCGATACCTTCTATTAAAGGAAGTCTTCAGGTTTCAAATAAAAATGGAAATCATCAGTTCTATCATTGTTTTAGAGATGATAACCACACTGTTCGAAACTACCTATCAAAGGACAAGATGTATATAGCAAAGAATCTCACTATGAAAAAATATGTCAAGGATCTTGAAAAGGCAATAAATAAAAGGTTAAAAATACTTGATACTCTCAAGCAGCTTTATAGATCGGAAACTATAGATGATGTGTATTATGGACTTGGCGAGGTTAGGCAAGCATTAATAAAGCCAATATCTCCAACCTATGAGACTCTCTTAGAAAATTGGCTTTCCACTCCTTATACAGGGTTACATTTTAAAAATGAGGATTCTATGTTCGTTACTAAGAAGGGTGAAAGAGTGAGGTCTAAGAGCGAAAAGATACTAGCTGATACTTTTTTTGATATGCGAATACCATATAAGTACGAATGTCCGGTTGAGTTTTCTGATGGAAGTGTATTTTATCCCGACTTTACTTTCTTGCACCCGAAAACTCGACAAGAAATTTACTGGGAACACATGGGAATGATGGATGATAAAAAGTATGCTGAGAAAGCTATGCTTAAGATTCAGAAATATGAGTTTAATGGAATTTCCCAAAGAGATAGATTGATAATCACTCAGGAGACTAAAGATATTCCATTGAACATAAAGTTCGTAAAATTAATGATTAAGAACTATTTAAGGTCATAAATCATGTAAAATCATCGATTCTTCTTTCTTAATGTTGCCCTCCTTGTGAAATGTCATGTATTTTAGTGTGTTTTGAGAATTTACATGAACATTTAGATGAGATTTTCCATCATTTTTAGAGAATCCTGATATATACATGAATCTATTGTTGAATTTTCCCATCATTTTAGCGGATTCTGTTATTTTACATGAAAAATCGCCCTCGAGATGCATGTAAAATGCAAATTAGAGCCATTTTACATGCATATGAGCCGCCCTCGAGACATTATATTTAAAGAATCTGTTTTTTTACATGAATCCGCAACCCGCTTCCAACGATTTTGCAGCCTCAGGCGCCCTTATTCTGTGAAAACCATTTCACGTTTGGCTTAACCATGCGATGTTCAGGGGTGTATTAAATTTTCTTAATAATTTCTTTTATCTTTTGTAACCTATTTGTAACCATTGATTTTAAGCCATTCTTGAGAAAAACATGAATTAAAGTTCATATAAAGGTTACTAAATTATTACAAAAGTGTTGACATCGAATTTTGGAAGATATATTATACAAACATTGTTAGGGAGGGTTTTATGGAAACTAATATGAAAAAGGCTTTAGCAACAGCCTTCGGAGTAGCGGCTTTTAGTATCGCAGTTGGCGGTATCAGCATTGCTCAACAACCGAAAACAGTTGAATTATCAATAGACAACGAACAACTAAATATAGAAACTAGCGCAAAGACTATCGAACAGTTATTAAGCGATATCGGATATGAATTTAAGGAAGGTTCAAAAATGAATTTTGAACTTGATTCTAAGATTGAATCTGATATGAATATCGAAATAGATACTGAAAAAACTATTGCTTTCTCAAAAGGAGGAAGAGAGTTAAATGTTACTACATTTGCTTCTACAGTGGGTGAATTACTTGCTGAAGAAAATGTTACTTTAACTGATGATGATATAGTTAATCCTTCAGTAGATACTTTAATCAATGATTCTGATCAAGTAAGCGTAGATTTCTATACTTTTGAAAAATACAGCAAAGACGAAAAGATTGAATTTGAAAAAGAAGAAGAGTATTCATTTGATTTAGCTTATGGAGATACTAAAGTTGAACAAGAAGGTAAAGACGGTAGTAAAGTTCTTAACTTCAAAAAGACTATTAAAAACGGTGTACAAATCTCTGATGAGAAAGTGAATGAAGAAGTAAAAGTTAAACCAGTTACTGAAATTACTTTAATAGGTACTAAGAAAGTAGTTAATGAAACTATAGAAAACGAGACTATTACTAGAACAAATGATTCTATGTATAAGGATGAAACAAATGTTATCCAATCAGGTAACGAAGGTAATATCGAAAAGATATATGAAGTTAAAGGTGAAGAAAGCAAGCTAATAAGCGAAAAAGTTACTCAAGAAGCTACTACAAGAATCGTAGAAAAGGGTACAAAATCTCGTCCAGCAGTTGCTAGAACGTCTAGTTCATCTAACTTATATTCACTAAGAGATTTACAATTCCATGGAGTTATAAATTGGGGTGGATTTAGATATACTTATTATTCACAACAAGTATTACCAGGTGGCGGATTAAGAATTCCTGGAAGACATGTTAACGCAGGTGGATTCGTAGCTGATGGAGATGGATATATAGTATTAGCAAATGATAGACCTAAGGGAACTGTCCTACCTACACCATTTGGTTATATGGGTAAGGTATATGATAGAGGAACTTACGGAAATCATTTAGACGTTTATACAAGATAACAAAAACCGGCAAATGCCGGTTTTTTCTATTTTAAAGTATTCATTTTAATATCAGCCTTAATGATAAATGATGATTTTCCCTCTTCATTTACTCCTTCAAAGTAGGTAACACCCTCTTCTTCTTTAACATATACATCTAGATTTTCACCATAGAATAATTCCTTTTCGAATTGTACTATAAAATCATTAAATACAATCTCATGCTTTTCTGGATTGTATTTTTTGTGAAGCGCGAAGGCATCAAAAGCAAATTTGATGTAGTGTGTGTTATGCAAATGAACATTAACATCTAGATCACTAAAATTAACTATATGAGAATAGACTTTTTCCCCAAAGCCATCTTTAACAAAACCCTTTAATTTTTCTACTTTTTCAACACATGCTACTTCTGGATGGCTTCTTTCTTTTAAATCCTTTAAGTCCATTAGTACTGATGGTCTCTTCGGTGTATGGTCATCCTTATCTGCCACAATCCACTCGCTTGTGCTCACACCAAGTAAATTATCCTCGTGAATCGAATCCTTATAATATCTATTTTCCCTATAAAATTTCAGTCCCTTTACTCCCCTAGACCAAGTATGAAGCACTAATGTATCTTTTTCCATAGGCATTTCTTTAAGGATTTTGATATGAATTGATAATAATATCCATACAACGTTTTTTTCATTCATTAAATCATTAGTAATTTTTAGTTTATTCTCACAATTTACTATATCCAATATTTGAGCATGATCTAAAAGATTATGTAAATGCAACCTTTTAGCAGCATCTGTTTCATTACCCGTAACGGTGATTTCTTGTTCACTATGATATCTCATAATCCCCCTCCTTTACTAACTATTATAGATACTAATACGATAAAAAGATAAACTACTGATAGTATCGACACAATTAATGTATGTTTCTTTCTTTCAAGCGAGATATAGCCAACTATCTCTCTTATAAATGCATTTGTGGCAAAATATGCCAATGTCTTATTTCCTTGCCCCTTTGCTCGGATACCAAGTTCATTAGCCATCAAAAGCGCTCTAAATATATGGTAGGTATTTGATACTATAACCATCTTTGGCTTTTTCTTTTTTGTAAGTTTCATAGAAAACGAAAGATTTTCTTGAGTGGATGTAGATTTGTCCTCCACTAATATATCTTCCCTAGGCACACCCATATCCATGGCATAGCGACTCATCGCATAAGCTTCAGCCACCTCTTCATCAGGGCCTTGTCCACCAGACATAATAAGTTTGGCACCTTTATTTAACCTATAGGACCTTATCCCCGCATCCACTCTACCTTTTAATAGAGGTGTTAACTTATCTCCCATAAGCCCTGCACCGAGCACAACAATATAATCAGCTTTAACATTTCTTATCTTATAATTATTGAAAGATGACGAGAAAAAGTAAGCAGAAGCAATTATTAGAAAGTAACCTACAATCACTCCGATGTAGTTATAAACAATGCTTGTCATACTGTCTATAAAGCCTTTGCCAAATGCAGGCCATAAAATTATGTAACAAACAATGCCCACAGCTAATAAAATCGAAAGTAAATTTTTGAAAGTAAATCCTTCTTTCTTTATAGCTTCCTTACCATTGTATATAAAGTTGATTATTAAGAATACCGGGAAAATTAATAAAACTAATGCTATAACTATAGAAGTTGCGATAGTCAATATTGATGCCCACCTATTTATCGCTATAAAATCTTTATTTTGCACATAAATAAAGACTAAAAATAATCCAAAATTAAATATGTTTAGTACAAATAACAGCCCTGGCATTAAACTTTGCCTATATTTTACAAGTGCAAATATAAATACTATAGGTAAAATCAAAAAAAGTATATATGCGTAATTCATCTCACTCCTCCATGCTTATATTATATCCTAAAATTAAAAAAAACTTCGAGTAATCGAAGTCTTGTTTTATCTAATATTTAGTCGTGCTTAAAACCTAGTTTTCTTAGTGGTTCTTCTGTTAAGTTCATAGCCCATCCCATAACTGGAGCGAAAAATAACATCGCTAGTATAGTCCCTTCTCTAACTGCAAATGGTTCCTTAAATAATAATGATATAGCCAATGAAAATATGATACTAAACACATCTAGGCCTTGTCTGATTTGAACAAATGTTGGTTTAATTTTTTTTGAAAGTTCTTTACAAAAAGCCTCAACCGGAAATGTTATGATATCAAGTGCCATAACCGCTCCCGCGATTAGCGCCATAAAGAATATAGCGATCAAAAATAATATAGCACTTTGTAGATATGATGTAATCTCAAAAGTATAAATATTATATAAGGTAAAATTAATTATGGATCCCATCAATAGACTTACTGCCATTTGCAATAAATGTCTTAATCCGAACTCTTTTTTTACCATAAATAACTGTCCAACTACTAATAACCCATTCAATATAATTATTACTGTACCTACCTTTATGCCACTTAAATCAGATACTGATTGATTTAGCGCATCCCATGGAGCTACACCGATAGCTGCTTTAAGCGCTAGAGCAATTGCTGCCCCTTGTAGAGCCACAAGTATAAACAGTAATATATAACCTTTTATTTTTTTCATATCTCACCTCTAATAATTTTAACTACTTAATTATATCATGAAAAATAAGGATTTCAAGCGTAAAAAGTAATAAAACTAACAAAAGTTAGAAATAGCACGTTTTATATTAATGAACTAATTAAATAAAAAAGGAGAGATTTCAGCTTTTACTGATCTCTCACCTTTATACTATTTATTTTAGTAATGCTTCTATATCCCCTCTAATCTCTTCGGGCTTTGTCGCTGATGCAAATCTCTCAATTACATTACCTTCTCTATCAATTAAGAACTTAGTAAAGTTCCATTTGATCCTATCGCCTAATACACCACCCTGAGCTTCTTTCAGGTAAACCCATAAAGGATGCGCCTCTTTTCCATTAACTTTAACTTTTGAAAACATCTTGAAAGTAACTCCATAATTTAGTTCACAAAAGCCTAAGATTTCTTCATCACTTCCTGGATCTTGTCCTCCAAATTGATTACATGGAAATCCCAAAACTTCAAATCCTCTATCCTTATAATCCTTATATAACTGTTCTAGCCCTTCAAATTGAGGTGTATAGCCACATTTACTAGCAGTATTAACAACAAGCACGACCTTACCTTCATAATCCTGCATAGAAACATTATTTCCATCTATATCCATTGCTTCATAATCGTAAAATCCCATCTTAATCTCCTTTCAAATTTATCTTACAATTGTGTATACCCATTTGCCAACTGAAATAATTTTTCTATGATATAATCATATAAACAAATATTACGAGGTGAGATATGAAAGTATACGTAGCAGGTTCATTGTTTAATGAAGCAGAAGTGAATCAAAGAAAACTTGAGGGAAGAATCTTAAGAGAAAGATTTCCAAACTTAGAGATTTTTAATCCCATCGACCAACCATTTAATGAAAATAAACAAAGTTTGCCGACTCCTATAGATATCTATGAAGGAGACACGAAGGCAGTTGAAGAATGTGATATATTCATAGCTGATTTATCTAATAGCGACACAGGCGTAGCATGTGAACTAGGCATTGCCATTTACACAAATACTAAGATAATCATTGGTATCAATTCAGATATTAGGATTGCATCAGCGAACAAATATGATGTACCAACCGTAGGCATGAATCATTATATTTTGGGAGCAATCTTAAAGCATGGTCATTTTTTAAATTCTTTTGAAGAAGCATGCGATAAATTAGAAGAGCTATTATCAAAATAAAAGAATGAAGTTCAGAATAATCTGAACTTCCTTTTTATTACTTTTCTGTATCATATCCTTCTGGATTAGCTTGTTGCCATCTCCATGAATCTTCACACATCTCGTCAATTCCTTTTTGAGCTTCCCAACCCATCTCTTCTTTAGCTTTTGTAGCTTCACAATAGCTCATCGCTATGTCGCCAACTCTTCTAGGTTTAACTTCGTAAGGTATCTCTTTTCCTGTAGCTTTTTCAAACCCTTTTAATACATCAAGCACTGAATATCCAACTCCTGTACCAAGGTTATAAACTGATACACCCTCTTTTTCTTGAAGTTTATTTAGAGCACTAACATGCCCTTTAGCAAGGTCTACAACATGGATATAATCACGAACGCCAGTACCGTCATGTGTATCATAATCGTCACCGAAAACTCCTAATTTTTCAAGCTTACCAATAGCTACTTGAGTGATATATGGAGTTAAATTGTTAGGTATACCTTTAGGATCTTCTCCTATCTTACCTGATTTATGAGCTCCTACCGGATTGAAATATCTCAATATAACTACATTCCATGAATTATCTGAAGTATGTAAATCTATTAGGATTTCTTCAATCATCCACTTTGTCCAACCGTATGGATTTGTACAAATACCTTTTTCAGTCTCTTCTGTGATTGGCATTTGTTTTGGTTCACCGTATACAGTAGCTGAAGAACTAAATATGATATCCTTCACTCCATGCTTTCTCATAGCATAACAAAGGCTTAAAGTACCGCTAATATTATTGTCATAATACTCTAAAGGTTTAGAAACAGATTCTCCTACAGCCTTTAGTCCTGCTAAATGCATCACCGCTTCGATTTCTTCATTTTCAAATATATAGTTCATAGCAGACTTATCTCTAATATCTGCATTGTAAAATTTAGTCTTTTTACCAGTGATTTCCTCAACTCTCTCTAAAGCTTTCTCTGAAGAGTTTGAAAGATTATCTACCACAACTACATCATAACCTGCTTCTAACAATTCAACACATATATGTGAACCTATATATCCTGCTCCACCTGTTACTAAAATTGACATATCATATACCTTCCTATCTGTATTTATTAACAATATCCTTCATTTGTTCCCATTTAGCTTCCATGTCTGAAACTAACTTGAATTGAGTTCTGGCTCTATCTAAATTATGACCTTCTCTAGCTATCTTGAAGTAATTATCACCATCAATATGATCTGCTAAAAACCTTAAACCACATTCGTATGTCATCATCTTAGCACCCATTGGTAGATGGTCTATCTCTATATCAGTAAGTCTACCATCTAATGCTTCGATAAAACCTTTTGTAAATACTTCAAAAAGTTCTAGATCCATATATACTTTATCAAGATCTTTTTCATCTTCCGCTGCTGAACTAGCGCCAAATCTAATAGCATCTCCAAAATCATTCATAGCAAGCCCTGGCATTACTGTGTCCAAATCAACAACACAAATACCAGTTTTAGTTTCATTGTCAATCATAACATTATTAAGTTTTGTATCATTATGAGTTACCCTTAAAGGAAGCTCGCCTTTTTCTTGCATATCTGTAAAATAGTTAGCCAAGTCTTCTCGTTCTAAGACAAAGTCTATTTCCCTTTGAACTTCAGCCGCCCTGCCACTGGCATTTTTAGCTACCGTTTCTTTGAAATTCTTAAATCTTTTCTTTGTATCATGGAAACCTTCAATCGTCTCATGTAAAGTATTAGCTGGATAATCAGCTAAAAGATTTTGGAAATTACCAAATGCCACTGCACTTTGATAAAAGTCATCTGGAGTCTCAACCTTATCATACGATATAGCATCATCTATAAAATCATAAACTCTCCAATAATCTCCATCAGAGTCAACTAAATGAGATTTACCATCACCTGTAAGGATGACATTTAATGTTTCTCTTTTTGGATTTCCACCACGTTCTTCAATCTTATTTTTAAGAAACTCTGTTACATTAACAATATTTTCCATAAGTTCGACTGGTTTTGTGAATATATGTGTATTAATCCTTTGTAGTACATACTTCATTATGTCACCATTATCATGCTTAAATTGAATCAAAATAGTGTCGTTTATATGACCATTGCCATATTCTCTATAATCGATTAGTTCGCCTTCAAAACCATACTTATCTATTATCTCTTCTCTAATATTATCTATCGTTACCATCTAACTACTACTCTCCCCATAACTCATTTGGATATTTTCCTTCTTGTTTCAACGCTTCTATAGAAGCTTCAACCATCGGCTTATCCTCTTTATATGTCACACCATACCACTTCTCATCAGAACTTAGTACTTCTACACTAGCTTTATCTTCATTTAATAATGTAGTTACCACATAAGGTATAAAATACTCGCATTTTAATGGATTTGTCTCAATACTTTTATTTAGAAAATCAACCATGCCATTTTCTATCTCATCGACAAAACTTCTGCTAAATCCCCATAAATTCATAGATACTAAAGTACCTGGTTTAATTTCATGCCATGTATCTCCATTATCTTCAGTATAAGCAATTATATCAGAACCATCTTTTTGTATTCTTTCGATATGCGTTCTTTCAATAACTTCAACTAAATGATTATTGTTGTCAACATCACAGACCCCTCTAGATACATATCCATTTTCAGTTATAGTGTTTTCAACCTTAAAACCTACCATAGAATATCTATATTTATCATCATCTTTAGTATTTGCTAAGAAATCATAAATCTTTGCAAATGAGGTTCTTCCATAAAAATCATCAGCATTAATAACCGCAAAAGGTCCATCTATATGCTTTCTTGCAGCATATATAGCATGAGCTGTTCCCCATGGTCTAACGCGATCTTTAGGTATATTAACCTCTTCGGGTACATCCAATAAATCTTGGTATGCATAAACCACTTCTACCTTATCAGATATCCTATCTCCAATAGCTTCTCTAAAATCCTTCTCATTTTCTTCTTTAATGATGAAAATGAATTTTTCGAAACCAGCTCTGTAAGCGTCATAAATAGAAAAATCAATTATGATATGTCCTTGCTTATCCACCGGATCAATTTGCTTTAAGCCACCGTATCTA
This sequence comes from Tissierellia bacterium, assembly GCA_012728755.1. Taxonomy (GTDB): domain Bacteria; phylum Bacillota; class Clostridia; order Tissierellales; family Peptoniphilaceae; genus JAAYEL01. The sequence continues at coordinate 16,249 of JAAYEL010000011.1, read as the reverse complement.
CTTCCCATACCAGCAGCCATAATAACTAAAACAGGTTTTGTCATTATCTACTCCTTCTCGTACCAACTATTTTTGTCATTTTCTAATCACAAAAATGTATGTATGTTTACCTACCTTCTATCTTACCACTTTTCGCCTACTTGAAAAAGATATATTCATTTAAAACATAAAAAAACTCACAAGCTTACGGTGATCACTTGTGAGTTTATGAACTATGTGAAGTTATAGCAAAGTGTTCGAACTAGCTTGCGAGTTGGTTGCAATTAATAACAAGCGTGCATGTAACTTCACGGATAACACTCAAATTTTGTTATACTAAATGAAATTTTGTGAAATGTGATAATTGTCAATAAAATCAGATTCCTGAAATAGAAACCCAAAATTGCCAATAACCGTATAAAAAACAAAACCTTCATTGTGCTATTATCATATCATGCATTATTGTTTTTGTGAAGTCTTTTTTATATTTTTATACGTTTTTTAAAACATATATTGCTTACGTTCACTTTTAAAGAGATTATTTAATCATAATTATATAATTCAAATTCTTTTTATACGACAAATGATGATGTAATCTCTTAAATGGATGTTCTATTTTTTGTATATAACGATTAATTATTCTAAAGTCTGCTCAATAAAATATATAAATATTATTTTTTATTTAAATGTTTGAAATATCTCACTATTACAAACAATATCGCAACAATTACTATCGCTATTAATATCCACTCAAATCTAAATACTGACTGTTTATCACTATCGTCTAACTTTTCATCATTAGAAGTTTCATTCTGATCTGTATTATTCTCGTCATCTTGTGCTATATCTATAATATTTACGTCCTTAATAGAAGAATCCGTTTTGATTATAGTCGTGCCCCCATCATTCTTTGAAGGAATTAGCAATTCATAAGATATGTCATTTTTAGCTTCTAGTTCTTTATTCGCGTAAATGTTATCTACTCTAGCTGAACCTGATGATTTTGAGAAAGTAATGGTCTGTTCCATTTCACCTATATTAACAAAAGTTATGATGAATTCACCATTATATTCTCTTTCAAATATACTAATCCCATTATCTTTGTTGGCATAGATAGATTTTCTAGTACCTTTAGTAAATATATCTGTATTTTCATTTCTTATGGTAAGAAGTTTTTTATAGTGATCTAGCATCGAATTTGATTCGACCTTACTCCAATCAAAGTCATATCTATTTTCGCTAAACTCACCATTGTCCATATTGCCTGCATTTTTACCAGAAAGTCCTATTTCTTCACCATAATAAATTACCGGTTGGCCTTTTGCTGTTAATTGAAGAGTAGCAGCTACCTTAAATAGCCCTTCATCTCCTGAAAGTCTCATGGCTAAAAAACCATTCTCATCATGACTGCTTAGAAATTGTCCAGTCGTCTTATCTTCTGTAAGTTTATCATTACGAATTTGAAGTTTCTTTTCAGCCTATTCGAAATTTCCTCTTAGATAATCTCTAACTATTCCTTTAAATTCAAAGTCTAATATACTGTCCATCCCACCTTGGTCCATGACACTACCGTTAAAATGCACGCTACCATCAAAGTACTCACCTATCATCTTAAAATCTGGTTTGATTTGTACTACTTGATCCTTAAATGCCTTTAGCGTCTCTAGTTCAACATGTTTAACTGTGTCGACTCTAAAATAGTCTATAGTGTTGCCTTTTTCTGTTCTTGCTTTTTCTATCCAATCTTTTTGCCAAGCTATTACTTGATTTCTTACATTTTCATCTTCTGTGATAAAGTCTGGAAGTCCAGCTAATTCTCCAGTAATTGGATGTCCATTTGTTGGCTCAAGTCTTAGCATATCCTTAAATACTTCTCTATTCTCATCTGTAGGATAATTAGGAATTTCGGTATTTGAATCAGTTGATTTAAGACCATATCCTGTATGATTGATAACCACATCAACCATTAACTTCATATTTCTATCATGAATCTCATCAATAAGTTTCTTAAATGTATCCAAATCACCTAAATGCTCGTCTATTTTTGTAAAATCTTTCGCCCAATAGCCATGATAACCATATTGAGCATCTTTTCCATATCTTAAATTAAAATTGATATTATCAACGATTGGTGTTATCCATATAGTGTTTACACCTAAATCCTTTAGATAATCCAATTTATCAATCAAGCCTTGAAAATCACCTCCATGATATGTCTCAAGGTGTGACTTATCATAGTTTTCTCCATTTGGATTGTCATTTGATGTATCGCCGTTATTGAATCTATCTGTTAAAAGAAAATATATGATGGCTTCATCAAAGTCAAAATCATCTGCTTTGGCTATATTTGGCATAAAAATAATGTTTAGCAATATCGCAAATATTAGTACTTTAAGTATACTTTTATAATTTTTTTTCATTTTACCCTCCTTAAAAAACTTACTTTATATATTATTCATTTTACCTTATAATGATATTATTAATCATATAAAACAACTACTTGGGAGGTAAGTATGTTATTACTAAAAAACGCAAATTTATATGGCGAAAAAATCGCACATATTTTAATAGCTCAAGATAAGATTGAAGCCATTTATGATAGCTATCCTAGCGATTTATCGTTTCCTAATTTGGAAATTAGGGACTTAGAAGAGTCCATTGTGATTCCAGCTTTAATAGATCAGCATGTTCATGTGACAGGTGGAGGTGGTGAGGGCGGTATGACAACACGTTGCCCTGAATTAGAGATATCAGATGTAATTGATGCAGGTGTTGGTACCATAGTTGGTTTGCTTGGTACAGATTCATTGACTAGATCTGTTGAAAACTTACTTGCTAAGACTAAATCTTTAAGAGAGTATGGGTTTTTGGCATATTGTCTAACTGGCGCTTATCAATATCCCGTGCCAACTCTTACAGATAGCGTTATGAAAGATATCGCATTTATAGATGAAGTAATTGGTGTTAAGATAGCGCTTAATGACCATAGATCTTCACATATATCTTATAATGAAATGAAAAGACTTGCGGCTGATGTAAGGATGGCTGGCTTAATTGGTAAGAAACCAGGAGTGGTACATGTCCATATGGGCAATGGAAAACATGGTTTATCACAAATCTTTGATTTGATAGAAAATGAAAATATACCTGCATCTGTATTTAGACCAACTCATATGTCCAATCATATGGAAGCTGCAAAGATACTTACAGAATTAGGTAGCTATGCGGATTTTACTACATTTGAGGACTCTTACAAGAGTGCTGGTATAGTTGATAAGGCGCTTAAGACTTGTATAAAAGATAAGGTTACTATGAGCTCAGATAGCAATGGTTCTATGCCAAAATGGAATGAAAAAAGAGAGATGATAGGTATAGGAATCGGCAAGATGTCCACTTTATTTGATACAGTTAAATCTCTTGTAAATGATTATGGATATTCTTTAAGGGAAGCTCTTCTTCCATGTGGAGAGAATGTAGCAAGATCATTAAATATATTTCCAATGGTTGGTAGTCTTCAAGAAAATTCACTAGCGAATTTATTAGTACTTGATGAAAAGTTAAACATCAAAGACTTCTTACTTAATGGAAAATACATTAAAGAAAACTATACAAATACGATGCAAGTTAATTTTAGATAAAAAAAGCAGCCTAGGCTGCTTTTTCATTTCTTAGTCATTTAATGTATTGATTACTCCAGAGAATAGCGCTCTTCCTTCGTTATTAGCTATCACGAATAGGAATGGTTTATCTGCTCTAATTTCGATTTCTTCCATATCTTGAGGTGGAGCACTTGTTGCTTTCATCATCATAGCTGTAAATGCAGCTGCTTCAAGACCTTTTTCGTCCACTTTAACTCTAGCAGCATGTTTGATTTCTGATATTTCTAGATTATTTCTATCAGAAATATTTGAAAAATCAGCATCATCGCTATTAAAGATATCATTTACTCCCATTTCTTTCATAACTTCAATTAAATCTAAATCTGTTGTTGTATCAAATTTAGGCATCACTAAAGTAACTTTCATATCTTTTTGATTCTTATAATCATAATTATCTACCATGTCATAAAGTTCTTCATTAGCCACTACATCAGAAGTTGATACCCCTTCATCTGGAACGATTATCCACATTGAACCATCAACATTTAAAAGCTTCTTAACTGCTTTAAAATTTTCTCCCCAGTAAAGAATTCCATCATCTTTTTCCTTCATAAATGTTGTCTTGATTTCTTCCTTAGGAGCGTAAAATGTTCCTTCTTCACTGTCTAAAAACTCACCCTTCCAAGCGCTATTAAAATAGATAGTAGATACTATTCCCATAATCGTATCTTCAGAGAATTTTAATTCACCAGCTTCATCTTTAAGAAGATTATTAGTGTTTTCATTTATCCAATTATGAAGTTGATTATCATACTTTGTATCCCCCATAACTCCTTTAAATGTTGAAGCATAGTAATCTTTTGCTAGTATATCAAGTGTATCTTGCTTATATTGTTCTCCTTCACGTAACCAAATTGAATTAGCTAATAAACTTGTATAAGTACCATCATTTTGGTAGCTTTCTTTCCACAAGTCTTGACTGTTTTTTCTAACATTTTCAATAGTATCAGTTTTAAGTAGATTTAGAATCTCAGCTCTTGAATTTCCTGCTGTTGTCTCAGCTAACATACTAAGTGCAAGGTAGATATTAAGTGGAGAATAAACTCTATTATTTTCCAATTGATCCTTTAATAATTTAGGATTAATTTCTCTTAGGAATTCTTGATATCCCTTAAAATAATCATCGCTTTGTACTTGTAATTGTTTTTGAGATTCTTCCCATTCCCTATATGCTGCATCGTATTTTTCAAAATCCAATACCCCGCTATCATCAGAGAATTTCTCTATATCAGGCATTTGTACTAACTCAGGCTTTTTAGCTGATGCTAATACATACGCTGGATCAATGCTTGTATTTGGCTCAGGCTTTGTATCTGGATCAGGTTTTGTTCCTGTATCTGGTTCAGGTTTTGTATCAACCACCTTATTTCCATTATCTTTATCTTTATTTTTGTCGCCAAATAATTGATTCTTACCAAAAAATGTAGCCGTTAGAAGCAGTAAGATACCAATACCTATGGCTATTATTTTCTTCCATTTAAGATTTTGTTCATTCATTTTACCATCCTCCTATAATTTTTGAGATAATGTAGAATTGTTATCTCCCTACTAATATAACCTATGAAGTTGAGTATTTGTGACAAAACATTTAAAACAAAGCCACCAGCTTAGCTGGTGGCTATATTATTAATTAGACTCGCTATCTTGTATATTGTCTATAGCAATCATAAGAGCAACTAGTTCTTCTTCAAATTCAGGGTCAATAACAGTTATAGCGAAGGTATCTCCCCAAGTAAAAAATGCTTTTTCAATATGTCCTACTTTGATATTATTATTGAACACTTCAAAATTTAAATCCCAAAATGAACCTCTTAGCTCTAGTGAATAGGAGTTGGATTCAACTTCTAATCTTTTCTTAAGAAAAGTAAATCTTTGAAAAATAGAAAAACTCTTACCATCTCTAAATGTCACATCGTATTTAGGCATAAGAGTAAGAATCCTTCTTTCAATAACAAAGGATTTTGTATTGTCATACTTTTCAACATTTACTCTATTACCTAAAAATGTAAAATCTTGATGAACATGATAAACTGGGTTTTGTTGTTCGTCATAAATATCGTATCTATCTAATAATTTGAACACCTTTTGTTTTCCATATAAATTGTACATAATCTCCTCCACCGGTTAGATTCTAGATATCTTACTTTCGTTTGCTACGCGAATTACTTCCTTCGCCACCATCTGACTTACTCTTTCATCGAATGCATCTGGTATAACATATTCTTGATTAAGCTTTTCATCTGTTACTAATGAAGCCAAGCCAACAGCTGCTGCAAGCTTCATATCTTCAGTTATTTTGGAAGCTCTACAATCAAGCGCTCCCCTAAATAGACCAGGAAAAGCAAGTATATTGTTTACTTGATTTGGCTTATCAGATCTGCCCGTCCCAACTATATATGCTCCAGCTTCTTTTGCATCATCATATGATATCTCAGGAATAGGGTTAGCTAGTGCAAATACGATTGATTTTTCTTTCATACTTGATACCATTTGTTTATTTAACACATCTCTTGCAGAAACTCCAACAAAGATATCCGCTTCCTTCATAGCCTCTTCAAGACTTAATCTCTTATTAGAATAGTTAGTGATTTCCATAAGTTCCTTTTCTAGGAAATTATATTTATCAGCATCCTCTCTAATAATGATTCCTCTTGAATTAAATCCATAAATCTCACCAATGCCTAATTTATTCAACATCCTAATGATAGAATTACCAGCCGCTCCTGTACCTGAAACAACCGCTGTACATGTTGAAGGATCTTTTCCAACTAGTTTAAGTGAGTTAATTATCCCAGCAGCTACGACTATAGCAGTTCCATGCTGATCATCATGAAATACCGGTATATCCAATTCATTAATAAGTCTTCTTTCAATCTCAACACATCTTGGCGCTGAGATATCTTCAAGATTTATCCCACCAAAAGTAGGTGCGATGGCTTTAACAATTGATATAATTTCTTCTGGATCTTTTGTATCTAAGACTATCGGAACTGCATCCACATCACCAAATTTCTTAAGTAGATTACATTTACCTTCCATTACTGGAAGTGCCGCTTGTGGTCCTATATCTCCAAGACCCAATACAGCTGTCCCATCAGAAACTACAGCTATTGTATTTTTCTTCCAAGTATAATCATAAACCTTATCCTTATCCAAATAAATCTCTTTACATGGTTCGGCAACGCCTGGCGTATAAGCTAATCCAAGCACTTCTTTATCAACTATATCCGCCTTTAAATGCGTACCTACTTTACCACCATATTTCTTGTGAAATACCAGTGATTCCTTCATAACATCCATTAAGCTTTATCTCCCATCAGTTTTCTAACTGTTTCTTTAATTACTATTAATCCATTATGAGGTTCTTTAACATTCGTTACCGCCTCTTCAAATGGACACATTCCTGTATTTGTTCTATTCTTTATATATGGCACTTTTGTTAAATACTCACAATATATGCCATTATCTTCAAAAAACTTTAATGCCTTTTCACTAATTAGTTTGGCATAAACACCATCTACTTCAAGCAATGTATATAACAGTGCTGCAGCTTTTCCTACCACTGTATCTGCTGCTACATATCCTTTGAACTTTCTATTTTTTCTAACTTGTTCTAATAAAGGCTTTACTCCAATATCAGAAGATGTGATGTATTCATCACCATTTGTTAACACAAACTTATGTCCTTCATTAACTAACTTTTCCTTTGCTAGTTCTAGATTCCTATTCATTAGATTCTCTTTTCAAAAAACTTATATAAAAGAGGAATAGTAATTAATTGAAGAGCTATTCCTGGTAATCCTTGTTGAATAGGAGCCCAGATGCTTGCCCATGTAAATATACCATTACCCATAGTGTGAACAAGCACGAAAACAAACATAGCTCTTAATACTCTTCCCATCACTTGTGTTAAAAGCACTTTAAGCAATATATTCATCTCAACTTTAGAAAGCATACCTGCAACTAATCCATAAGCACCTAACTCAACCATCATGATCGGAAGCATTTGTGCTGTTGGCATAGCTGTTAACCAGTGACTTACTAAAGGAGCCATAACACCAGCCAATGCTCCTGCATAGCCTCCAGCAAGTAGTCCTACTAAAATCACTGCAAAGTGCATAGGAAGTAATGTCGTCCCAATAGCATTATCTACACCTATCAAAGCCCCACCCAAATGCGCTATTTGTGGTAGAGCTACCGCTCCTACTATGGCGATAAATGCCATAATAGTCTTAGCTTTTATACTGAAATTTTTTCTAACTATTACATTTTCATTATACATAATCTACTCCTTCAAATTCTTCGGCCACCATTTCTAAAAGATTTCTAATCTCAAGATTTTGTGGGCATATTTCCTCGCATTGACCGCATTTAATGCAATCTGATGCCTTACCATTTTCTACCGTATATACCTCATTATATAGTTTATGTTGCTCATTATCATCAAATACTTTTTTCGTGTTATAACAAGAGAACAAGTCTGGTATCAATATTTGCATCGGACAACTTTCAGTACAATACCTACAGCTCGTACATCCAATAATATCTTGTTCTTTAATGATACCCGCAACTCTAGCAATTGCTCTACTTTCTTTTTGATCAATCGCTTTAAAATCTTCCATATGGGATAAATTATCTTCCATCTGCTCCATATTACTCATGCCAGAAAGCACCATAAATACACCTTCCTGACTAGCTGCATATCTGATTGCTAAACTTGCCGGTGATCCAGAATCAAGTTCCTTAAAAATATCTTGCGCTTTCTCAGGAACAAGTGCTAATGTACCACCCTTTACAGGTTCCATCACGATAATTGGCTTATGGTGTTTTCTACATACTTCATAACACTCTTTTGATTGAATATTTGGATCCGTATAGTCCAAATAATTAAACTGAATCTGTACAGCCTCAATTTGCGGATACTCAGTTAATATCCTATCCAAAACCTCTGCTGTATCGTGAAATGACATTCCTAAGTGTCTAATCTTGCCTTCTTTTTTCAACTCCAATGCTATATCGAAAGCTCTTTCTTTTTTGTATTTTTCAAAAGTCCTCGCATTTAATGCATGCATTAATAGAAAGTCAAAATACTCAACACCACAAGCTTCTAGCATGGTATCGATTAATGGTCGTATATCTTCTTCCTTTTCAAAAAACGAATTCGACAATTTATTTGTCAATATGTACGATTCTCTTGGATAACGTGATGTAAGGCATGACTTTATAGCCTTTTCACTCTTACCTTCTATGTATGGATGTGCTGTATCAAAATAATTAAATCCTCTTTCCATGAAAGTGTCTACCATTTTAGTAAATTCAACTTCATCGACTTCACCATCAGCCATTGGTAGTCTCATACAGCCAAAGCCAAAGTTCTTTTTTATATCTTCAAAGCTCATATAACCCTCCTTTTAAATCTAATCTTCTAGTACCCAATAAACTTCTATGGTAAAATGTTTATAGAGGTAATGATGATTAATAATACAAAAACATTAATAGAATTTTATATAACCTATTATATAGGAAAAGCCAACATTTGTGTAGATATGACTTGCGGAAATGGAAATGATTCTAAATTTATCTTAGAAAATCTTTCTCCAAAGAAGCTCTACGCTTTTGATATCCAAGAAAAGGCACGCGAGTCTACATTTTATACGCTTAAAGATTTGAATTTGAGTAATTTTACTTTCATTCTTGACAATCATAAGCATGTAAAAAAATATATTGAGGATAAGGTTGATTTTGCTATATATAATCTAGGTTATTTGCCGAGTGGAGATAAGAATATCACCACTTTAGCTAAAGATGTATTATCTAGCCTAAATGAGCTAATGACTATGCTAAACAAAAATGCAAAGATAATTGTGACATTTTACCCTGGGCATGATTCTGGTAAACTCGAGGCTGATATTATATTGGATTTTTTTGAGTCTTTACCGCAAAAAGATTATGTAATTACCAAGTTTGATTTTATTAACCAAAAGAATAATCCACCATTTGTGGTTATGCTTGAGTGCAGAAATTAAACTTGTAGGAGGTTTTATGACAATTAAGAAAAAGTTAATATATATTTTCATGTTGGTAACTGCTCTTTTTTTACTATCTGCTTGTGGTTTAGATGTCGTAAATGAAGTCGAAGTAAACAGGGATTTTGCTGGTACTAGGACGATAACTTTGACTGCCGATCAAAGTACTTTATCAAATATCAACGGTGGGTCTGAAGCTTTAAGTGAATTTCTAGTTAATGAAATAGGTGATCCATTATCTGTCGAGATTACTGAACACACTCAGTCAAAGCTTGTGGCAAAGCTATCTCTATCTTTTGATAGTATTGATGATTATAGGCAAAAGCTGACTCAATTAGCAGGTGATTCTAATGAAGGCCTAACAATCAATTACTCATATCCTAGAGATAATCCTTTTATGAAAGGGATTAATTTTGAAGACAACTCTCAGGCTTCAATCATACTTAACTTTATCGTTAATAGAGCTATCGAAAGTGGATTGATTACTGAATCTTATAGAGAGGAAATCTGGGATAGCGAGATTTTTTCACTTGTTGTCGATGGAGATACTTTAATTGATCAATCAAGTAATCCCCCATGGAGTGTTGATAATGTAAGCTATCATGGACCAAAGGATATATTTATGAGTACATCGCCTAATTCTGATGGCAATTGGGATAGAGTATTCTTTATATCATTTGATAATAACTCAAGTCCTATTGAAAACTGGAAACAAGAGCTTTTTAAAGATTATGAATATGAAGAATTAGAAATGATTGAGACACAAATTAGCGATTATAGTGCTAATATCTATAAATTTATCTTTAGATCTTTTACCAGTGAAGCATTAGCAAAAGTAACTGCTCAGGTGTTAGGAACTGACAGCATTGACCTTTTATTAAAACTATCTCTTGATTCCGATGCTTTTGATATCAAATATGAGATAAATGAAAAAGTTGGTGATTTTCCACTAAGTTCAAATATGGACTTAAACTCGATTTATCATAACAGTTTTATGAGAGCTAGTGAGCATGATATTAGTAATTTTACAAGCCTCAATGAAAATGTGATAAAGGCTTCTAAAGATCAACTTATTGAAGGATTTGTGCATACACTATCCATTAAACCAAGATATGGAAAAGTTGATATAAAGACAGAGATTGGATTGGATAAATCGCTAAAACGAACTATGACTATAGGTAGAAGTCAAGAGACGCTAGCTAAAAATTATAATGATTTAATGACTAAATATCTAAATGATAACCAAATCCAATATGCAGATAATGGCGAAAGTTTCATCATAACTTATGGTGGTGAGAATTTTGCCACTCACAATGAACTTTTCTTTACATCAAATCCAAATATAACTGTTCAAGCTGACTCTATTTTTACTTATTCGTATACTTATAATGACGACACGAGTTTTAAACTATTTGAATTTGATGAGATATCACAAGAAGTATTAGGTCCTGGAAATGCAAATTTTGATACCATAGTTGATACAGCAAATAGTGGACAGATTAAAAATGAAGTAATTATTAGTGGCAATAAAACTCCAAATATTGTTGTCTTTTCAATAGTGGCTATCCTAATACTAGGAGTGATAGTTGGACTAATAATACTTATGGTAAAAAATAAATCTCCAGAAAAAATTAGTCCTCAAGTAGAGACACAACCAAAAAGAGAATCATATAAAAGACAGCATAAATTTGAAGATACAGCACCGATACCGAAAATTACCGATGAAGATCAAAATTTGACTAAAAAGTAACCATTTTGATACATCAGATTTTTGAAAATGCAAATCCTGATGTATGGGTTGTCCGGTGACATACATCAGAAATCCAAAATTCAAATCCTGATGTAGGTTTTTCGTCAAATCATTCTCTATTTAATTTGAAAAGCGATTAGTTATTTGACTAATCGCTTCTTTTTTATATCTCAATATGTTTGGCCCAGCCAAATGATCTTTCTACTGCTCTTTGCCAATTTCTATCTTTCTTATCTCTTTCTTCTTTAGAGATTTCTGGACTAAATGTCCTATCTACACTCCAATTTTCTTTAATCTCATCAAGATTTTTCCAAAATCCAGTAGCTAATCCTGCTAGATAAGCTGCGCCCAGTGCTGTAGTTTCTAGTACTTTTGGTCTATGAACTTCTTGCTGACACATATCGGCCTGGAACTGCATCAAAAAGTTATTAGCACTAGCTCCCCCATCTACTTTTAGACTCTTTAAACTTGTTTTAGAATCATTGACCATTGACTGTAACACATCATTAGACAAATAGGCTTGTGACTCAAGAGTTGCCCTAATAATATGATATTTTGATGTACCTCTTGTGATACCAACTATTATTCCTCTAGCGAATGGATCCCAATAAGGGGCTCCAAGACCCGTAAATGCTGGTACTACATAAACTCCATCTGTATCTTCAACTTGTGTAGCCATATATTCTGTGTCTTTTGCTGTATCCACTATTCTTAAACTATCCCTTAGCCATTGAACCGAAGAACCAGCTACAAATATTGAGCCTTCAAGTGCATACACTACTTCATTTTCTTTTAGTCCCCAAGCAATAGTTGTTACCAATCCATTTTTAGACTTAACTGGAGTATCACCTGTATTCATTAGCAAAAACGCACCAGTACCATATGTATTTTTAGCATCACCCTTTTCAAAGCAAGTTTGTCCAAATAAAGCTGCTTGCTGATCTCCTGCGACCCCTGATATAGGAATTGGTTCATCTAGATATCTTGTATCTGTGTATCCATAAATATATGATGATGGCTTTACCTCTGGCAATATCGACTTTGGTATATTTAGAAGATTAAGGATATCTTCATCCCACTCTAATTTATGAATGTTATATATCATCGTCCTTGAAGCATTACTGTAGTCAGTAACATGCACTTTTCCTCCAGTCAAATTCCATATAAGCCATGTATCTATCGTACCAAAAAGAAGCTCACCATTTTCTGCTCTTTTTTGTCCATTTTCAATATGATCTAATATCCATCTAATCTTTGTGGCTGAGAAGTATGGGTCTACCACCAATCCAGTGCTATCATTAATCAACTTTGAATGACCTTCTTCCACTAACTTTTCAGTCATATCTGAAGTTCTTCTACATTGCCACACTATTGCATTATATACAGGCTGACCTGTCTTTTTATCCCATATGACAGTAGTTTCTCTTTGATTAGTGATACCAATAGCCTCTATATCTGCACTCGTGGCATTTACTTTAGCCATCGCCTCAATAACTACTCCTAATTGTGTTGACCAAATCTCTGTAGCATCATGCTCTACCCAACCTGGCTTTGGAAAGATTTGATTAAACTCTTTGGCCGCTATTGAACAAATATTTCCTTTTTTATCAAACAAAATACATCTATTGCTAGTCGTACCAGCATCTAATGACATAATATATTTTCCCATGACATCCTCCATTTACAATATTATATCATAGTGAAAGCCTTTACCTAAATACATTTTACAGGTAAAATGATAATAGTAGCAAAATTTAAGGAGGTTATGATGAACAATACATCTTTAGTTAAATTAAAAGTACCTAAGAGAAAAAGAATTGCGATAGTGGCACATGATGGGCAAAAAGCAGAACTATTTGCTTGGATTGCAAAAAATAGGCATTTACTTGAAGGGCATGAATTATGTGGGACAGGAACTACATCAACGATAATTAGAGAGAAATTTGAGCTAGAGATACGTTCGTTTTATAGTGGTCCTTTAGGTGGCGATCAACAAATAGGTGCCTATGTTGCTGAAGGAAAGATAGATATTTTGGTATTCTTTTGGGATCCTTTAGAAGCTCAGCCTCATGACCCAGATGTCAAAGCTTTATTGAGGATTGCAGTCTTATATGATGTCCCTGTAGCTATGAGCCCAACGAGTGCATCAATAATTTTGAATTCCGTATCTATGGACAAAGAATATGAAAGATATGTTCCCAATTCTAATACTAGTATAGAAAAGAGAGTTGATGAACTTGATTTTGAAAGCTAATAAATGAAAATGGCCAACTCGTCGAGTTGGCCATTCGTATTTACTTTACTTATCTAATGTTAAAACTGAGGCTCCTACCACTTTAGGACCTGTATGAACTCCCAGTACTGGTGTCAATTTTGTCTCAATAGATATATTTGCATTATCTATCACATCTTTTAGTGCTTCTTTGAACTCTTCAAACTCCTCTTTATTGTCTCCTTCGAAAACAACTATATGATAGTCTTTTGATTCAGATACATATTCTTTGATATAATTTATTAATCCAACCAAACTTTTCTTATTACCGCGAACTTTGTCTAACATCGCAATCTCACCATTTTCCATAGTCAAAATTGGATTAATATTTAAAAACGACCCAATCATTCCCGCATACTTATTAAATCTTCCGCCTTTAACTAAGTATTTAAGAGATCTGAAAACAGCAAATACTTTTGATTTAGTTTTTAGTTCTTCTAATCTTTTTAAGATTTCTTCAACCGATTTTCCTGCATCTCTCATATTAGCGGCTTCAATAGTTAGCAAAGCCGATGCCGATGCAATTTGTGTAGTATCGAAAATATGAATTTTCATATCATCATACATTGTTGTCAAAGTATTATATAGTCCAAACATACCAGTAAGAGCATGTGAACAAGCTAAAAACAATACTTCTTCATATCCTTGTTCTTTTAATGATACCAATAAATCTAACACTTCTTGAATTGGTGGTATCCCCGTAGATAGTTTCTCATGATCATCCATAACATTATAGAATCTTTGAGCATCTATGTCATACAAATCTTTGTATGATTTTTCGTCCATCTCAATATAATATGATACTACTTCTACTCCAAACTTCTTTCCCAATTCATGTGTAAAATCTTGAGCAGTATCTCCAATTATTGCTAACTTTGTCATTAATCTCCTCCTAAGTATTCATAACCTCCGGAATCAATCACTATTTCTGATAGTAGTTTCATTGCAAATGCATTTGATACTAGTTCAATTGCTGCATGATCTCCTGTAGCCTTAAAGCCCTCAATCTCATAATGGTTTTCTTGACCAGCATGAGTAAATGCTCGTTTAAGCGCTCTTTCTAAAGCTTCTGCAAATAAATCATATGCTTTGGCCTCGTCCATATGACCAAGAATTACTCTAGTGCCTTCTTTAACGTCTTTAATGTTTAGTACTTGCTTATAAACACTAATTACTATTAAATATGCCACATGAATCCTATCATATTTCCTACCGTTAATCTCAGGGATATACCTCCACTTTGAATAGTTTTGTACCATATTCGTAGTGAGTCGGTTCTCTTCATGGATGATAGTTGATAGAGCCTTATTTATGAAGACTACCACATTTTTATTAAAAATAGGCTTGTCCGGCAAATCGTCCCATCGAGGACAGTGGAAATCATGAACTTCCTTTAATCTCATTTTCCCCTCCTTATCTAGTTACGATAACCATATAATATATACCACCGTAGTATTTGTCAAGCGACATGGTTATCTTACCCATATTTAATAATTTAGAATTTTTTTACAATAATTATAGGGCAACCTGTAGAATATAAGTATTGTAAAAATAAATATTAATATCACCTTATTATTATTTATTTTAAAATATCTAAATTACCTTTTAGATTGTATTTGATATAATCTAATACATTTTACCACAAGTTAAATATTTTTTCTCTTTAAATATTAGTTTATAGTAATTTATCTTACTCTTTATAACTATTATTTAATAGAAAATACATGATTAAACTGTAGTTTAAACACTTCATAAATTTTTAAACATTTGTTTAAACCGAAGTATTATAAAATTATTCCTTCCTCTATAACTTATTACCCACTAAAACTATGAAACAACAACTAATGTAATATTTTCAACATTTTGAAATCTTACAAAATCGTAATTATTTTTTCTCTGCTTTTCTGTTATAATAGAATAAGTGTTGATAAAGAAAAGGAAAGGAAGGTAGACATATGCCTTTTGAAAAAGTTTTAATTGCAGTATCTGTTATAGTAGGAATCATTATGACAGCTTATATGCTTTATTATGTAGTAATTGGTCTGCATTTCAACAAGAAAATAAAACCATATCCCGAAACTGATAAATTAAATAAATTTGCTATTCTTATAGCAGCTAGAAATGAAGAAGCCGTTATCGGTGAACTTGTCCACTGCTTACAAGATATGGATTATCCTCAAAGTATGTATGAGATTACAGTTATCCCTAATAATTGTACTGATGATACCAAAGGCGCGGCAATCGCTGCTGGTGCAAACATTTTTGAACCAAAGGGTGTTGTGAAAAATAAAGGTGATGTATTGAATCAAACCCTTGATGCTTATATGAAGCGTGATGATATTGATGCCTTTGTGGTATTTGATGCTGATAACATAGTTGATGATCAATTCTTAAAAGAAATGAACAAGGCTATAGTGGCTGGAGACCTTGTAGCTATGGGACTTAGAGATAGCAAGAATCCAACCGAAACATATATGTCAAGTGCTTACTCAGTATTTTATATGGCTGTAAATATATTTTACAATCAACCAAGAAGAGCTCTTGGTATGAATAGTCTTATAAG
>JAAYEL010000095.1 GCA_012728755.1 Tissierellia bacterium | reverse complement strand
TAAAGACGAAAAGTTATTTGCACTTATTGAAAAATTCGTAAAGGAAATTGGTTTTAAAGGTCAAATTGATATTGATGTATTCGATATAGATGGAGATTACTATATCTCAGAAGTTAATCCAAGATTTGGAGGAGGATATCCTCATGCATTTGAATGTGGAGTAGACCATATGAAGTTGATCGTTAACAACTTAAAAGGTTTAGCTAATGAGAAAAATATTGGTAACTATAAAGAGAATGGCTATATGATGAAATATAGCGAGATATTTATAAAGCAGGTGTGATATGAGAAGTGGATTAAGAAAAAAATTAGACGATTTTTATGATTGGCTTGAGTCAACTCATAGAGCAGTTCAAAGAAAAAAACAAGTTAAAAAGCAATTAAAAGGAATGGACAAAAAGGATATCAACCAATCAGAATATGATGCATATAAAGAATATTGGAAACAATTTGGCATCAAAACTTCTAAGCATTGGGTTGACCTTTATAAAAAAGAAGGGGTAGCTTTTGATAATAGATATGTGCCAGATGACATATACTATAGCAAGATTCTTCCATACTTCTCAAACATGAAATTTAGACGTCCTTATGAGGACAAATGTATGCATTATCGTATGTTTCCAAACCTTACTAGACCATTAACTATAGCTAAGTCTATGGCAAATGTGTATTACGATGCCAATGATAATATCATTGACAAAGCTAAGGTAAAGGAACTAATAAAAGCACATGGTAATGTTATAGTTAAGCCTTCAATCGATAGTGGGGCTGGTAGATTAATACAATTTTATGATAAAACAAAAGATACTGATGTGATACTAGATAAGATAATAGAAACAGCAGGCGGTAACTTTATATGTCAGGAAGTATTATCACAACATGCTACGATGGCTTCATTAAATCTAAATACATTAAATACTATAAGAGTATTTTCGTTTCTTTTCAAAGGCGAAGTTCATATACTATCTGTTATCTGTAGGATGGGTTCAGGAGATGCAAAGGTAGATAATGTATCTGCAGGTGGTCTACAAATAGCGGTTAATCTGGAAGGTAGATTTGAAGGATTGGCATCTGATAAATATAGACATAAGCATTCAAAACATCCAGATACATTAGTTGAGTTTGATAGTTTCCAAGTACCTTCATTTGACGAAATAATAAATATCGTAAAAAGAGAACAACTAAAATTACCACATTTCAAGATAATTGGTTGGGATTTTGCGATAAATCAAGAAGGAAAGCCTGTATTTATTGAATATAATGTTTGTCCAGGATCAAATCAGATGACTTGCGGACCAGCATTTGGAGATATCACTGATGAAGTTATGAGAGATATCTTTATAGAACAAAGCTTGAAAGGTAGTATGAATTAGTATGTTAGCTACATTTAAAAAACGATGGAAATTATTTGGTGAATCTATTGAAAAAGCAGAGCCAGGTATTTATTCAGACAAAGCAAAACTTTGGTTTTACATTAAATTTCTATTTCTAAGAGCGACTAAAGGAGTTTATATGATTGATTTTATCCAATATAAATTCTATGAAAGGAATAGATTTGGAAGAAAGAGATTCGTGGAGTATCAATCACTTCATTGGATTATGGAAAAATGCAATGACGTTAAATCTGATGAGTTGTTTGATAGCAAGAAGTTATTCAACGAAAGATTCGAAAAATTCTTAGGTAGACCATGGTTATCGATTAAAGACAGCACATATGAAGAATTTGTGGCATTCTTAAAAGAAAACGATGAGATTTTCGTAAAGCCTGAAGTTGGTTCATTTGGTGATGGTATAGAGATATTGAGATATCAAGAAAATCATGACTATCATGATAAATACGAAAAACTTGTTAGAAGCGAATCTATTGCAGAAGGACTTGTAAAACAAGCCAAAGAATTTTCCGAATTTAACGAAAGCTCATTAAATACTATGAGAATTGTTACATTAATTGATAAGAATGGACAATCAAATATTATGGTAGCACTAGTAAGATTGGGTAGAAAAGGTAAAGTAGCTGATAATTTTCACCATTATGGGATAGCAGCTAAGATAGATATCGAAACTTGTGTAGTAAATACTACTGGTGTAGATAGAGAATTTGCAAGATATACTGTTCACCCTGATTCAAACAAAGTAATTCCTGGGTTTAAGATACCAAAATGGGATGAGATTAAGGCTAGGGTGATTGAACTATCTAAGCAAGTACCTCAAACAAGATATGTTGGTTGGGATATATCTTTAGATGAGAACTATAATATTATTTGTATCGAAGGAAATAGAGGGGCTGACCCAGATGTGACTCAGGTGACAGATCAGGTTGGAAAGTATTTTGATTATAAAAATAGAATTTAGGAGAGAATATGAAAACAGTAGGTTTACTTATTAGTCATAAAATGGGAGAAAAGAGAAGAGCTTTACTACCAGAAGATGTAAAGAAAATAGACAATCCCAAACAACTATATTTAGAAGAAGGATATGCAAATTCTCTAAATATTGATGATTCTGAATATAAAGAATTAGGATGTAATATCGTATCACGTGAAGAAGCGATGAAACAAGATATTATCGTTGATGTAAAATTAGGTGATGGTGACTATATCGACCAATTAGACGAAGGTAAGATACTATTTGGATGGGCTCATGCAGTTCAGTCATTGGATTTTACTACAGAAGTATTAAAGGGAAAACACACTTTATATGCTTGGGAAGATTTATACGATAATGGAAGATATATCTTCTATAAAAATAGAGAAATCGCAGGAGAAGCATCTGTACTACACGCTATTCCTATGATGGGATTTATGCCAAGAGAAGCTAAATTCGCGATTATCGGAAATGGACAAACAGCTAAAGGAGCTCAAAGAGTTCTTTACGGATTAGGTGCAAAAGAAGTTGATGTTTTTGGAAGAAGACAGGAAAACCTATTTAAATCTAATATGTTTGACTATGATGTTATCGTAAACTGTGTGCTTTGGGACACTAATAGAAAAGATAGATTGATTTACAAAGAAGATTTGAAGAAATTTAAAAAAGGTACATTTATAGTTGATGTAAGCTGTAATGTAAATCTAGAAATAGAAACTTCAACACCAACAACTATAGAAAACCCAATATATGAAGTTGATGGAGTTATCCATTATGCTGTAAATAACTCACCAGCTTTATTTTGTAGAACAGTGACAAATGTATTATCACCAAGGATAGCTGAATTACTAAATCTAATGATACTTGATCAAGAAAATGAGATGTTATCAAAATCAAAAGAAATTGATAAAGGGCAAATCATATTTGAAGATATCAGAACATTTAGAGAATCTAAAGGATATCCAACACAGTATTAAGAAATACTAACCTAGGAGGATTGAAGTGGAAAACAATATTAAGATCAGCATAATTGGCGATCTAATGTGCGATAATGCTCTATTAAATGCTGCCAAGGTAGACGAGAATAATTTTCAATTTGATAATGTATTTGAGAATGCTAAACAAATATGGGATGACTCAAATCTAGTAATAGCAAATTTTGAGACTGTTCTAGGAGGAAAACCACCATGGAGAGCAATCGGGTCCATATTTAATACTCCAGATGACTTTGCTAAAGCGATAAAAAATGCAGGGATAGATGTGCTTCTAACGGCTAATAATCATGCTTATGATGGAGGTATAGCTGGTGTAAGAAGAACAAAAAAAGTACTTGAAGATTTAGGCTTTGATGTAGTCGGTACTCTAGATAATAGACAGCCTTTAGTTAAGGATGTGGAAGGGATAAGCCTTGCCATATTAGCATATACAGAGGATGTAAATTTTGTTACTGATGAAGATGATAAGGACTCAGTCATCAGTGGTAGTATAAATTTATTAGCACCACTACCTAATAAAAGACAACTTAAACTGCAAGAAAAAGAGATGTATAAAGGATTTAAAGGTAAGATTAAATATATCCTAAGGCAGATGATTAATTCTAAAGCACTAAAGCCAGTAAAAAAAGCATATAGTGACTATAGGATTAAAAATAAGAAAGTAACTTTAGGTTCTAGAACTGACACACTTAAGAGTAGACATACTGATAGTGATATGTTAAAAAAACTAGAAGAAGAACTTATGTTAGCTAAACAATCAAGTGACTTAGTAATTGTTAATGGGCATTGTGGTGGGCAATTAAATAAGAGTCCTGGAGAATATGTAAGATACATTACTGAATTTTACAAAAAAAGAGGGGCAGATTGCTTTATAGGAAATCATCCTCATGTTATCCAAGAAGCTTCATTTGATGAAAGTTTTCTATCGACAGCTTCAATTGGAAGTGTGACACAAACTCCTGACGGAGAGTATAGGGATAATCCATTAAAACCATATTATTCAATGATGGTTAATGTGTATTATGATAAGCAAAGTAAATCCATATCTAAAACAACATTTTCATTTATTCGAGCTATAGCTGATGAAAAACGATATGTATATCTTTATGATGTAGAAAAACTATATAATGAAAGAACAGATATGCGAGATGAGATAGAAGAAGATGTTAAACAATTATATATGACGGTGACAGGCAAAAAGCTTGAAGGACAAGATATTATTCGTAGGGAGTATCAACTATAAAAGTTAGATATCATATCTAAAAGGTTATGCTTTTGCGAGTATTACCATAACGGAGGGCATATGAAAACTACATTAGTAATAATGGCTGCAGGAATCGGTGCTAGATACGGTGCAGGGATAAAACAATTAGCAAAGATGACTAAATGTGGCGATACTATCATAGATTTTTCTATCTATGATGCGAAGGAAGCAGGATTTGATAAAGTCGTTTTTATTATCAGAAAAGATATAGAAAAGGATTTTAGAGAAGTAATTGGAGACAGAGTTAGAGACTTTATTGATATTGAATATGTATTTCAAGATATAAATGATTTACCTGATGGTTTTGAAGTTCCGATTGGTAGGACAAAACCATGGGGTACAGTTCATGCGGTATTGGCTGCCAGAGAAGCGATAGATGGACCATTTTTGGTAATAAATGCTGATGACTATTATGGT
>JAAYEL010000010.1 GCA_012728755.1 Tissierellia bacterium | reverse complement strand
TTGATGAAAGGAGTTTGATATGAAAGATATAGAAAATTTGGTTCAGGGATTTGTTACTGAACTTCGAAGAGGAACCCTGACATTTGCAGTGTTATCGTGCTTAGATGAACCGCTTTATGGATATGGACTCCTTGAAGTTTTGAATGAACATAATATCGATATTGAAGGAAACACCTTGTATCCACTTTTGAGAAGATTGGAAAAGCAAGGATTGTTAGAAAGTATTTGGGATACTTCGGAGTCGAGACCGAGAAAATACTACAAGATAAATGAAGATGGACTAATTGTTAGAAATCGATTAGAAGATGAGATGAGAAGGAGGATTAATGTTTTTAGCATTAAAGGAAATGAAAAAAGATAAGGGGAGATTCCTTTTAATTATTAGTATTGTCGTACTGATTAGTTACTTGGTATTTTTTCTTACAGGTTTGGCATATGGTTTGGCAAAGGATAATACATCAGCTGTTGAGAAATGGGGAGCTGATAAGGTTGTTCTAAAGTCTGGCACCAATGCAAATATATTATCGTCAATGATGGATATGGATTCAGTAGATGATTTTAATAATGAGGATATATCGCCGATAAATATAGGTAGGTCTGTGGCTTACTTAAATGGTGATGAGACGGATAAGTCGACAATCGATTTGGTCTTAATAGGTTTAAAACAGGGCTCTACAGCATATCCTGAGGTTATAGAAGGAGATTTACCAAAGACTCAAGATGAAGTGCTTGCATCAATTACTTTAAGGGATGAAGATAATGTGCAAATAGGTGATACTTTAGTTTTGAGTATGAACGATAGAAAGTTTAAGGTTACAGGATTTACGCAAGAAGCAAAATTTAATGTATCGCCTGTAATATTTACAGATTTAGAGATGGCATCAGCTTCTATGATGGTATTTATACCAGAGCAAGAAGGCCAGGTTGATGATAAACCAGATCCATCAACTCAGCCGATCGATTCTGTATCTTCGCCAACACCAGGAGTTCCTGAGAGAATATCAGGGATATTAGTACATGGAGAAAATTCAGTAGTTAGCAATGATAATTATGATGTGCTTAGTATAGATGATTTTATTCAAAACTTGCCAGGCTATTTAGCTCAAGTACTTACTTTTGGGTGGATGATTGGATTTTTGATACTAATCTCAACAATTGTGCTTGGTGTATTTATGTATATCATTACTATGCAAAAGAAACAGACTTTTGGGATCATGAAAGTACAAGGTATCTCAAATAGCTATATCGCAAAATCAGTAATTATTCAGACATTTTTGGTTAGTTTATTTGGAGTACTTATAGGGCTTGCCTTAACATATATATCAGAATATTTCTTACCATATACGGTTCCATTTAAGTCAAATATTGCATTTTATGGGATAATTGGAGGATTAATTCTTTTAATATCTTTAGTTGGTGCTATATTCTCAGTAAAAGGTGTATCTAAGGTTGATCCACTTGAAGTTTTAGATTAGGAGGAAGATATGGAAATAATGAAATTTGATAATGTTAAAAAGACTTTTGAGGATGGACAGGAAGTCATAGAAGCTCTTAAATCAACATCTTTTAGTATAAATGCAGGCGAACTTGTAGCTATTATCGGACCAAGTGGTTCTGGAAAATCAACCCTACTTACGATGATGGGAGGCCTTCAAAGACCAACGGAAGGTACCATAACATTTATGGACGAGGATATATCGACAATGGTTGAAAAAGAAAGAAATATACTTCGTTTCGATCAAATCGGATTTATCCTTCAAGCATCTAATCTAGTGCCATTTCTTACTATAGAAGAACAATTCGAACTAGTTGATAAGTTTGCTGGTAAGAAACATGATTCAAAACGTGCAGAAGAGTTAATGAAGGAAATGGATATTTACAAAAGAAAAGACCTTTATCCATCTGATCTATCTGGTGGAGAAAGGCAAAGAGCTGCGATTTGTAGAGCACTTTTCCCTAATCCAAAACTACTTCTAGCCGATGAACCAACAGCAAGTCTTGACACTGAAAAAGCTATCCAAGTAGTCGAGTTGCTTAAAAAAATTACCAAAGACTCAGAACGCTCAACAGTGATGGTAACCCATGATAATAGACTGCTAGAATATTGCGATAAAGTCTATCGCATCGTTGATGGTGAAATGACCCAAGAAAAATAATATAGTGGTGCGCCGAAACTTCGGTGCACTTTTTTATGTAGATGAAGCGGTGTTTGGTGTTTGGGAGCCTGAGTTTTTGAAGAAAGCGGTATTTACACAGGTGTGAAATCTTGCTTATGAGCCTGCTTTATTAGAAATTCTAAATATAACTCAGGCTCGAATTTTTGTGATTGAACCTGAGTTTCTAAGAAAAACTCAGGAAACAAAGGTTAAGATAAGAAAAAATTTGCCTGAGTATCTTAAGAAAATCACGAAAACAAAGGCTTAGAGTAGCAATAACGAACCTGAGTTTTATCTAAAAATCTCAAATACAGGGGCTTAGAGTCTTAAAATCGTACCTGACAAATCGAAGAAAGAATCAGAAACTCAAGCCACCACACTCAAATAAAAAAATGAAGCGAATCAGATATCTGATTCGCTTTCTTCTTTTATATTCTTTTTATATACTGATCCATCCTTAGTTCTATCTAGAAGTTTCTTTTCTACAAGTTCTCTGCGAAATAAACATATATCTTTATAGCTCAAATGATCATCAAGCAAAGCATTTACTTCTCGCTCTTTATATTCACGCCCATCTTCAAACTTACTAGCTAAATATTCTAGAACCTTCATCCTCGAAGGAAGCTTTTTAGGAAGTACATAAACTAAACCATTCTTATCAAGAAATTTATCCATAGTATCACCTCTTAAGATAATGATACCATATTTGCTCAATTACCCTTGAAATATTCTCTCTTTTCCTTGATACTTAGATTAGAATATATTTTTGTGAGGATTTTATGGGACCTAGACCGAATAAGGCGCAGTTGAGATATTATGAAGAAGAGATAGCTTGTTTCTTGCATTTTGGTATGAATACATTTACGGATGTTGAGTGGGGAGATGGCAAGGCGACTTTTGATGATTTTGAGCTTGAAGAGTTTGATTTTGATGGATATGTCAGGACTATTAAGGATATTGGATTTAAGAGGCTGATATTTACTGCAAAGCATCATGATGGATTTTGCATGTGGCATACAAAGCTTACCGACTATCATATTGGTAATACAAAGTATAAAAAGGATTTTTTAGCTGAACTTTCAAAGTCTTGTACGAAATATGATATAGATATGGGCATTTATTTATCGCCCTGGGATGTACATGAAAAAAGTTATGGCAAAGGTGAAATGTACAATCAATTCTATCTTCGACAGATTGAAGAAATATGTAGAGATGATAGATATGGAAACAATGGGAAATTTGTCGAATGGTGGTTTGATGGAGCGAAAGACCCAAAATTTCCTGACCAAATGTATGAATTTGGTAAGTGGATGGAAATGGTAAGGCGTCATAACCCAGATATATTGATGTTTGGAGTTGGGGCTTATGGTGGAATTCATTGGGTAGGTAACGAAAAAGGCTATGCGATGGAACCAAATATTAGTAGGCTACCTAAGGGGATATTTGAGATAGATTATGATACGATGTTTGATCCTAAGGTTGGACATGATGATAACTATGTTTGGAGCGTGGCTGAAGCTGACACATGCACTACAGATGGATGGTTTTGGCATAAAGATGAGAAAGTAAAATCCCATGAAGAGATGGTGAATATCTATATGAAATCAGTGGGAAGATCTGCCGTTTTGCTTCTTAATATCGCGGCTGATAGAGATGGAAAGATTCCTAAAACTGTCTTAGATAGAGTCTTAGATGTAAAAAAAGATATTTGTAAGATGTTTGAAAAGCCTATCTCATGTAATTCTGTGGTAGAGACGAATTTGATCGAAGGCATAAATTCACATGTATTTACCTTTGAAGATAGGGTAAATATTAAGATGATTGAGATAATGGAGCAAATTGAGTTTGGACAAAATATAGTTGAAGCTAGAGTCTATATCGATGGTAAGCTTTTTGAGAGTTTTGAGTCGATTGGATATAAAAGGCTGATGATTGTTGATAAGATTGCAAAAGAAATAAGATTTGAGTTTAAGAGCATGGGTGATGCTCATATAAAGAAAATAGAGATTTATGAGGTATGATATGAAAAGATTAATTAGTGCAAATTCATCTGATATGTTTAAGATGAGCAAAGAAGAATTATTGACAAGTATTAAAGCATCTGAAGGAAGGACAATCCTTTCTGAAAATATTGTTTTACTACCTCCTGTGGCAAATGATATTACTAATGCTGAGATAGCTAAGGCTTTTGGTGCCGACTTGATACTTTTAAATATGGTCGATGTATTTGAACCAAAGATTTGGGGATTAGAGCCTGGCGGAAACTTTGTCGAAAAACTACATAAGCTAGTAGGAAGGCCGATAGGAGTTAATTTAGAACCGGTCGATGAAGAGGCTTCCATGCTAGAAAGCAGAGGCGATATGCCAGAAGGCAGAAGAGCGAGCGTGAAAACTATTGATGAGATTGAAAAGCTTGGCGTGGACTTTGTTTGTCTAACAGGAAATCCAGGTACTGGAGTTAGCAATAAAGCGATTATCGATAGCATTAGGCTTGCAAAGAAGAAATTTTCAGGATTTATTATCGCCGGTAAAATGCACGGCGCTGGTGTTGACGAGCCAGTAATAACTCAAGAAATTATTGAAGAATATATTGAAGCTGGAGCAGATGTTATCTTGGTTCCATCAATAGGAACTATCCCTGGCTTTGATCATGAACAGTTAAAGATGGCTGTTAAGGCAGCACATAAGGCAGGATCGCTTGTTATGAGTGCGATAGGTACTAGTCAGGAAGGTTCTGATAAAGAAACTATAAGATATATGGCTATACAAAATAAGATATGTGGAGTAGATATCCAACATATTGGAGATGCTGGATATTGTGGACTTGCAGATCCAGAAAATATATACGAGATGAGTAAGGCTATAAGGGGAATTAGACATACAGCTGCTGTCATGGCAAAGTCTATTAATAGATAATACAGAAAGAGGTAATGATGAGAAGTTTTGGTGGTTTTAATTGGTGGGCATTTGTGGGCTTTACCATTGTATTTTGGTTGATATTTGATAATGTAGCTATAGGAGCGGGAATTGGTATAGCTTTAGCCATGGGAGTAGGTTATATTAAAGATCCTAGAGAAAAAGAAAAAGCAAAAAGAGAACGAGAAGAGCAAAAGAAAAAAGAGATAGAAGAGAGCAATATAAAATATTTATAAATATATCGTAGCATTTGAAAGTGTTTGGGTAAGAAAATAATAGAACAAAATTTTCAAAGGAGAATTGATATATGAAAAAAATAATTTTTGCACTTATTGGTGCAGTAGTTGGTTTGCTAATAGGAAAGTTATTAGATAACTCGTTAATCGGATATATTGTCGCAGCTGTACTTGCAGTTTTAGGATACGTATTTTCAGGTTCAATCGGTGAGCCAGTTGAAGAACCAATAACTCCAAGAACTGGAAATACGAATAGTGAGCCGGTATCTGATGTAGTTGTTAACCCAATTCCTACGGGAGAAAGAGTAGCTCATGATCCACTTACAGCATCAGCTATAGTGAATGATCCAATAGAAGAACCAGTTATCGAAGAATCAACACAAGAAGATTTAAAACCATTAAATCTTGATGAGAAACTTGTTAAGAAAGAAGATTCAATGTTTGGCGAAGATGGTTTAGAATTAAGCTTTAAGGTTGATAAACCTGGAGAGGATTTTACATTAAAGAGTCCAAATAATGTAAAGAATCTTGTAGATGAAAATCCAAAAGATGTCGAATATGACTTGGATGATTTTCCAAAACTTGGTCCTGACAACGAACTGATTTTAGATGATGAAGTTGATCGTGAAGAGGTAGAGGAAGAAATTACTAAGTTTAAGGCTGATAAGTATGTAGAAGGTCAAGAGCCTATAGAGCGAAAAGATATTATAGAAGGCAGAGACGAATTAATCGATAGAACGATAATCGATGGTGAAGTTGATAGAAGATAATAATAGTACAAACTTAACAATAAGTTCATTGTGGTTTATGCTAATAAAATATTAGCGCTCCTTTGGTAAATCCCCTTAATTGGGGATTTTACCATTTATGGGAAGAGGTGAGTTATGAGAGATGAATTAGAGATGATA
Source organism: Tissierellia bacterium (assembly GCA_012728755.1). Lineage (GTDB taxonomy): Bacteria > Bacillota > Clostridia > Tissierellales > Peptoniphilaceae > JAAYEL01. Next base: position 10,842 of record JAAYEL010000010.1, on the reverse strand, counting down.
AGATTAATCACAGATACTGCTAAAGCAGATGAAAGGATTAGAGCTTGTTATATAGAGGGTTCAAGAGTGAATCCGAAAGTTAAAAAGGATAGATTCCAGGATTACGATATAGCTTATGTGGTAAGAGAAACGAGATCATTTATTGAGGATAGTGATTGGATAAGAGGTTTTGGTGATATCATGTATATGCAATATCCTGATAATAGCCCATATTATCCAAGTGATACCGAAAATAGCTATGGTTGGCTTATGCAATTTGAAGATGGCGTAAGGCTTGATTTGACTGTAAAGACTGAAGAACAGGCTAAAAAGACTATGGATATGTATGAGGTATTGATTGATAAAGATGGTATATTTGAAGAACAAAATCAATTGTCTGATATGATGTTTTGGATAGAAGAACCAAACCAAGAGAAATTTGATAGCACGACAAATGAATTTTGGTGGTGCCTAAATAATGTCGCTAAAGGGCTTTGGCGTGCAGAGCTTCCATATGTTATGGATATGATTAATTTTATAATTCGCCCTATGTTAGTAAGAGTGATAGAATGGGATATAGCTTATGATCATAATTTTGAGATAAGTATTGGGAAAAATGCAAAGTTCATGAAAGACTATGCTGATCCATATGATTATGAAAGATATCTTGCGACTTACTCACAAGCGCAGACAAAGGATATTTGGGATGCGACTTTTAGGATGTGTGATTTATTCGATGAGATATCCAAAAAGTTAGCTGGAAAGATGGGTTTTATTTATCGTGAAATGGAAGCGAGAAAATCTAGAGAATATTTAGAAAATGTTTCTCAAATGAAAGGACCATTTGGCATTTAGAATAACCTCATTAGGAGATAAAATGAATGAAATAAGAAAGAATTTTTTAAGATATGCCAGTCTTAATATGCTAGGTATGCTAGGAGTATCACTTTATATATTAGCAGATACCTACTTCATTGCTAGAGCGCTTGGGACCGCAGGGATAGCAGCCCTAAACTTAGCATTACCCATATTTAGTATCATACATGGTAGCGGGCTTATGCTTGGCATGGGTGGTTCAACAAGATTTAGCATACTCAAATCACAAGATCAAAATAAAAGAGCAAATGGAGTATTTGCTTTAACGTTAAAGATAGGACTGTTTTTTAGCGTTATATATATCTTAATAGGATTGCTATTTACTGAGAAATTTTCTTTGATATTAGGAGCCTCACCAGACACATATGAGATGACAGTAACTTATATGAAGACTATGTTTATATTTGCTCCAGCTTTTATATTCAACAATATTTTAGTGTCATTCGCTAGAAATAGTCATGGCCCGAAGATTGCTATGAACTCTATGTTAATAGGAAGTTTTAGTAATATCATATTAGATTATGTATTTATGTTTATATTACCATGGGGGATGTTTGGAGCAGCATTTGCGACAAGTATAGCGCCTATGATATCTATAGCTATATTGGCATTTCACAATTATGGGGACAAATTCGTTAATATAATTAAGAGTAAAGTGAAAAATAGCTATATCTTAGATATCTTAAAGCTTGGAGCGTCTGCTTTAGTAATAGAGTTATCATCGGCTGTAAGCTTAGTTGTATTTAACCTATTAATCATAGGTCTTGAAGGAGATTTGGGGCTAGCTTCATATGGGATAGTAGCTAATTTAGCTTTAGTTTCCTTAGGTATACTAACAGGGCTTACTCAGGGGATTCAACCCCTTATTAGCAGCTCTTATGGAAGAGGCGATAGAAGGACTTTAGATAAAGTAAATAAGTATGGCATATTTGCGGCTATATTTATATCGATAGTGATGTATATAGCATTTTACCTATTCAGATATCCAATAATATCGATTTTTAATACAGAGAATGTGTTGAGAGTAACTACATTAACAAATGATGGAATAATCATATACTTTTTAGGCTTTATATTAGCAGGAGTAAACATGCACGCAAGTGTTGCATTGAGCTCGATGGAAGAAGTGAGAAAATCATTTGTTATCAGCATATTAAGAGGATTTTTAGTATTAGTACCTTTTGCTATAGTTTTTGCGAAAATATTCAAGATGAATGGTATATGGTTATCCTTTGTTTTTACAGAGGCGGTCGTATTATGTTTTAGTCTATATTTCTTGCATAAAAGGAAAATCCGAAAGATTTAATTAATTAACAATTTCAACATAATTGTATGATAGGATGTTCGTATGAGGAGGTTTGGATATGAAAAAGAAGTTTTTTAGGATAGTGGTATTAGTTTTAGTACTTTTTGTCGGATATAAAGTGGTTGCAAGTGGCATGAGTGGTTTAAACTTAGGTTCTTTTTTTGGAGATAATATTAAAAGGGCAAAGACTGATAACGGTTGGAATCTAATATTGGTTAACCAAGATTTTTATGTACCTAAAGATTATGAAGTACCACTACTTGAGTTATCCAATGGACAAAAGGTAGACGAGAGAATATACCCAGACCTTCAACAAATGTTTGATGATATGAGGGCTGAAGGAGTCAATCCAGAGGTTTCTTGGGGGTATAGAACTCACGAAACCCAAACAAGGTTATTTGATGAAGGTGTCCAATACAGGATGGATAATGGACACAGTAAAGAAGAGGCAAAAAGGCTTACTTCTGAAGCTGTAGCAATTCCTGGCACAAGTGAACATGAGCTTGGTTTGGCAATAGATGTAGTCGATAATGGATTAAGCTATGCTACACAACCTATGTATGACTGGTTGGCTGCTCACTCAAACAAATATGGTTTCATCCTTAGATACCCTGCAAATAAGGTAGACATCACAAAGATCATGTATGAACCTTGGCATTTTAGATATGTAGGAAAAGAGCATGCAGAAAAAATCTTCAATGAAGGTTTAGTGCTTGAAGAATATATCGAAAGATTAAATTAGAGAACATAATAATATTCATGATTGAATAAAGACATGAATTTAAATCATGTATAAATTAGCACATAAGAATAAATCATGCACTAAATACTACATGATATTAAATCATGCGTATTGAAGTGCATGATTTTTTATTGTATAATATTAGCAGAGGTGAGAATATGAATCAAAAATATGTAGCAATCATAGGTGATATTAAAAATTCGAAAACCATAAAAAATAGAGATGAGTTTAGAAAGCAATTTCGTGATGCGATTGAATATATTAATGAAAAATATAAAGATCAAATGGCTGCTAAGTTAGTCATAAGTTCTGGGGATGAATTTGAAGGACTATTTTCAGATGCTCATGATATATTAGATATAGTTTTTGAACTAGAAAAAAGGATACATCCTTATAAGATAAGATTTGGCTTGGGCATAGGAAATGTTAAGACAAAAATAGATTATGATAATACCTTAGAGATTGATGGCACTAGTTATCATTATGCAAGAGAGATGATAAATTTTGTTAAGGAAAATGAGACATCGTACTCTACTTACGTAACAAATTATGCTATCAAATCTACTGAAGATATGGGGCTGGTTAATAGTAGCCTAGCGATGATTAGTATATTGAAAAACTCTTGGAGTGAAAGGCAAAGGCAAGTTATGGAAGAATTTTTAGATAATGATATGAGCCAGATGAAGACATCCGAAAAGCTTGGTATACTTCAATCTTCGGTAAGTAGAGCTTTGAAAAGTTCTAATTTCTATAATTATATGTATAGTAAAAATATGGTAAATGCACATATAGAAAGGTTGGTAAGTGATGGCTGGAATTAATATTATTTTGGTATTTTTAATTGCTCATGTTCTGGGTCATTTTTATCTACAGACAGACAATATAGCGAAGGAAAAGAATGAAAAATATTCAAGCCTATTTATTCATGCTGCAATATATGCGGTAATCACGATAGGACTTGCTTTACTAGTTAGTGGTACCGCTCTGTTAGCTACTTCAATAGTATTGAGTGTATTGCATTTTATTGTGGACCTAATAAAAAGATATTTTGATAAAAAAGGAAAGCTTAGTAAATCTACTTTATTTTTTTCTGATCAGGTTATACATTTAATCTTGATTGTTGTTGTGTCATTTTTCATGACATATCAACATCAAATTACCAATCCATCTGGACCTCTTTGGGACTCGGATTTTGCAGTTACATTAACCACTGTTCTTAAAGTGCTTTTAGTAATCAAGCCTGCATCTATAGCCATAAAACTTTTACTTGAAAAGTTTAGACCAAATATAAGCGAACAAGATGGTATAGAAAATGCTGGTGCATGGATAGGGATATTGGAACGTTTAATTCTTCTAGTTTTTCTATCACTACAACAATATGGCGCGGTAGGATTTGTGCTAACGGCTAAGTCGATTGCTAGATATGATAAGATAACAAAGGATGGACAATTTGCTGAATATTATCTTTTAGGGACATTGTTAAGTTCACTAATTGTTATCGCTGTTAGTTTAATATGATAAGAGGTAAACATGTGTGGAAGATATCATTTAGAAGATGAATTAATGGAGTATTTTCGTCAAAGAGCAGATAGAATTGAAGAAGAGGTAAAGAATGAATCCTATGATAGAGATATCTATCCTTCAAACGATGCTCCAATATTATATAAAGAAGATAAAGAGATTGTATTAGGTTTGAAGTCATGGGGATATCCTGGATTTAAGGGTAAAGGACTTTTAATAAATGCAAGAAGTGAGACAGTGACCAAAAAGAAAACTTTTATAAACGGGATATTTAATAAAAGAATTATAATACCGGCATCAAGTTATTATGAATGGAATGCAGTTAAGGAAAAAGTGGCATTTTACAGAAAAGATAATATGCCTATATATATGGCTGGATTTTATGATAATTTTGAAGGGGAAGACAAATTTGTTATCCTCACTACTAATGCCAACACATCCGTAGATAATATTCATGATAGGATGCCATTAATCCTAGAGTCCGAACAAATGGAAGACTGGCTTGACGATGAAAAGTGGGTTAAATACTTGAGTTTAATCCCTACGGATTTAAGACATACACAAACCATGGAACAACAAAATATGTTGTTCTAGATTAGGAGTAAATATGAAAGAGAAAGAAAGAAGAAATATACCATCTACAAGATATTCATGGCTTATTTGGTTGGTTGGGGTTTTGGGAGTAGTATTAATAGTATCGATTAATAAAGATACTTCAAGTGTGCTTTTTGCTGCCATGACATTAGCGACATTAATCATATTTCCGTTAACCTACAAATTAGGTACTAAATACGGAATCACAAATTTAGATAAAGAGGATAGCAGATATGACGCATATGTTAGTGAGATAGGTCGCACAAATGGGATGATGTTTTTAGCTATGCAAGCTTTTATCACAATTATGTTACTTGGCTTGTATTTGGTTAATGATCCCAAATTTGTAAACTTAATATTGCCATTTATTATCATTTCTTTTGTGGCCATTTTCATATTGATATTGGTTCAATATGCGAAAATAAAGAAAATTAACAAGAAATACGATATAAAAGCATCCGACTTAAAACTCAATGAAGGATATAGATGGTGGGGATACAATAATCCAGAAGATCCAAGATTATTCGTGCCGAAAAGAATAGCTGGTATGGGAACTACCGTAAATTTTGCTACAAAAGCAGGTAAAATGGTTTATTTTGGTATCTTGGTATTTGTTATCGCAATAATAGTACTTGTATTTACTATGTCTGGGGATTATAATGTAGTCTTGCAAAATGATGATTTGAAAATTAATGCCAATATGTATAGTGCTACAATCAATTATGAAGATATCGAAAATGTTGAGTTAAAAAGCGATGATTTTAAGGCTACAAGGACTAATGGATTTGGCGGTATAAAGAAAAGCTACGGGTATTTTAACGTCCAAGGGTATGGTCAATTAAGACTATATATGTATCAAGCTAGCGATTCATACATTGTTATAACTCTTAAAGATGGAGAATATATTTTCCTGAATGAAAAGACTGATAGCTTAACTAAAGAACTGTTTGAAAATATAAAGGAAAAATTATGAGATTTAAAGATAGGGTTGTAGTTATCACTGGTGGAGCAAATGGCATAGGTAAACAGATTGCTTTAGATTTTGAACGCGAAGGTGCTAAGGTATGCATCATCGATAGAAATGAGAATTCATTTTACATGGGTGATGTTTCTAAGAAAAAAGACCTTGAAGATTTTGCAAAAAAGGTGTTAAATAGACACGAAAAGATTGATGTTTTGGTAAATAACGCGCCACCAAAGATGGTAGGTATAAATGAAGGAAGTTATGAGGATATTGAAGAAGCACTAAGGGCTGGAGCAATATCGGCATATTACTTAACTAAACTATTTATGGGGCATTTTACAAATGATGCTAGTATTATCAATATATCGTCTACAAGGGCGAATATGTCACAGTCTCAAACGGAGAGCTACACTATGACAAAGGGTGCGATATCTGCTCTAACTCATGCACTGGCTATGAGCCTAGCAGGTAGAGTTCGTGTGAATACGGTGCTTCCAGGATGGATTGATACTACTGATACACAATTTGAAGGAGCTGATAATGATCAACACATGGTAAAACGTGTTGGAAGGCCATCAGATATCTCAAATGTTGTGCTATTTCTAGCTTCAAATGAAGCTTCATTCATAGATGGGCAAGAGATAGTAGTTGATGGTGGGATGATGAAGACGATGATTTATTCGGGCGATGAAGGTTGGAAATTAAATAATAGGAGGACAAAATGAAAGATTTAGAGTTAGCAAAAAAGATAGTTCCGGCATTAGGCGGACAGGAAAATATAGTTAGGGCACATAATTGTCTTACTAGATTAAGAACGACAGTTAAAGAACCACTATTTGTTAAGATTAACGAATTAGAAAATATAGATGGAGTTAAAGGTGTAGTTGTTGAAGGTTCAGATGTTCATGTAGTGCTTGGAGCAGGCACTGCTAAAAAGGTTACAGACGAAGTTATTAGAATTTTTGACGTGCCAAGAAAGTCATAATTAGGAGATAAAGCAAATGAGTGGGAAAATTTTGGAAACAAACAGGCTTTACTTAAGAAAGTTTACATTAGATGATATTGATGAAGTGGTATATTGTTGTAACGATTATGAGATTCATAAGAACACTTTATTACTTCCTTATCCATATAAAGAAGAACACGCAAGGTTTTGGATAGAGGCAAATCTAAAAGCTTTTGAAGATGCTAAAGAATACTCATTTGCAGTTATCAGAAAAGAAGATGATAAATTAATTGGTTGTGTAGGATTATCTAATGATATAATGCAAAGTAATGGCGAATTAGGCTATTGGTTTGGTAGAGATTATTGGCATAAAGGATATGCTACAGAAGCAGCAAAGGCAGTCGTTGATTGGGCTTTTAATGAAAAAGATTATCATAGAGTTCATGCCAGACATCTTATCTATAACAGACCTTCAGGAAGAGTTATGGAAAAAATTGGCATGACATTTGAAGGAATACAAAAAGATCATGTCAGAAAATTGAATGATTATATAGACACAGTCCTATATGGTATAGTTAAGAGTGGTAAGTAAGTCTAATATTAGAGAGCTATTTGGTGATAATTCACTAGATAGCTTTTTTTATTGACTTATATACTTTATATGTTACTATTAAATTGTAATTCAGGGTAGATCGCTCGCGTTAAGTGATTGGGGATGGGACGTTGCCTCAATACGAAGCTTTAGCACGATGAGTGATTGCGTTCACTGCTTAAGTATCCCTTAAGTAGATTAAGATAGGGGGATTTATGAAAAAATTTAATTTAAACACGAAATCATGGATAATAGTTGTCGTACTAATGTTATTAAGTGCAGCTTCTATTAGAACAAATGGATCACCAGCAATTTATGTTGGCTTGATCGTAGCCTATGTTGGCATATTATTAATTGGGACTTTTTCTAACAAATATGTAGGTATCTTAGGTGGGGCATTGACAATAGCTCTTGGTATACTTGCTAGGAAAATTTTACCTGTAGTATCAACATTAAAGGGAGAGAAACTCGAAGCATTCTTAGTAAAAGAAACAGCTTATAACAACTTTATATCAAAATATCTTATTCTTTTGATATTGGCAGGTGCACTTGTAGGATTTATTGGAGGACTTATTGGCGAGATATTAGCTAAAGATAAAAGCGAAAAGTTCACACCAAATAAACTTACTTATATGGCAGTATTAGTTGCTTTAGGAGTTATCATCAACACATTAAGAGTCGGAGGTATTAGCTTTGGAGGATTTCCAATCATACTTTCAGGATATCTTTTAGGTCCAGTATCAGGATTTATAGTTGGAGCGGTGACAGACCTAGCAGCATTTATAGTTAGACCATCAGCATTTGGTTTTAATCCAATATTTACCATAACGTCAGCATTAACAGGTCTATTACCAGTATTGGTAACAAGTATACTAGGTGAAACATATCCAAAATTCACATTTATTAAGGTGTTAATTGGTGTCTTTGTAGGACAAATCCTAACATCAGTTATCCTAGTGCCAATATTTTCAACACTACTTTATGGACAAGCATCATTCTTAGTACTTGCAGGAAAAGCACTAGCAAAACAAGCATTTTCTATACCACTATACGCATTCTTAGCAGTAACATTAATAGATAGAATGGCAAAAGTAATAAAATTTGATAGGATAGTGTAGAAAATATCGAATAAATAAAAATACAGATTTAACAAAAAGAGGCTAGGAAATATCTAGCTTCTTTTTTATTAAATTTAATTCATATATATATATATACGCGAATATACTAGATAGATTATATTGTCTATGATATACTGAATATATACTAGGATATAGCTTTTTAATATGAGCATATTTTGATATCTTTGTTAATAATTAGGAGGATGAAGAAATGATTTTACTATTGTCTATTGTACTTATCGCTATTATGGAGATATTTAAGCTACCACCGAGTCTGGTATTTTGGTTTATAATGTTTTTTGTTTTCATGAAAGCCGTATCATCAAAAGATCTAAAAGAACTTTTTAACTTGAAGAGTATGAAAAATGTCTATGAAAAGACGGGATTAAAAGATTCATTAATTAGTCTTATCTCCGTTTTCCTGTTAATAGGATATTATATTTATAGGGAGATTGGAATCGCTTCCTTTTCAGACGTCCTATTTCTGATTCCTTTTGTCTTTATTCTATATAGGTTCTTATTATGGAATATTGAGCCATATCTAAGAAGGCTATATAAAAGAGAAGCTTCACTTTGGTAATATAATGTAAGTAGTTTGTCAGTAAATCTGATAAGCCACTTTTTTGAATTATCAATCAATATTATGGGTACCATTATTAGAAGAAATATAGGAGGTAGGTATGATTTTAATTTGTTATAAAAAATGTAGTACATGTAAAGGTGTTGAAAAAATCCTAACTGACAAGAAGGTTACATATGAGTATCGCGAGATAGATAAGGAAAATCCGACAGCAGAAGAATTGAAAAAATGGCATGAATTATCAGGCCTAGATATTAAAAAATTCTTTAATACAAGTGGCCTGATATATAGAAACAATAATATTAAGGACAAGCTACCAACGATGTCGCTTGATGAAATGTATGAACTTTTAGCTACAGATGGTATGCTTGTAAAGCGCCCAATAATCATTAATGGTGATGAAGTCTTGGTAGGTCAACAAACTAAGAAATTTGCTGAGGAGATTTAAACAATAATGATAGAAACAACAATCTTTAAGTCAAAATACCTAAATAGAGACGTAAAAGTAAGGATAAAAAGAGCAGATAGTCAAATATATCTGTATTTTTTTGATGGACAAAATCTATTCGATAAAGAATCATCGGCATTTAATATGAGCTGGCATGTAGATCAAGTCTTAGAAGCCCTCGGTCTTGAAGCAAATATCATTGGGATTCATTCTTTGGAAAATGAAAATCGAGTATTTGAATATAGTCCCAAGCCTTTGGAAAATGAAATAGCAATAGCTGAATATGGAAGTGCAGGGTCGTCACAAGGAATAGATACTGCTAAATTTATCGTAGAAGAATTAATGCCTATAGTTGAGTTAGAAAATGTGTCCGATAGATTAATTGGAGGTAGTTCAATGGGAGGCATCATGGCCATCTATGTAGGTTCAGCTTACCCAAAACTATTCAATAAGGTATTAGCTATGAGTACAGCTGGATTAATAATGCCAATGGCTATGGACCTTATAGCCAAACAATATGAACTTAAAAATTCTCAAAAACTATATCTAGATACTGGCACAAATGAGAATCAAGAAGATTCTTATGTATCAAAAGGATATATCAAATATAATCGTCAGTTAAATAAAGCCTTAGAAGGCAGAGTAACAAAGCTATATGTAGAAGAAAAAGATGCCGTTCATAATGAAATATCATGGAATAGAAGATTGCCAGAAGCGTTGAAATGGCTTTTCTATGAAAAATCCTAGCTGCGTGACTTATCGAGTCCAAATTTATCGAGAGCTGGTCCTCAGGGCGAGGCTTGTTAGATAAGTAAAAAGTTCGCTGTTTATATATTGAGCAGTGAACTTTTTTTATCTAATCGTCGCCTCATCCCTTGCGGAGGCTTCGAAAAATTAGTCTCGAAAAGTGGAAGGTTGGGGAGCTGAGGTGTATGGCGGAGTTTGGTAGTTGTTTAGAGCAAAGGTTAAAGTGATGATGTGAGATCTCGCGAAGTGATATCTTTCTTTTTCTATTAATGGAGAAGGAAGCGACCGATGGTCGCTGCTTTATTTGTAATAGAAAGGTGGCTTGCTGCGCAAGCTTCTTTTTTAAGTGCTATTTAGTGGCATTATCCCCCCAAGAAGCACTAAAAATACGAAACTTGGGGGGATGGGCATGTATTAAGGGTCTTGGAT
>JAAYEL010000009.1 GCA_012728755.1 Tissierellia bacterium | reverse complement strand
GCGAAATCCCTAGGATTGAGTGCAAAGGTGTCAGGCTCTGGGGGTGGAGACTGTGGTATTGCATTATACAATAACAAAGAGTCTCTTTCATTACTAAAAGAAGCATGGATTAAGCAAGGGATACAATATATAGAAGGAGCAATCATATGAGATCAAAAAGAAAAGATGAGCATGTAGAGTATGCTTTGAAGCAAGATAAGTTTGTAAGTGATTTTAATCGTGTTCATTTAGTACACCAGGCACTGCCATCTTATGATTTAGAAGATGTTTCCTTAAAGAGTCATTATTTGAATCATGATTTTGCATTACCGATATACATCAATGCGATGACAGGTGGTAGTGATAAAACTTTAGAAATTAATAAAAAACTGGCTAAGATGGCTCAAAAACATCAACTAGCAATGGCTGTGGGATCGCAACATGTTGCCTTAGATGACCCAAAATATGAAGCTTCATTTAGAGTAGTGAGAGATGTCTACCCAGAAGGTTTTTTAATTTCTAATGTCAATGCCAATGCGACCGTAGAAGAAGCTCAAAGAGCGATTGCTATGATTGATGCCAACGCACTTCAAATTCATATCAACCCTGCACAAGAGTTGAGCATGGATGAAGGGGATCGCCATTTTAAACACTGGGCTCAGCATATTAAGGCCATTGTTGAATCTGTATCCGTTCCTGTACTAATTAAGGAAGTGGGGAATGGCTTAAGCTTTGAGACAGTTGAAAAGCTTATCAGTCTTGGAGTTGAGCATGTGGATGTATCAGGAAGGGGGGGCACTAATTTTATTTGGATTGAAAATGCGCGCTCTCAATTTAAGCGTTATGATTATTTAGAGAACTGGGGTTTAAGCACCATTGAGGCTTTACTAGATAATCAAGAGCATATGAAATCAATAGAGATTATAGCTTCAGGTGGAATAAAAACTCCATTAGATGTTATCAAAGCACTAGTCTTAGGAGCAAAGGCAGTAGGCATTTCAGGATTTTTCTTAAAGGCTGTTATGGATGATAATCTAATAGTTATTGATCACTTTATTGAGGACTTAAGGAAGCTGATGATTTTAGTGGATGTTCAAAAAATCAGTGATCTAAGCACAGTACGATACACAATATCAAGGTAATAAGTTAACATTACCTTTTTTTAATGTGAAATCACAAATAAGCTATATTAAGTGTAGACTTTTGTTATTACAGAAGTTAAAATTAATACAGGTGATAGATGTATGGGGAATAAACTTTATATCCTGTTGTTGAGTTTTTTTATGTTATCTGGCTGTACCAAAGCAGAGTCGCATTATATCAACGATCAGGGATTATTTTTGTTGTCAAAGGCTAATGAAGAAGTAACAGTAGAAACACAGGAGTCCACAGAAGAAGGCGATTTGATAATCGACTTTTATTTTGAGACTGATAGTGGTGCATCGATGATGGTTTTTGATAGACTTCGATCGGATGTCAAAGAATATATAGTAGAAGAAAATGCTAAGGTTAGAGTGCATCCCTTAGTATATTTAAACAATCATTCAGCAATGGGTTCGTCCTATACTCGCGCAAAAGCAATTTTGAGTGTTGCGAAGTATGAACCCGATTACTTGCTTGAATTTTTTAATGAAGTGGTAATCCAGGACTATGTAAATGATAAAAATGTTGAAGAAATTCTTTCATCTTTAGATATGTCACAAAATAGTATTAATAAGATTGTACGAAAACAAAATGAGTTCCATGATATTTTAATTGAAAAATCTCAAAACTACTTGGACCAAAATCTCGGGCTTATTAAATTAAACTATCAAGGAAAAGAAAGTACTTTTGAAGTAAAGGATATCAATACGGTCGCAGAGGATTTACATAAATCCATTGAATCATTGAAACAAGGTGCTCAAGATGCGTAAATGGTTAAGTTTAGGGGCACTCTTGCTATTAACTGCTTGTTCTAGCCCTGATCTCAGCGAACT
>JAAYEL010000094.1 GCA_012728755.1 Tissierellia bacterium | reverse complement strand
CTAATTTCATTAAACTTGAATTATCTTATTAATGCTAAAAATTTATTGATTTAGTTAGAAAAAATAAAAAATAAAAAATGTTAAAAGGAAAGGAAACGATACGATACTTATGAATAAAAATAAAATAGCGAGTGTTTTTCTTACATTAGTTATTCTTTTATCTACAATCTTGAGTCCACAGCTAATAGGCGCAGCCAATGCAGCTGAGAATGATCAAGATCTTGTAGAAACTATTGAAAAACAAACAGTAGAAGAACAAAATGATGAATTATCAGAAGCAGATGTACTGATGGATAACATTGGTGATAATGATGCAAATAATGTTGGAAATATTACACAAGTTCCAGAAGAAACGGAACCAGAAACAGACGAGACCAAAGTTTTTCACCTAGAAGACTTGGTAACAAATGAAACACAAGTAATAAACGAGTCAGAAGAAGATGAAGATTCTTTTGTAGAAAACGACAGTCAATTACAATCAAATAGTGCCCCGCTGGAAGCTGGCCTTGAAACAGAATCAGAAGACGACATTCAACCCTTAGTAGATGACGGCAATGATTTAGGCAGTGGCATCTTTAAAGATGTTCGTGTTGAAATTAATGGAGAACCAATTAATGAGGGAACTGTAACTGAAGTAGAAATTACGGATGGATTACAGTTACAGGTTACTTTTGAATGGGCACTTGATGATGATGTAGATTTACAAGCAGGTAATTGGGCAGAATTACAGTTACCTGGATCTTTATCTGGTGTTTCTAGCTCTACGTCAGGTCCGTTATTAGATGGCGATGGCGAAAATGTAGGTACTTATGAAATTACTTCTGATGGTAAGTTAAAGGTTGTCTTTAATGATGAGCTTACAGAAAAAACAGAACGTGATGGAAAGGTTGGCTTATTATTAAAATTTGATGTATCAAAATTTGAAGATGATGTAAATCAAAAATTAGAATTTGGCGAAGAAATTAATAAAGAGTTTGGTTTTAAAGTAAAACCAACTGGAGAACTTTATGACATTAAAAAGACAGGAAAAGTAGATGCGGAAATCAATTCCAAATATATAGACTGGACATTAGATGTTAATACGAAGTTAGAAGCATTAGTCGATGGAAGTATTGAAGATATTATTCCAGCTGGCTTAGTTCTAGACTCATCTTCTGTAGAAGTTTATGAACTGGCAGTTGGCTCAGAAGGCAAGTTAACCCCAGGAATTTTAGTTTCAAAACCTGTGTCAACAGATGGCGGGATTTTAAAAGTTGATTTAGGTGCAACTGACAAAGCCTACCGTATTAAATTTAGAACTAATATTGAAGGCGAATTAAACGGAGCTTATACAAATACGGCTACTTTAAAAGATAATGGTACTGAAAAAGCGACATCGAGTGCCACCATTGAAGGTCTTTCCAAAGGATCTTTAATTGAAAAAGAGGGATGGCGAAATGACCAGGATAAAGATCAGATTATTTGGAGAATTTATGTAAATAAAGCGGAAGAGACCCTTAATAACGTAAAAGTGTTAGATAGCTTACCTGAGGAATTAACTGTAGAAAGTATAGAATATTGGAAATCAGATGCTTGGGGAAATTATGTAGAATGGCAAGGGAAAGCTACTAAGTTCCCAATTGAGCTTGGAGATATTAGTGGAGCTTATGTAATTGTAGTAACTACAAATATCGACTATGCAAAATTTACAGAGTATACAAAAGAGCTTGAGTTCGTTAATGAAGCGATACTGGAAGTGGACGGAAGCGAGAAAGACAGAGATGATGCTAAAGTCACCGTTGAGAGGGGAACTCTCTTAGAAAAATCTGGTAAAGAAACAACAAGCTATGGTGATTCTAAAATTTCATGGACACTTAACGTGAACAAAGCCAAACACCACATTGATAATGCCGTGGTTACGGATACTATTGGTGCTGGCTTAGAATTAATTGAAGATAGCATTGTTGTTAAGAATGTGACTAAGAACACAACACTTGCTGCTACTGATTATACGTTTGCTAAAACTGGCAACGGATTCACCATTGCGCTTGGCAATATAACTGATGAATTTGTTAT
>JAAYEL010000093.1 GCA_012728755.1 Tissierellia bacterium | reverse complement strand
TTTCATTTTACATGAAATTATCGCCAAAATTTAGTCATTTCTTTTTTATCTTCAATATTATATTCGATAAGCTTGTCGATTAGGCCAAAATCAATCTCATCATTCCACTTTATCCTAAATAGCATTTTAGTGGCTTTATACCCAGCCTCTTTAATCTCTTGCTCGAATACTTGAAGCGTCTTACTTTCAGGCGATATCGCGATATGTTCCTTCGATACGCTAAATGCAATGATAAATGTACCATGGTCAACAAACATTGGCTGGTTCCATTTTATCTCTTGATTTAGATTTGTATATTTGTTTTCGATATGATCTAAGATGCTTTTTAACTTATCTCTATGCTTCTCATTTTCTATTTTCTCTAAAAAATCATTAAAAGTTTTCATAATCCCTCACAATATTATTTTGGAATAATCATACCCATTAATCGAAATAAACTATAAATTTTGTAGTCTCAACATCGCTTATAGCTTCAATCCTAAATCCATGCCTATTGGCAATTTCCTTGGCTATCGCAAGCCCCAAACCATTTCCCTCTGGACCTTCCTTGTAAAATCTATTAAAGATGTTTTTTAGGGAATCTTCAGATATCTTAACACCTTTATTTTCAACAATTATCCTATCTATTTGAGTCTCAATCAAGACCTTTTTATCCAAAGTATACTTGATAGAATTGTTGATTAATATAGATAAAAGCTGTTTCATCAAACTGTAATCCGCCTGAATCATCGGGTTTTCGATGTCATTAAACACAATATCAACATCATTTTTCTTGGCTATCATCCTTTGACTTCTAATAGCGTCATTGATTACTTGATTTACAAAAACCTCTTCTTTATTGATCTTAAATCCTAAATTCTCCAATTTTGACAGGCTCAACAAATCATTTACAAGTCTTTCTAAAAGATTTATCTCATCATACATTTGATCTATAATCTCACCCTTAGTGGCAGCATTTGTCATCCCATCTTTTATAGACTCAATCGATGCTTTCATAACAGCAACTGGCGTCTTAAGTTCATGGGCTACATCGGCAGTAAAATCCCTCTTATTTTGTTCTATCTCATCTTGCTCTAGCTTGTTTGCCTCAAGTTTTCTACTCATATAGTCGATGTTTTGCGCCAAATGCCCTATCTCATCTTTGGTCTTTATCTTAGTTAACTCGCCAAACTTTCCATCCGCAATCTTATTAGTCACATCCTCAATTTGCTTTATTGGCGCTACAATTCGCCTGCTCAAAAGATACATCAAAAGCATACCTAATACAAGAGCAAAAATTAACGCAAATATAAATGTATTTCTAATGGATGAAAGTTCCATTTCAACTGTATCTACATTAGTATTTAGTAAGATTACATACTCAATATTTCCATCTTCAACCACTGGAGATGAAACGGTTACAGTATTTTTTTCTAAAAAAGTATTATAGAAAATATCGGAACTCGTCTTGCCATCAAAACTTTTCTCTACCAAAGCTCTACTTTGAACATCCAATTTTTCAACATCAAAGACATTATTGCTATTTGCAAAATCATCTCTACCTACCAAAAGCACATCACCCAAAAATGTCTCATCAACTATCTTAATAATTGAGTTAAAACCACTCATCGGATGCATGGATTGTCCAGGCATCCTGCCTTGACCTCTGCCACCTTGCATATTTTTCCCTTGGCCTCGAAATAGCTCCGAATTTGCTAATGTATTACTTATAGATTTGGCCTGTGTCTCAAGAGATGTGATATATCTCTCGTAATAATTTTTCTCATATGTCTTGTAAAATGTCACTGCCAATATTGTCGAAAATATCAAAAGTATGCCTACAAAAAACACGCTTAATTTTTTAGCTAAACTATTCATGACACACCCCTTTATATCCAACGCCCCAGATAGTTTCTATCTCGAATTCCTTAACTTGATTTTTCTCAAGTTTACTTCTAAGCCTCTTGACATGTGTATCAACCGTCCTTGAGTCACCATCATAATCCCATCCCCAAACTAAATCCAACAATTGATCCCTACTATAGACTCTATCTTTATTTTTAGTAAATATATCAAGAAGGTCAAACTCTTTTTTCGTCAAATCTATCTCGGTTTGAAGATATCTAACTCGCCTGGATTTTGCGTTAATAGCAAGCCCACAAATATTTCTATCTTCATCTAATGAATCTGGCATTCTTCTAAATATAGCACGAAGCCTTGCCATTACCTCACTTGGAGAAAATGGCTTAACCACATAATCATCCGCACCCATATCAAGCCCCATAATCTTATCATAGTCATCAGACCTTGCAGTTATCATGATTATCGGAACCATTGAAGTCTCACGAATCCTCTTACAAACCTCAAAGCCATCCATCTTTGGCATCATCACATCAAGCAAGATAACATCGGGCTTAACTATCTCAAAGCGCTTCAAAGTCTCCTCGCCATCGAAAGCTGCATAAACCTCAAAACCCTCTTTTTTCGCATAATCTTGAAGAATCTTATTAAGTTTTACATTATCATCAGCAATCAAAATCTTTCTCATTATCTCACCTTTAAGCAAAACCCCTCACTCAATGAGTAGAGGGTTCCCATAGCCACGCTATTTCTATTCATATGTTAACTAAATCTTACCATATAGATTTGCTAAATTCTATATGGATATACTTGACCTGAGTTTTCCCCAATTTAGGTAATATAACAGGTCTCCATCAAAAACCGCCTTCAAGACAAAGTCTTGAAGGCTCATTTTTTCTCTTATTTTGTTTTTAATGGACAATTTTCATTTTGACCACTGCCATCTCTTAGTCCTTGACCCATGCCACTTCCATCTCTAAGTCCTTGACCTTGGCCCATTCCTTTGCCTTGACCCATTCCTGTACCTTCTTTAGGTCCATTCATCTTAGAATTATTTTGACGATTCAATCTTTTTTCGCCAGTACATAATGGACAGTCTTCAGCGCCATCACATACGCAAATGCCATCTTGTCTTCTAGCATTTCCTTGTTGATTTCCTTTTGCACCATTGTTTGTTTGTGTCTTAGTGCCTGGTGTAGTGCTTGCTTTTTCAAATGCTTCTAAATGATTCTTTGAACCCTTTAATAGATTTCCATATACTGTCTTAGTATATTCATCTAGAGTGTCATCTTTAAGAATTGCTTCAAGCATTTCGATATCTTCTTTTTCAATTGCAATCGCTGCTTTGTACGCATCATCAAGACTTACAAATTCTTCAACTTCTACCATTTTATCTGCTAATGTGATTCCCTTAGTGTCAGCAAGTCTTTCTACTGCTTTAACATGGTTCTTTTCAGCGTTGATTATATTTACGAAAGGTCTGATCTTTCCAAATTGTTCAACTACCTTTTCATATGTAGATTGTGCTAAGTATTCTTCTTCATACATTGCTTGTACAGTTTCTTCGTATGTACCAGCCAAGCTTATAGGGCTAACCATCGCTAAGACTAATACAAGTGCTAGTGCTAAACTTAATATTTTTTTCATTTTTTTATCCTCCTTTGTTTCTATATCTAGAGTATAAAGGTAAAATGTTACAAATCTGTGTCACATTTTACCTAAATTTAGAAAAATAAAAACCACCAGCTTAGCTGATGGTTTGTTTGAATTATCTTACTTTTGATTTGATTACGTCATATCCTACTTTTTCGATAGCATCTTCGATATCTTCAACACTTAGCTTTGAATCATCGAATTCTAATTTTACCTTGCTAGTATTAAAAGATACTTTTGCAGTTTCTTGGTTTATACCATCAAGTGTTTTTAATGCTCCTTCGATTTTTTGCATACATGATGGACATGTTAAAGTTTCTAATTGTAATGTTGCTGATTTCATATTTACCCCCTAATATTTTTTAACTTGTATTTTAGAAGTCGCATACCATTAAGTATTACGACAAGTATACTTCCTTCGTGAACTAGCATCCCAATAGTCATATTCATCCATTCGCTAAAAAGCACGCTGGCTAATAAGACGATTACTACACCTACAGCTATGAGGATATTTTGTTTCATATTGCGTGAGATGGCTTTTACCAGCCCTAAAGCATGTGGCAATTTTCCAAAATCCGAATTCATCAATGCCACATCAGATGTCTCAATGGCAACATCCGTGCCACTTCCCATAGCGATTCCGATATTTGCAGTTGCTAGGGATGGACTATCATTAACACCGTCACCAACAAATGCTACGATTTGCTTTTTATTTTCGATTAAATCCTTTACATATGCTGCCTTATCTTCTGGTAACATATGTCCATGAGCTTCACTTAAACCAAGCTCTGCACTAACCTTATCAACCGTGCCTTGATTATCTCCTGAAAGTACGACAAGATTTTTAACTCCAAGTCTTTTTAACTGATCAAGATTTGATTTAACATCTTCTCTAATCTGATCTCTTATACCCATTAACACAACTAATTTTTTATCTACTGCAGTTAATACCAATGAATTTCCATTTTTCTCAAAAGTTTCGATATCTTCTTTCATGTCACCAGTTAAGATAACGCCCTGTCTTTTCATCAATGCGACATTACCTACAGCAACTGACTTTCCATCTATTTGAGCAAGGATACCTTCGCCCTTTACTACAGTTGTAGCTTCTATATCCATATATGATACAGGACCGATATCCTCCAAAACTGCTTTAGCAAGAGGATGATCTGATTGTCTTTCAATACTTGCTAGGTAAATTAGTTCTTTTTCAACATCATCCTTATAGTATTTTTTCTCAGCAACGCTTGGATTTCCAACAGTTAATGTACCAGTCTTATCAAATATGATTGTATCAACACGACTAAAATCACTAATAACTTCACTACCTTTAAGAAGGATGCCATTTTTTGCACCATTTCCTATCCCTGCTACATTTGATACAGGAACTCCTATTACTAAGGCTCCTGGACAACCCAATACAAGAATAGTAATAGCTAATTCGATATCTTTTGATATCAACCAAACTATAAATGCTAATACTAAAACCGTAGGAGTATACCATTTAGAGAATCTATCAATAAATCTTTCCGCCTCTGATTTAGAATCTTGAGCCTCTTCGACAAGTTCTATAATCTTACCAAAAGTCGTATCTTCCCCAACTCTTTGAGCCCTTATCTGAATAGTACCATTATCGACAATCGTTCCTGCAAATACATTCGAATCTACTTTTTTAGAAGCAGGGAAAGATTCGCCAGTGATAGAAGCCTCATTAATACTTGCTTCCCCAGAGATAACTATCCCATCGACTGGAACTTTAGCACCAGTCTTAACTAAAAGTATATCGTCTATATCTACATCATCTACATCAACTTCCTCAAAATCCCCATTTTCATCAAGCCTTATGGCACTTTCTGGAGCCATCTGCGTTAACTCTTTAATCGCTGACCTTGTCTTGTTTAGAGTTCTTTGTTCTAAATATGCCCCAAATAAAAACAGGAATGTAACTATAGCTGACTCTTCGAAATTCTTTATCAAAAACGCACCTAGTACAGCAATAGTTACCAATACATCTATACTTACCACCTTAACTCGTAGTGCCTGATAGGCTTGTATGGCAATTGGCAACAACCCAATTATTGATGCTACTATCATAGGCCATTCAAAAAGCATATCATTCTTTAATACTAACTTTGCAAAAAACGCAAATATTATTAAAGCACCACTGACTAAAGTAATTTTATTCTTATTTCGTAAAATGATTCTTTGCATAATCTCTCCTACCTTTCTAAATATTTCCTTAGGACTATCATATGCCATAAATCAATATAAATCTTTGACCCAGCTCACAAAAACAATTTTTCTTACTTAATACTAGTAAGCTTACTAGCCATAACTAATTTTCTAAGCCAAGGCCAATACATAAATGGGACCTTCAAAATCTTCTTTTGTAGTTTCCATTTTAACTTTAATGTTTTTCTCCAATATATTTTTTCTGGATTTTCCTTATCAGATAATAGCGCTTCTGAAAGATATCTTGCCGAATCCATAGCCCAACTAAATCCCTCAAGTGAACTAGGACTAATAAATCCTGCTGCCTCTCCAATCAAATAGACTCCGTTTTTATGGATTTTTACCTCTGATACACTCTTGGGTCTTAATACCATACAGGCTTCGGTTCTTGTTGGATTTTCTAAATCATAACCCATGATTTCCAATCTTTTCTTTTGCTTCTCAAAATTTTCCCTAGAATCCTTAACACCAAAAGCCCCGCCAAAAATCAAATGTTCATCTTTTGAAATTATCCATGAACAACAATCTGAAGTCTCTTTATCAAATATACAGGCATAGTGAGCATAGCTTTGTGTAGAGCTAAACCATTGCTGAATAGCAGTATAGTGAGACATCTTCGCGCCCTTAAATACCTTCTTTCGAACAATCGAATTTGCACCTTCCGCACCTACGACTATGTTAGCTTCTATCTTTGTCTTTTCATCCGTCTCATTATCTATATATTCAACACGATAATCGCCCTTATGACCAACCACATCTACTACTCTTCCAATAATCTTATCAACACTTTTTGGTAAAAGTGAAAGCAGCCATTGGTCAAACTTAGCTCTATCCAAATTCATATAGAATCTCTGATATTCTCTAACCTGCTCAGTCACTAAGTCCATCGTCTTTACTGAAAATATTTGAGGATCGACCAATACGCTCTTTGGCAAAGTCAGTCCATAATATGAAAGTGATTTTTGTGCATCTGAAGATAATAATCCACCACAAACCTTATGAAAATTTGAGCTAGTATCATCCTTCAAATCAATTATCACCGTCTTTAACTTATCACCAATAAGTCTTGCAAGTGTGGCACCTGCTGGACCTCCACCAACTATCGCAACATCGTATCGCATATTTTCCTCCGTCTGTTAAAATTATCTAATAATCTTTAATTATATAGACTTTTTATCTCTTCGTCACCACTTATTAAAAGTAACTGTAATTTTTCTTTTAATTCTTTTTTTTCAGTAATTGAGAATATATCATCCAAAAGATTTTCCTCTTTTAGATAAATGTATAGCTTCTTAGCATCCAAATCCCAATTTGTCTCAAGAAGTTGTTCTTTAATACTTAAATAGTTTAGATTATTCATGTCACAGCCTTTCTTTAATCTCTAAGATGGAAAGTCCCTCTAAGCGCAATTTAAGAATCTTGTCTATTCGCTCCATTGCTTTGACTCTATCATATCTTCTTGTGAGATTTTCCTCTTCTTGTAAATATTCAATCATATTTTCTTCGGTATAATGTTTTAATGTACTATATCTAACGCCTGTTAACCTGACCAATTCACCAATCGTCACTATATCGGCATTAGCTATCACATCATCAGATCGCCTTCTTCCCATAACTATCCTATATACTCCCTAAAACTCACTCCATGGACATTTAACTTATTGAAAACTCTAGCATTTGGTATCAACTCATAATACCTATTATTGACTTTCAAAAGCGCTATCTTTCCTCCAGATATCACTTCATAAGCTATACCTTTTTTATCCAGCTTTATAAGCACATCTTCCAGTCTTTCTTCATCCGATGGAAATGCCTTCTCACTACTTACAAAAACTGCATTAGATCTATCAATGGCTGGAATCATATGTTTAATTCCCTTCCAAGTATCTGAAGGTAAATTATGAATCTTCGTTTGATTAAACTTTTGAATAAGTTTCATAAATGGATTCACAAAACTTTCATCC
>JAAYEL010000092.1 GCA_012728755.1 Tissierellia bacterium | reverse complement strand
GCAGTACCATATGTGATAGTGGTGCTAAATCCCCAGAAGCACCTAATGACCCTTTTTCTGGAATTATTGGATGCACCCTTTTATTTAACATATCTACTATCGTATCAACAACTATTCTTCTGATACCTGAGTATCCCTTGATCAAAGAATTAACTCTAATCAACATAGTAGCTCTTACCACATCAGTATCTAAAGGATTACCAAATCCAGCAGCATGTGACCTTATCAAATTTTCTTGAAGCTGTTTTGTATCTTCTTTTGACACAGATACATTTGCCAATGAACCAAATCCTGTATTTACGCCATATACAACTTTTTCATGATGTATGATATCTTCAATAATATTTCTTGAATATTCTATTTTTTCATATGAAGCTTCATCAATCTCTACTTCAAAATAGTTCCTAGAGACATTAATGATATCTTCAAGGGTAAGGCTATTTCCATCTATAATTATTTTATTCATGTAAATCCTCATCATACTCTTTTTCAATAAACTCATTTAGTAAATTATCATCTGATAAAAATGGGATAGTAATATGATCTCTACCTTTTGAGTTAAACTCTTTTGCTACCTCTATTGAGTTTTTATTTGTAGCCCAAGCTCTTCTAGCTACTCCCCCCATGACATCCCATGTTAATGAAAGCTTAATAATCTCATCGACTCTCTCACTTCCATCAAGAACAAGCCCAAATCCACCGTTTATAGATTTACCTATTCCTACTCCACCACCGTTGTGAAGCGCTATTAAGCTCATTCCTCTTGCAGCATTACCCGCAAAAGATTGGACTGCCATATCAGCCATCATATTAGATCCATCTTTGATATTTGATGTCTCTCTAAAAGGAGAGTCTGTACCTGATACATCATGATGATCTCTACCAATCATTATCGGTCCAACTTCTTTGTTTCTAACCATCTCGTTAAATTTAAGTGCTATCTTAACTCTACCAATAGCATCTTGATAAAGGATCCTTGCCTTTGTGCCAACAACTAAATTATTCTTTTTTGCATCTTTTATCCATTGATAATTATCTCGGTCTTGATATCTTCTATTTGGGTCAATTTGATCCATACTTGCCTTATCAGTCAAATCTAAATCTTCTTGTTTACCACTTAAACAAACCCATCTAAATGGACCATAACCATAATCAAATAGAAGAGGTCCCATAATATCTTCTACATAAGATGGCCAGATAAACCCATCCTTTTCATCAATGCCGTTTTTGGATATCTCAAGAACTCCAGCATCAAATATTGCCTTCATAAAAGAGTTACCATAATCAAAGAAATAAGTTCCTCTATCAACTAATCTCTTAATAATGGTAAAATGCTTTACCAATGTCGAATTGACAAGCTTTTTAAACTCTTCCTTATCTTCATCAAGCAGGCGTGTTCTTTTTTCAAAATCAATAGTATGCGGACAATAACCACCATTATATACATTATGGCATGATGTCTGATCTGATAATAAGTCTATGTGGATTTCATTTACATAAAAATATTCTAGTAAATCTACGACATTACCGTGATATCCAATAGCTATAGCTTCTTTATTTTCTAAGGATTTTAATACAAGTTCTTTAATCTCATCTAAATTATCACTATACTTGTCTATCCAACCTTGTTCATGTCTTTGAAGAACTCTAGATTTATCAACTTCAGCTATAACAGAAACTGCACCAGCAATATTTCCTGCTTTACCTTGAGCTCCACTCATACCACCTAAGCCAGATGACACAAATAGCTTTCCACTTAGATTTCCATCATCTCCTATTCCTAACTTCAAACGTCCAGCATTAAGAATTGTGTTATATGTCCCATGAACTATGCCTTGAGGACCAATATACATCCATCCACCTGCAGTCATTTGACCATAATTAGCTACGCCTAGCTCTTCAGCAAGTTCCCAATCTTCTATATTGTCAAACATACCTATCATCAATGCATTAGTAATTATTACCTTTGGAGAATTTCTTCTTGACTTAAATACTCCAATAGGATGCCCAGATTGAATGACTAAGGTTTGATCTTCTTCTAAATTTTCTAAATACTTTTTAATTAGTAAATACTGCATCCAGTTTTGAAAAACTGAACCCGTTTCACCGTAAGTGACAAGCTCATATGGATAAAGAGCCACTTCAAAATCCAGATTGTTATCAATCATTACTTGAAATGCTTTTGCTTCTAAAAATTTACCTTTATACTCATCTATCGGTTTACCATATATCCTACCTTCTGGTCTAAATCTATATCCATAGATTCTCCCATAATCCTTTAACTCTTGCCAAAACTCAGGCATCAATTGGTCGTGATACTTTGGGTCTATATATCTTAAAGCATTTTTAAGAGCAAGGCTAGCTTGTGCCTTACTTAGCTTAAACCCACGTCTTGGTGCTCTTCTTATATTTTCTTCAAATTTAGGTTTTTCTGGTAACCCATTTTCAAAATCTAATACATATTGTTTAGTCATATGTCACCCCCATATTTACTATCATATGTAAATTATATCATAATAGGGTCCCAAACTTAGCAAGATATCAATTATTAATTGTAACTTATCCAAAATAGTATTATAATAAGGTTGTGAAATGGGTTTCATATAAATGAATGGAGGGATATTTATGGAATTTTTTGAAACAAAGATAATCGATATCGTAAAAGAAACAAGTGATACTTACAGCTTTAAGATGGAAATACCTGAAGGTATGACATGGACAGCAGGACAACACACTTTTTGGAAATTCAAAGATCATCAAGTAGAAGAAGGAGATAGACCTATAAGAATCTTCTCTGTAGCTTCAGCTCCTGAAGATGGCTTCTTAATGTTTACTACAAGAATTGCTGAATTTCATACAAGCTTTAAAGATATTCTATTAAAGAAAGCTAAAGTTGGAGATGGCATGTTAGTTGCTCAACCAAAAGGAACTTTTGCTATTCATAAAGAATACGATAAGTCATTAGTAATAGCTGGTGGTATAGGAATTACTCCTATCAGATCTATCCTTAGACATATGCAATTCACAAATGATATTAATCATACTGTTACTGTTTTCTATTCTGATGATAGAGGCGAATTTGCATATACAGAATTATTTAATGATATGAAAGAAGCTATGCCAAATCTTGATTTACATTTGATTTCTAATAGAGACGAATTTACATCAAAAGTTGACAAATATGTTGAAGATAATAAAAATGAAGCAGAGTATTTAATAGCTGGTTCTCCAGGTATGAATAACATGTTCGAAGCTAAATTAAAAGGCTTAGGAGTTTCAGAAGACAACATCAAAATTGACAACTTTATGGGATACTAATACTAAAAGGGGCTCTTGTAGCCCCTATTTTTTTTAAGGAGTTATATGAAAGCAGATATCATACTATTTAATATTGGACAACTCTTTTGTCCTTTAGATGAAAACAAACCACTTAGAGGTGAGAAACTTAAAGAAGCTACCATTCTAGAAAATTCGTATATCGCTATAAAAGATGGTAAGATACTAGAGTTTGGCACAAAAAGTTATGAAAAATATATAGATGATAATACCAAACTTATAGATATAAATAAAAAAGTAGTGACACCAGGACTAATAGATGCACATACACATTTTGTTTTTGGTGGATCTAGAGAACATGAATTTGCTCTTAAATTAAATGGAGTTGAATATCTAGAGATTTTACAAATGGGTGGTGGTATACTAAATACTGTTAATACTACAAGAAATATCTCATTTAACGATTTATATGATAAATCAAGTAAAATACTTGATCATATGTTAAGTTATGGCGTGACAACTGTTGAAGGTAAAAGTGGATATGGATTAGATTTTGATACTGAGATAAAGCAACTTGAAGTTATGAAAAAGCTAGACCATAATCATCCGATCACTGTGGTACCTACATTTATGGCAGCACATGCCATCCCGCCTGAATTTAAAGAAAATAGAAAAGAATATATAGACTTAATAATCAACGAGATGCTTCCTTTTGTAGCTGATAACAAACTTGCAAGATATCAAGACGTCTTCCTAGAAAGTGGAGTATTTACTAAAGAAGAATCTCTACAAATCCTTTTAGCAGGTAATCAATATGGACTAAAAGCGCGTGTTCATGCTGATGAGGTTAAATCATTAGGAGGTATTGATGCAGCAATTGAAGCTGATGCCATATCTTGTGAACATCTAATGGCCACAACCGATGAAGATATGTATAAGATGTCTAAAAAAGGAATAATTGCAAATCTACTACCAGCCACTACATTTAGCCTTATGAAAGACACATATGCTAGAGCAAAAGATTTTCTTAAATATGATAATATCATTACTATTTGTTCAGACTTTAATCCAGGTAGTTGTCCTAGTGAAAATCTACAAATGGCAATGTTTTTGGCAGTCTATAAAATGAAACTAACACCTATACAGGTCCTAAATGCAGTAACTATTAATGCATCATATAGCGTAGGACTTCAAGATTCGATAGGCAGCATAAAAGTTGGAAAACAAGCCGACTTAACCATTTTCGATGTGCCAAACATAGACTATATCTTCTATAACTTTGGAGTAAATAATGTCTGTGGAGTTATGAAAAACGGTAAAATGGTTTAAATAAGAAATGCTCACAAAAAAACAGCGATTTAGGTCGCTGTTTTTATATTTAGATAGCTCGCTCCTAAGCATTTCACAAAAAAATCTGCTAGATTACCCTAACAGATGTTTCTAATTTATTAATGAATTTCTACTCCAAATGGAGCTAATGATAATCTTGCCAACTTAAAGTGTTGTCTACCAAAAGGTGCTCCTATGATGGTAAGCACAAGCACTACACCAATTATTAGATGAGTTATCGCTAGTTCGATACCACCAAAGATAATCCATAATATATTTACTATTAATGATAGGTTGTTATGGTTAGTTTCGATTCTTTTTCCAAATGGGAATAAAGAAAGGCTCGCTATCTTAAAGCATTGTTTTCCTATAGGAATGCCAATGATTGTGATACTCCATAAGATACCAATAAGGCACCATGCTAAATAAGCCCATAAACCACCAAATAAAAACCATAATATATTTCCTAAAGCTTTCATTATCTAATACCTTCTTAATGCTTGTTCAATTCTTCTATCAGCATCTTTCTTAGCTATATCTTGTCTTTTATCGTAAATTTTCTTACCTTTTGCAAGAGCTATATCTACCTTTACAAGACCTTTTCGAAGATTAATACTAAGTGGTACTAATGTATATCCTTTTTCATTAATCTTTCCAACGATTTTATTTATCTCACGTCGATTCAAAAGTAATTTTCTCTTTCTTATTGGATCAGTATTAAATCTATTTCCGAACTCATAAGGTGTCACATGCATATTGTTAACATATACTTCACCTTTATCAAGAAAACAAAATGCTTCATTTATAGAAACTTTTCCAAGCCTAATACTTTTAACTTCTGTACCGGTAAGCACTATACCAGCTTCAAAAGTTTCTTCAATTGTATACTCATGTCTAGCCTTTTTATTTTTGGCTATCAATTTATCCTTTTCTATCATCCTCTACCAACCCAAAATCTATTTCTCTTAATTCAACATTTACTTTCTCAACGATGATTCTTACGTCTTGTCCTAATTCATATCTTTTTCCAGTATTTTCACCAATGATGGCATACTGTTCTTCATCAAACTCATAATAGTCACCATCAAGTTCTCTAAAATGAATTAAACCATCAACTGTATTATCTAATTCTACAAAAAATCCAAAATTAGTCAAAGAAGAAATAACACCATGATACTCATTTCCTACCTTATCAAGCATATATTCGCATTTCTTAAGATCCTCTACCTCACGTTCAGCGCTTTCTGCTTGTCTTTCTGTTATTGAAATATGCTCACATATCTCATCCAATTTATTGTGATAGTTCTTTGTTTCTTTCTTAAATATACCATGTAAACTATTTTTAAGAATCCTATGAACAATCAAATCCGAATATCTTCTAATAGGTGCGGTAAAATGCGAGTAATTTTCAGTAGCCAACCCAAAGTGAATACTTGGTTCTCTTCTATAATCAGCTTTTGATAATGATCTTAACATCAAGTTATTAATCATCATCTCTATTTTCTCACCCTCAACTTCCTTAAGAATATTTTGGTAATCCTTTGGATAAAGTTCTCTACCTCTAATCACAAATCCAAACTTTGCTACCATTTTTCTAAATTCAGCTTCTTTTTCTTCTGTTGGTTTTTCATGAGCTCTATAAACAAATGATACGTCTAGGTTTGCAAAATGAGAACCTACCACCTCATTTGTGATAACCATAAAGCTCTCTATTATCATATTTGAGACTCTTCTCTCAGCTATACCAATCTCAATAGGGTGACCTGATTGG
Organism: Tissierellia bacterium; assembly: GCA_012728755.1. Classification (GTDB taxonomy): domain Bacteria; phylum Bacillota; class Clostridia; order Tissierellales; family Peptoniphilaceae; genus JAAYEL01. The sequence goes on along the minus strand of JAAYEL010000092.1, from coordinate 25,818 downwards.
TCAAGCACAATTTTTGTTTCCTTAAAGTTAAAATCAATATCTCCCTTAGCTTCCCTGCTATCCATCAATATAACATGTAGCTCATTAAACATGTCTAATTTGTTTAGAAGTTTATCATCTTTAAGTATATGCTCTTTTCCTTCAAGATAGTCAGATACATCATCATAAATCAGTCTATGGTCAGAATTAATAACCGCTTCAAAAAATTCATACTCTAGAACTTTTCCTTTTTTATCTATCACCATCTTTACAGTTAGAACTAATCTATCCACATGCGGATTTAATGAACATAAATTATTAGATAATTCTTCTGGTAACATCGGGATAACTCTATCTAGTAAATAAACAGAATTTCCTCTTTCATACGCATCATTATTTATATCAGTTTTTTCGCGTACATAATGAGCAACATCTGCTATATGAACATATAAAGCGTAGTTTTCGCCTTCTTTCTCGATAGAAATAGCATCATCAAAATCTTTAGCATCAGCCCCATCAATTGTCACGGTAAACAAATCTCTAAAATCTGTTCTTCCATCATAGTCATCCTTACTTAAACTATTAGGTAAAGATCTAGCATAATCAAGTGTATCTTTAGAGAATTCAGTAGGTAACTCGAATTTTTTAGCAATTGCTAATACCTCTATACCAACATCATCTACTTTTCCAAGTATCTCTGTTATCTTCCCAGTAGGATTTTTGTCTTTTTTTGTAAAATCAATAAGCTCAACTACTACCTTATCACCGTCTTTAGCTCCATTCACATTCTCAGTAGCTACAAATACATCATAATTGTAGTTACCATCCAAAATGACAAATCCAAAGTTTTTAACTTTCTCAAATCGTCCAACCATAACGCTATTGCTACGTTCAACTACATCTATAACAACACCTTCAGCCTTAAACTCTGAATCCTTTTCCTTAACGACTCTAACCATAACTATATCGTTATTTAGTGCTTTCTTAATGCCATTTTTTGGAATAAAAACATCATCAAACTCTTCATTTTCTGGCGTAAAAAAGCCAAATCCATTTTTATTTATTTTTATTTTTCCTTTTAAAATTATTTTTTTCATGTTTTCTCCTAAAAAAAAAGTCATAGAAAACTCTATGACAATCTCTAATCACCATATAGTTTTTTATATCCATTAAGATAAAATTGAAACTAAAATTGATGATATCATGAATACTACTGCAGCACCGATCATTATTCTTTGTAGTAATCTTTCTTTATTTCTTGATGCGCTCTTACCAAATACATTTGATTCAGCACCAGTTAATGAACCCATACCTTCTGTTTTTGGTTCCATCAATAAAGTAGTTACGATAATTATGATACTTGCCACTACAAGTAAACCTATAAAAAATGTTTGCATCTTTGTCCCTCTCTTACTTTAGTTAACATCTAATTTATTATAACAGAGAAAAACGCATATTTCAAATTATTGAAAGATGATTAGATCACGGATTTGTTCAATGATTTTATCTCCTATACCACTGATGTTTTTTAAATCATCTACAGTATTAAATTTATTTTTCTCCCTATATTCAATTATCTGTTGTGCTCGCTTTTCTCCTATACCAGGTAGCGAGGTTAAACCTTCTAAATCTGCTTTATTAATATTGATTTTTGAGCTATTAGCTTGAATGTTAGCTTGCGAATTAGTCTCAGGTATATTACTATCTGATTCTTCATCAATCTCATATATATGAATTCTCATTTGATCTGACAAAACCATGGAAAGATTGATACGTCTTACATCAGCAGAGTTTTTAAGACCTCCTGCTTTTTTTACCAGATCGTTTAATCTTGCTCCCTCATCGAGTTCAAATAATCCCTCATTTACTATAGCTCCAGTTATATGTATGAAGATTTTAGACTTATTTTCGACCTTACTATTAGTTGTTTGATCTTCATTATTAGTTTTCGATACTTCAATATCTATTGTCTTGTCATCTAAATCTTCATCATCTGTTGTTTCTGATATCATAGCGATAGGCTTATTTCTCATTTGATTATTTCTCCATCCTAGGATCAATAATACTACTATAAAAACTCCAGTCGCTATTTTAGTTATTTTTTGACCTTTCATACCCACCTCTTGGTGAGCTGTCATTATCTCACTAACCTATATTAATCCCACAATTTTTCTAAATTATAGAATTCTCTTTGTTCTTTCGTAAATACATGAACAATAATATCACCTAAGTCAATTAGTATCCAGCTTCCATCTCTGAAACCTTCTTTACTAATAACTTCATAGCCAGCTTTTTCAACCTTCTCTTCAACTTCATTTGCTATCGCTTGAGTTTGAAGAATACTACCACCTGTTGCTATCACGAAGTAATCAGCTATTGATGTTTTCTCACCAATCTCAATAGTCTTTACATCTTCTGCTATCTTATCTTCACATGCTTTTATAACTATTTGTAATTTATCTTGCATTATATCCCTTCTAACTCCTTCTCTTATCTCAATCGTTTCTTTATCGATATATTTGTTATTACCAACATAACCTATAGTATTATCCATACTAGCAAGAACTCCTAAATTTAAGTTCTTATATGCCTTTTCTCTTATATTTTCAACACCTTCATAATCTCTTGTAGCATCAATAGCATCAGCTAAGTAAATCAACTTATCAAATTTACTCATATTAAGTTTTCCCTTAGTATGAACACGGATAGCTTCCAAAATCTGAGGATCACTACATCCGTATATCTCATTGCTTACTATTGGTGCTAGTTTAGCATGAACATCATAAAATGTCTCAAAGATATCTTCATTCAATCCATACTTTTCTTTAAAAAGCTCAAAGTATTCTTTCTCATTGTTCTTGGCACTATCATGCAATAAACAAGCTAATGCTACTTTTTCATACTCAAATCCTAACTTCAAAGCATCATTAAGAGATAATCCTTCTTCAACAACAGATAAGGTATGCAAATATCTTTTCTTTTTTAGTCTTTTTTCCAAATCACTTTTAATATCATCAAAACTAAATTCCATAATAACCATTACTCTCAATATAATCTATTATCTTATCACTTAATAAATATCTCACTGATTTTTCATCTCTTATGCTATTTCTAATAAAAGTAGACGATATCTGGATTTGAATATCTTCATAGTAATAGATTTCCATGCCCAAATCTCTATATCTCCTAATTAATTCTGAGATATCTTCATCTTCAGGTCTCTTAAATATAACAAATCCCATCTTATCAATAAGTTTTTCATACTTGTACCAAGTATGAAAGTTTACTAAACTATCAGAACCCATAATAAAATAAAACCTAGTATTAGGGTAATCATTTTCTATGAGCTTTATCACATCATAAGTATATGAATTTCCCTCAATGCTTTTCTCAACATCAGATACTTCTATTTTATCATGTTTATCAGCTTCTATACAGGCCATTTTATATCTTACTTCATAAGGTAATATCTCACTATTTTTATGATATGGACTTTTTGTAGGAACAAAAAGCACCTTTTCAAGATTTAACCTTTGAATAGACTGATCTGCAATAATTAAATGTCCTAAATGTATGGGATTAAATGATGAGCCAAATATACCAATTCTTTTCATATTATCTAGGTAAATCTATAAGCTTATTATCAGATTTTCTGTACAATGTGATTTTTGAGCCCACATGAGATATAAATTCAGCATTAAGTTTTTCAAGTAAGACTTGAACCATTTCATCCTGGTCATCTAAATTATTGTTTAATACTTTTATCTTAACTATCTCATTAGCCTCTAAAATCTGATCTATTTGAGCTATTACATTATCACTTATGCTATTTTTACCAACATTTATCTTTGGTTCTAATGTATTAGCTATTGATTTTAAATGCTTTCTTTGCTTTGCATTAATCATTTTTTCTCCTATTCTAAGTATTCCATCTCAAATCCACAAATATCGACTATGTCTCCATCGCCAACACCTAAATCTCTTACTCTATCCATAACTCCCATTGTCTCAAGAGTCTTTTCAAAGAACATAATGGATTCATAATCTTCAAAATTAGTTCTTCTAACTAATTCTTCAACTGGGTATCCTGATACCATAAATACTTCATTTTCTTTATAAACTTCTATTGTTTTGTCTTTTACGAAAAACTCAGTTAAATCTAAGAAGTCTTTTTCATCTAGACTTTCATAAGTCTTCTCAATAGTTTTCAACTTTTCATATAGTGCAAATTTAAGATTATCGACTCCTTCTAATGTAGCTGCTGAAGTCTCTACTATTTGATAATCACCATATTTTTCTTTAAACTTTACAAGGTTTTCTTTAGCTGGTTCGATATCCATCTTATTAGCCACAACTACCATTTGCTTGTCGCCTAATTTATCATCATACTTAGCCATCTCATCCATTATGATCTCAAAATCTTCAATAGGATCTCTTCCTTCGCTACCAGCCATATCTACCACATGAGCCAATAACCTGTTTCTTTCAGCATGTCTTAAAAACTCATGCCCTAGACCAATACCTTCACTAGCCCCACCTATAAGTCCTGGGATATCCGCTATAACATAAGTATTATCAACATCAATCTTAACTACTCCTAAATTTGGAGTTAATGTTGTAAAATGATAGTTAGCTATCTTTGGTTTTGCATCAGATAGAATAGATAATAATGAAGATTTTCCAACATTCGGAAGTCCAACAAAACCTACATCAGCTATTAACTTAACTTCTAATATAACATCGATTTCTTGTCCTTTTTCGCCAGGTTCAGCAAATCTAGGTGCTTGTCTAGTCGAACTTGTAAACTTTGCGTTACCTCTACCACCTTTACCACCTTTGGCTACTATAAATTCTTGACCGTCATGATTTAGGTCAAAAATCAATTTCTTACTATTTTTTTCTCTAACTAATGTCCCTATCGGAACTTTTAAGTATAAATCTTCCGCTTTTCTTCCGTACTGTTTTTTGTTTCTTCCATTTTCTCCATTATTGGCTTTATAATGTCTCTTAAATTTGAAATCCATCAATGTTTGTACATTTCTATCAGCGACAAGAATAATAGATCCACCATTACCTCCATCGCCACCAGCTGGTCCCCCAGATGGTTCAAATTTTTCTCTTCTCCATGCAACAGCGCCATCGCCACCATTACCGGATTTAAGATTTATTTCTACAATATCTAAAAACATAATTTCCCCTCTATTAAAAAGAGCTTACCTTAAAAGGTAAGCTACTTCTTTACGCTAATTGTTCTGTTGGGTAAACACTTACTTGCTTTTTGTCTTTACCTTTTCTTTCAAATTTAACAATTCCGTCTAATGTAGCGAATAAAGTATCATCTGAACCTTTACCTACATTTAGTCCTGGATGTATTTTAGTACCTCTTTGTCTAACCAAAATGTTTCCAGATAAAACGAATTGTCCGTCTGCTCTTTTAACGCCAAGTCTTTTAGCTCTTGAGTCTCTACCGTTTCTAGTAGAACTTACCCCTTTTTTACTAGCAAAAAACTGTAAATTCATTTTTAACATCTCTACACCTCCCTGTAGTATAGACTAATAAAATCTTCAAAATCTTTTGAATGTTCGTATTCTTTAATTATAGATATAATTCCGAGTTCATAACTTCTCAAAACTACCTGTGTGTCGTGCAATCTTGCCTCATCTAAAATTTCTGGGTTTATATCTAATGTAATCTCATTTTCATCAAAAGTATATTTAATCTTGTCTCCAAGTTTTAATACTTCTTCCAATGTGTTTATTGAATTTATAGTTAATGCAGACACTGCTGCACATATTATATCCTCACCTGCCGCTGCATAATTCGCATGGCCAGAAGATTCAAATCCAATAATCTTTTTATCTCTTGTCTTTAATAATATCTCTATCATTATCCTTGAATAGAGCTAATTTTTACTGCTGTATATGGTTGTCTATGACCTTGTTTTTTACTATAGCCTTTTTTAGCTTTGTACTTGAAAACAACGATTTTTTTGCCTTTACCATGTTCTAAAACTTCAGCAGATACTTTAGCACCTTCAACATATGGGGAACCAACTGCTGTGCTTCCTTCACCAGAAATTAATAGTACTTCATTAAAATCAACTGTAGATCCTTGTTCAACGTCAAGTTTTTCTACTTTGATAATATCTCCTTCTTTAACTTGGTATTGTTTACCACCTGTTAATATCACTGCGTACATGCGTGCACCTCCTCTTTTCATTTACTCGCCGACTTAGGCGCTAAGCTTTAAACCTAAATTCGTGCGGTTTACACACTCAAATATTATACATTGTCAACATTCATATGTCAACGATTATTGTACAATTATCTCAAATAATCCCATCTTTGTAAATCCAAAAATCTTGAATTTGACCTTATATTTCTTCAATGCTTCATTCATAGATTTCTCTACTCTATATCTATTATCCCTAAAATTCATCCTTAGAAAATCAATTACTATCATCTTCTTAATATTTTTTATTGAGATTAGTCTAGCTATCTCATCACACATATAAGTATTCACTTCAACGCTCATTGCTTCTTTATCTGTATTTATCTCAAAAGCACCTGCATTAACATCAATCACAGTAAGAGCTTCAGTATCATTAAACACCAAAGATGTGTTATTATCAAATCTAATTGTCCTATCTCTTAATTCCATATTTCCTTTTGCGATTATAGAATTATATTTAGGATTAAATTCTTTATCAAATATGACATTATCCAATCCTTTAATATTAACATTTGATAGAATTGGTCTTTCTTGTTTTAACAAAATATCTCTTAGCCTAGTATTTTCTCTTAAGAATTTAGGTGTTGGTAACAAGATTTCTTCCTTTTTTAACAGTTGATACTCCTCTAAAAGATTCTCATAACTTTGATCTAATACCTCTTGAGGCATATTTTTGGCAAGAGTTCTTTTAAAAATGTTAGGATTACCATCTTTAGATCTAATATCATTCAAAAAAACTAGATATCCATCCGTAATGGTAAACTTTCCTGTTACTTCATGAAGCTTATTACCCTTAACTTCACTTACAAGTTCAACGACAACATCATCTGAGATCTTAGCATCAGAATATATATCCTTAGTTCTAAGTAAAGCATTTTTTTCTAAACCAATATCAACTATATATGCTCTTAGAGATTTAACATATTTTAGGATTCTCCCACGGTAAATATTTCCTTTTAACGAATTAAAATTTTCAAAAAATACCATTTTACCTTCGTTAAAAATACCAAAAAATATATCATCATTTTCTTTATATAAATAAGCAAAATTCGTATCCATATTATCACTTCTCAAAGAATTTCTTTATCTTGTCTATGAAAGATTCACTTGAATTATCCATAACAGTATCGTTCTTAATATTTTCGGCTATCGTGTATAAGCTTTTTTCTAATTCTTTTTCTCTAATCCTGCCAATTATATTATTCATATTAGCATTTATTTTTGCATCTATCACCACTAATCTATGTGGACATATAGTTGTTTTGATAGTATTTTCGTCAGATGTAAACACGATTTTTTCAGCGGAGTCTTTTAGTTTTATATATTCATCGTATATAACGAATATATAGTCAAACTCATAATCCTCATCTTCAGGAATTGACTCAATTATCTTATCTACATCAATTATCTCATCTCTAGCTTTAAATGATGATGGTAGTATATAAAGGTTTGGAAATATTTCATAAACTGCCTTGTCAAAATTAACGATATTATCAAGAAGATCGTATACATTGTAGATGATATAGTTTTCTATCTCAAAGTCAATCTCTACTTTACGCGACCCTTGAACTAGATTAATCAATAAAACATTATTATCATCAAAATGTTTCAATAATGATTTTAAATATTGACTATCCCTTTTAAGATCTTCAAAATACAAATATCTTAATTTCATCTACTCATCCTCTCCGTTATTTTCACTAAAATCAACCGGTGTATAATTCTCATTACCAAATACCGTTAATGTCTCATCTACATGATCATGGTCATGGTCGTGATTATGGTCATGTTCCTCTTCAGCAACATTTGTATCCTCATCAACTTGTGCTTGTGTTAAGTCTTGTTCACCTTGAACGGCCTCTTGTCCACGAACCAAATCAAATGTTGGATCTTTCTTGACATACTTATTGTAAGCATAATGAATATCAGCTGCTACTTGAGAAGCATCACTACTTACACTACCTTGAACTAAAACTACAGTAACTGCTACTTCGGGGTTTTCAAATGGTGAGAATGACATATCCCATACATTAGATTCAAAGTTTTTTCCAGTGATAGGATTTATACTGTCACTAGATGATGTACCAGTTTTCGTACCAACCCTAAAAGGTAATCTATTATATGCTCTCGAATTTAGAGCTGCTCTTCTCATTCCTTCTTTAACATGTTTAAAATGCTCAGAATCAATACCTATAGTCTCTTCTACTGGTTCATTTGTATATATGCTCTTTGTATTATCATAGTTCTTAATTTCTTTAACATATGTTGGCTTTACTAGTTTGCCCTCTTTAGCTATTGTTGAAACCAATTGGTTAACTTGGATCGGAGTATAAGAGTTTTGTCCTTGTCCGATAACCATATTTAATGAGTCTGATTCAGTCCAAATTGCTTGATTTAAGTAGCTATACTTAACTATATCTGCTAATCCAGTATACTCACCATCTAAAGGTTTTAGAGCTTCAAATTCAAGCCTTTCTAATTCAGAAATAACTTCATTTCTAGACATATCTGTCCCTTTATCAACCCAGCTAATAATCTCATTTTGACGGCTTTTAAGTATATCATCACTTACTTTAACATCTTCTTTTATATATTTGCTTAAATTATTAGTCAAAAACTGTCTTAATGTGCTCTTAACCAAATTTTGTTTCCCATATAAACTTGGAGAATATCCTGAACTCTCATGAGGAACATTTATCTCTACTCCTGTAGCTTTATTCAATTTAAGCTTATCAACTGTTCTTTCGATATCAGCTAATGACACTAACACGTCTAATTGTCCTTCTTGTTTAGGATTTCTACCTAAACCTAAAGCATAATAATAGTAGTTACATGAAACCTCTAAAGCCTCATAAAGATTTATCGGTCCATGAGTCCCACCAGTGTTTGTATATATTAAACAATTAAATCTAGTATTACCAATATCTATAAATCCGTAACATGTAATCTTTTGTTCAGGATCCAATCCATTCTCAAGAGCTGCTAAAGAAACAACAGTCTTAAAAGTAGATCCAGGCAGCATCGCACCTTGCAATACCATGTCAAATAAAGGTCTTGCTGCATAAACACTCTCAAATCCTACACCCTGTAGTGAATTCCAATCTGTATTAGAAATCCCATTTACAAACATATTAGGATCATATGAAGGATACGATGCAGAAGCTAAAATTGCTCCCGTTTTTACATCGGTTACTATAGCTGCAGCAGTTTGTATATCAGCAACATGTCTCATATTAAATTTTCCGTAAAATGAGTCATATTTCGTATCTGTAGATTTAGCATAGATAGCATCTTTTAATATGCTCTCAACTTCTTTTTGTAAGTCCAAATTTATAGTCGTATAAAGGTTATTACCAGGCACTGGAGGCACTTCTAACAGTGTATCTGTCGTATTTCCCATAACATCTGTATATACAACAGTCTTACCATTTGTCCCTCTCAAAGTGTCCTCAAAACTTTCCTCAAGTCCTGTCTTACCAACTACATCATCACCATCGTATTTACGATACTCAATATATTCTTGAATCTCATAATCCTCTGATATCCTACCCAAATAACCAAGCGTATGGGCAAGTGTAGTTCTATTTGGATAATATCTGCTTGGTTGAATAACAACTTCAAAGCCTAAATTTTTAGGCATTTTTTCTTCAATCTCAACCAAAGTCCTCTCGCTAATATTATATGCTAATGTCACTGGTTCATAGGCTCTATATCCCTTAGAATTAATCTTGTTATATACAGATATAATCCCAAACGACTCATACTTATCAAATCCTTGTAGCTTGTATCTATCAAGATAGACATCAATTAAGTCTTGAGCCGAAGTGCCCTCGTCAACTCTATTTCTTGTCAAAAGATCTGCCTTCTCACGTTGGTAAACATAAGTCCAATCGCTACTATATATTCTTGGGTATATCCCAGAGTCAAACAAGCTTTGTTCAGACATAGAAACGACATTTGGATCTAATATGAAGCTATCGATAAGGTTATTTTCTTTAGCAACTTTAATCAAATAATCAATTGGTGATTCCTCTTTATCGTTATCTTCGATGTATTTAAGCTTGATTACTTCATTTTCTTGGTCTATCTCATAAGAAACTTCCGATTCAATGCCTAGTGAATTAATCTTATTGATCAAAATCTCTGCAGGTACGATTACCTTATTTTGGCTATCAATTGTCACAGAACTTATTAGTTTATCAAGAGTATTGTCTTTAACTAGATTCAAGAAATCATCCTTAGCATTTGATGTTAAAGAAACCTTAGAAGAATATCTGTGAAGATTAGCTTTATTTTCTAAAAATCTTAAATCAGATACATAAGCTATATCTGTAATAACCAATCCAGTGTCAATGTCTTTAGACCTAGCTATATCATAAACCACTTTTCTACTTAATGGGTGTTGCAATAAATTATAGAATAGCGATTTATCATCCTTAATGTATCTAAGTAAAAAGCTATATGCACTATCCGATTGTCTAATATCCTCTGATGCAACAAGTTGTTTATACCTATCATTATTTATGAAATTAAGCTTTATCCCATCAGTCAAATCAACCTCAATAGGGACACTTTTTCCTTTTGATTCCAGATAATCTATAATTCGATTAACAGGATAATATACAAGTTTTTTCTCACTACCAACTTCTTCTCTAGAGTTTAAGATATCTTCAACTAAATTATTATCTACGATAATATCAACCATCTTTTCTCTAGGAGTTTGTTTATTCGTAAAATACTCACCATCATATTGATACTTATATTCGTAAATATCAACAAAAAAATCCTCAAGATAAGAAACCCCATCCTCTTCCAAGATGTGAACAAGATCGAGTAAGACATCATTTTTCTCTTCTTGAGATACCATATTAAATCTATCCATATAGACGTTTAGGTTATATACTGGTACATTACCAGCCAAAAGCTGTCCATTGGCATCATAGATATTTCCTCTAGCAGCTTTCTTATTTATTTGTTTAGTCCTGCTATTATCTGCTTGTTCTCTATAGTATTCCCCATTAACTAAAGTAATATCGAATAACCTAAGCGCTAAAGCAGCGAAAGCTAACAATAATATCAGACCTATAAACGTCAGTCTATTTTTTTTCATCTATTTCTCCTTAATAGAAAAATTTCCTTTTTTCTGATTTTATCACCCTATCAATAATAAAATACAACACAATATATACTATTACATTGATTACTAGTGATAATGATACATATCTCATTAAATAATTTGCTGTTTGCCCTAAATTAACAGCACCAACTCTTACCATATTAGCAATATGTAAATACATCTCATGCACTAGTACAGACACAAAAACCGCTATTAATCCATAGCTAAAAGTAGCTCCAGCAAATTTTCTATTCTTAAATGTATAATAAGAAATCAGGTAAAATGATAATGCCCTCAGACCTAGTATCTTACCAAAAACTATATCAAAAATTAGCCCAAGAAAAATACCATAATACGTGATTTTATCTGATTTTGCATGCATAGATACTATAACGATAACCGCGATAGCCATCGATGGAGCGATTCCATATATACTAAACTTTGGTAAAATCGTCATATCTAAAAATATACTTACAAGAAACAGGATAAACATCTTAACTTTACTCATTTGCTTCTCCTTGATTTTTCATAATAAATACATCATATATCCTATTAAAGTCAATAGGACTTTTTATCTTAACTAACTTTGTTAACTCATCAGTCGATTCGCTAACCTCTTCAACCGTACCAATTAGTATACCTTTGTTGTATACTCCACCAATACCTGATGTTAGTACAGTATCGCCTTTTTCTATAAGAACAGATTTATCTAGCATATATCCTTCTAGTAAACCTGAAAATCTCGTATTAATAACCCCAAAGCCATTTGTGTTAGCATGCATAAAAGTAAGATTGAATTTATCATCCATAATTGATCCTACCTTACTAGTGTTCAAATATACTTCTTCTACCTTACCCACTAAAGCTCCAGGAGATTCTTTATCTGATGTAGCATAAGCACCAACTATAATATCTCCAACCGATACATTAGAAGTCTCACCTTTATCAATGATAAAATTATTAAAAGTCTTGTTGTTGTCTATTGCTATCACACTAGCTTTTATTAAATCTCTATTTTGCTCTAGAGATGCTTTACTTTTTAGAATATCATCTTCATTTATTATCATTCTAAGACGGTTATTTTCGTTTTGTAATTCATTATTTTCATAAGTCAATTCTTCTACTTTATCACGATTTGGCTTTGAACCAAATAAATTATCAATTAAAAGTTGAGTTTCTGTAGTAACAAAACTTGTAAATTGGTTTACTGGCTTTAATATTGTCAAAGCAATATTTGATGAAACTCTATTAGCTACAGGCAATACTTGTGAAAGAATGATAATACCAATCAATATAATTATCTTAAGATAATGTTTTTTATTACTCTCTTTTTTTCTATAATATAACATCTTTACTTCCTATTAGTCTTATATTGTTCTAAACGTTCTATCATTTTACCTGCACCTATTACTGTATCTTCAAAAGGATTTTCTGATTTTATTACTTTTATGTCTAAAGATTGCTCAATAAAATCAGCAAGACCATCTATTAATGAACTTCCTCCTGTTAGATATATTCCATTTCTAATGATATCACTTGATAATTCTGGCGGATTTTTTTCAAGGATATATTGAATCTTATCAATAATATATGTTAATTCATTGAATATAGCTTCATTAACATCAGAAGCATATACTCTAACTGTTTTTGGCATACCTGTTATGATATCTCTACCACTGGCATCTATACTCTTATTCTCATTACTTGTATCAACAGCACCTATTTTTATCTTTAGATTTTCTGCTGTTTGAAATCCAATATTTACGGCATATTTTTCATAAATGTAGTCGATTATTTTTTGATTCAAATAGTCTCCACCAAAATTGATAGTGTTGGATGCAACAATACCGTTTAAGCTAAGTATGGCGATTTCGATATTTCCAGCTCCCATATCTACTATCATATGTCCTGTTGGTTTATCTATATCCATACCAGAACCAATTGCAGCAGCAAGCGCTCCTTCAACTATATAAACGCCTCTTATACCAGAATATATACAAGCATCTTCAATTGCCCTAAGTTCGACATCTGATACTCCAGCAGGAGCTGTGATAATAACATTTGGTTGGATTAAGGAAAAGCCTGGCATTGCATTTTTTATGCAATGCTCAAGCAATATCTTAGTAATATCAAAATCTGATACGACTCCATTTTCCAAAGGTTTAACAACAGATATATTCTCTGGTGTCTTACCTATCATATTAAATGCTTCATGCCCAAAAGCTATTAACTCTCCTGAGTTATTGTCAATAGCAACAACAGCTGGCTCATTTAAAACTATTCCTTTTTTTTCTACATGGACTAATACATTGGCTGTTCCCAAATCAATAGCCAAGTTCTTAGCAAATATTCTAAAATACTTCATCTTAACCCCTAAATAATATTTCTTTCTCTTAAACTTATATGTCTGTTTTTCCCAACTACTATATGATCTAGTACCTTTATACCTACTATCTCTCCTACTTCTGCTAATCGCTTAGTAATCCTTATATCTTCATCACTTGGAGTAGGATCTCCACTTGGATGATTGTGTACAAGTATTATAGCATTGGCACTTCTCTTAATAGCCCCTTTAAAAACTTCTCTTGGGTGAACAATCGTTGAGTTTATCGTGCCTACTGATATGGTTTCTAACGCAATCAACTTGTTTTTTGAATCTAATATCAATACTACAAATTCTTCTGTAGATGATTGTTGATAATGAGAGTAAAAATACTCCGCAACAGTTTCTGGATTATTATATGATATCTGATTATATCTATCTATCATACCAAGTCTTTTTCCAAGCTCTAAGCCAGCAACTATCCTAGTTGATTTGCTTATACCTATACCTTTAATCTGCATTAGCTCCTCTACTGATGCAAATAGCAATTGATTATCTAGAAAATCTTCTTCCAGAATCTTTTGTGCCAATTCTATCGCATTATGGTCACGAGTACCACTTCCAATCAATATGGCTAATAGTTCTTTATCTGATAAATTAGCTACTCCATAGTTGATTAGCTTTTCCATCGGTCTTTTTTCTTCACTTAAATCTTTAATTGTCTTTTTATTTACTTCCATTTTACCTCGGTTAAAGTATCTTCTTTAGATGTGAAGATACATTGTGCGCTCCAATACCTACGAAGTATCCAGTTAACATACCAATCATAGTAAGTACGGGAAAATAAGTGTATACCATCACACTACTAAGCATGACACTAGCAACTGATATTTGTGCAAAATTATGAGCTACTGCCCCAATAATGCTAATACCAATAGTGCTAAAGTACTTAGTGGTAAACCTTAACGCTAACCCCATTAAGCAGGTTGAAAATATCGCTCCTGCAAAGCTATATAAAAAACTGGGTCCAAATCCAGTTACAAGCATTAATAAAACTGACTTTAAGATGGCTACTTGAAATCCTCTCTTAAACCCAAATAAAATCATTGCTACCAAGATAATCATATTAGATAATCCTAGTTTTGCTCCTGGTATGGCAAATGGCATGGGTATCATTTGTTCTATTAATGATACTGCCAAAGCTATTGATACCAAAAGCGATGTAAATACTAATTGTCTTAATTTATCCATAATCAATAATTATAGCTATCTATTGTCGGTTGATTTTCTTCATTTTTCTCGTTTTCTGCTTTAATCTCTACGATTAATCTATTAGGTAAACAAACCAATAATTGTCCAGGCCTACTTATGGCTCCTTGCTTAACGTCAAGTTGATCAGGACAATCAGCTTCTATTACTCTTACACTATCCTCGCCTAATTCAATAACATTTCTACCAAATTCAGTTTTTATCTCATAAGTCTTTCCAATCATTTCATAAGAAAACTGTATTTTCTTGATCTCTTCTCCATTAACCTGAACACTAACGTATTTTTCAGAATACTTAGTACCTAGGTTTGCAAAGTAAATTGCTATAAATAAGCTAAAAATCGACAATAAAACAACTAAAACTTTATCTCCTCTTGTTGTTTTCAAATCTTTCTCCTTAACTTGTTAAGTTTATCATAAATATAACTACATAATCAAGTTATCATTTATTCGTCGTAAGTGACATATCTCCAGGCTTGATAAGCCCTTTTTTTCTCATAATGCTAGTCACTATATATGATATCACTCCAGGTAAGATAAAATTAAGTAATAAAATGCCCAATAATCCCGAATTACCCATTACCTCATAAGTTGAGAATTGGCCTACTAGACCACTTGTTCCCATGCCTGATCCGGCTGGTGTAGCTTCCATTTTAAATAATACTGTTGATACTGGACCTAATATCAAAGATGTGATAACTGCTGGTAACATAATTATTGGTTTTTTTACTATATTTGATATTTGTAACATTGATGTTCCCAGTCCCTGTGATATAAGCCCACCAAATCCATTATCCT
Organism: Tissierellia bacterium; assembly: GCA_012728755.1. Classification (GTDB taxonomy): domain Bacteria; phylum Bacillota; class Clostridia; order Tissierellales; family Peptoniphilaceae; genus JAAYEL01. The sequence continues at coordinate 10,102 of JAAYEL010000092.1, read as the reverse complement.
TAAATGAAGCAACCGCAAAACCAATCATATGACTAGCTCCACCAACAACAGCAGCACCAGCTGCAAGACCATTAAGACCTAAGCTTATGCCTATAGCAGCAGAACTTGTTGGTAAAGTAAGTACTATTCCCATGACTGATGAGATTATGATCCCCATGACAAATGGTTGCTGTTTAGTAGCAAAGTTTATAATCTCTCCTATAGCATTCATAAATTTTGCTATAGCTGGACTTAAATAATATCCTACGATCCCACCTACTATTATAACAGTCGCAGGCACTAAAATGATATCTACTTTAGTCTTTCCCGCTATTCTCTTACCTACTTCAGCCCCTACTAAAGCCGATACAAAAGCCCCAACTGGCTCACCTATACTTATTATCGCTTGGCCATCAATCGTATTAACAGCTCCTCCACCTATAGCTCCTGCTATCATAGAAGAGAAGATTACTAAGCCTGGCGCTCCAATAGCATGCGCCACACCAGCACCAATGGCAGGTGCCATAAGCCTTTGTGCCATATCTCCAAACTTAACTAATAGCTCAATATTAGCTAATACACCGATTTGCTTAAGAATAAGTCCAATTAATAATGATGAAAATAGCCCTAAAGCCATACCATTTAATACTTTTATAAAATAATTTTTCACAAATTCCCTCCGAATTTTTTACTTGTACCTATTATACAACATAATCAGATTTTTCTTATAATTTATTCTTTCATTTCACAAAAAAACCTTGAATTAATCTTCAAGGTTTTTTTGTTTATTTGATTTAATAACTTTAAGTCTAGAGAATTCTTCTCGCTCTTTTTCCTCTAAAGCTTCTGTAATAAATTTGATTTGATCTTCTAAATTAGGAATAAAGATATTTTTAAGTGCATTTGCTCTTTTTTGTGTTTTCCTAATGGCATTAGCAAGTCTGTAAACACTATTATCTACTTCTGCTAAAATCATAGTAAGGTCTTTTACCCTATTAAACTGAACGAATGCTTCATCTACTCTTGATGATGATATCTCAAATCCATACTCCATCTTTGGTTCTTTATGTTCATAGATAACTGTTGGTACCTCAATTCCCATTACGGACCTATATGATATTTGCACATCTTTTTCAATATGCACTTGATTTGCTATAGATGTTATTAGTCCATTTGATACATTAGCTTGCTGAAGCAAATAATAAGCTTGTGAATAGCTTTGTGTGATATCATCCCTTAGGATTTTTACCTTATCTACAAGTGACATCATCTCACGGATCAAAACATTACGCTTACGATCCATCAAATCATATCCCATCTTAGCAAGTTCTAAGGACTTTTTTGAATTGATTAGGTTTCCCTTAGTAGCAAATACTTGATTTGACATTAGTTATCACCTTCAGTTATTAGTCTAATTGTTCTTTGTGCTGTTTCAGGGCTATAATGCAGATGAATCAATTCAGGATCTAATCTATCTAAGCTTGATTCTGGCAATGTAGATAACAAAGCCCATCCTAGATTAATCGTCTCAATAACGGATCTTTTTGAATTAAAACCTTGTCCTATAAATACTTTTTCAAACAATCTACCAAACTCCATAAACTTCTTATCAGTTTCAGATAGTTCATCTTCACCTATAACGGAAGCCAAAGATCTAGCATCTATTACCCTAGCATAAGAGGCGAATAATTGATTTGCTACATCTTGATGGTCTTTACGTGTATATCCCTCACCTATCCCATCTTTCATCAATCTTGATAATGATGCTAATGGACCAATTGGTGGATAGATACCATTTTGATGTAAATTTCTATCTAGTACTATCTGTCCTTCTGTGATATATCCTGTTAAGTCTGGCACTGGATGAGTGATATCATCATTTGGCATTGTTAATATAGGGATTTGTGTCACTGAGCCTTCTGACGATTCGATAATCCCAGCTCTTTCATATAAAGAGGCTAAATCAGAATATAGATATCCTGGATATCCCTTTCTTCCTGGTATCTCTCCTTTACTACTTGAGAACTCACGCAGAGCTTCACAATAAGCTGTTATATCTGTAAGAATAACTAATATATGCATACCTAAATCATATGCTAAATATTCTGCAGCAGTTAAAGCGCATCTAGGTGTAAGTGTTCTTTCGATGATTGGGTCATTAGATAAGTTGATAAACATACATACCTTTTCCATAACTCCTGTTTCTTCAAACGAACGCTTAAAATAATCTGCGACATCATTTTTTACTCCCATAGCTCCAAAGACAATACCAAAATTTTTGCCTTGTTCATCTGCTATTTGTGCTTGTCTAACTATTTGTACAGCTAATTTATCATGTGGCATACCACTTCCTGAAAAAATTGGAAGTTTTTGACCACGTATTAATGTATTTAATCCATCAATTGAAGATATACCTGTATTGATATAGTTTCTAGGATATTGTCTTGTCACTGGATTTAATGGAAGCCCATTAATATCCATAAATTTTTCAGCGTAAACTTCACCAAGTCCATCTATAGGTTTTCCTGCTCCATCAAAAACTCTTCCCAAAATTTCTCTTGAAAGTGCAAGTTCCATTGGATGACCCAAAAGTCTTGTTTTCGTATTTGTCTTTGAAAGTCCTGTAGTACCTTCAAATACCTGAATCATTGCCTTTTTCCCTTCGATTTGAACGACTCTTCCAGTTCTTATTGACCCATCTTTTAACTCAATCTCAACCATTTCTTCAAAAGATACATTTTCTACATTATCTAAAGCGACAAGCGATCCAGATATTTCATTTAATCCTAATAATTGTAAACTCATAACATCTCCTTTCTAAAGAATGGTTTTTAGAGCATCGTCTATCTTATCATAGTAAGTGTCTAGCAATGCAATATTATTATTTGGTATATCATATTTAATCTTGATAATTAGATCGAAAATTCCGGTCTTAGCGATAAGACTTACTGGAACTTTTTTAGCTATATATGTCTTTGTTTGCTCATAAAGATATGAGATAACCTTTAACATTTTATATTGTTTTTCAAAAGGTACAAATGTATCATCTGGGTGAAATGCATTTTGTTGCAAAAATCCTACACGAATTACCTTTGCTATCTCAATTACTAGCTTTTGGTCATCTGGCAACACATCTGAACCAATTAATTTTACTATCTCCATAAGTTGACTTTCTTCATGAAGAATTTGTACCATCTCATTTCTAAGAGATGAAAAGTCTCTAGCGACATTTTCCTTATACCATTTTTCTAAGTCATCAAAATACTCACTATAACTAATATTCCAGTTGATTGCTGGGAAATGTCTAGCATAGGCTAATGACTTATCTAGTGCCCAAAAAGCACGAACAAATCTTTTAGTATTTTGAGTTACCGGTTCAGAAAAGTCTGCACCTTGTGGTGATACTGCACCAATTATAGTAACAGAACCTTGTGTATCATTTAGATTTTCCATATATCCTGAACGTTCATAAAATTGAGATATTCTTGAAGGTAAATATGCTGGAAATCCTTCTTCAGCTGGCATTTCTTCCAAACGTCCAGATATCTCACGAAGGGCTTCAGCCCAACGAGATGTTGAATCCGCCATAATCGCAACATGATAACCCATATCACGATAGTATTCAGCTAATGTGATGCCGGTATATATGCTTGCTTCTCTAGCCGCTACTGGCATGTTTGACGTATTAGCTATCAAAACTGTCCTATCTAATAATAGTTTGCCAGATTTTGGGTCTACTAGTTCACTAAACTCTTCCAATACTTGTGTCATTTCGTTTCCACGTTCTCCGCATCCAACATAAACGATTATATCAGCATCACACCATTTTGCTATTTGATGTTGAGTCATTGTCTTTCCTGCACCAAATCCACCAGGTACAGCTGCTGCTCCACCCTTTGCTATTGGAAATAGAGTGTCGATTACTCTTTGTCCTGTTATTAATGGAATTGAGATTGGATTACGTTTTTTAACAGGTCTAGGAGTTCTAATAGGCCATTGTTGGACCAAAGTTATGTTGTGGACTTCACCCATGTCATCTTCAAGTTTAACTAATACATCTGTAATTTTGTATTTTCCATCATTAACTACTTCTACTATCTTACCTGCTAAATTAACTGGAATCATACTTCTATGTTCTATCAAATCTGTTTCTGGACAAGTAGCAAAGATGTCTCCACCTTTTACTAAATCTCCTTCCTTAACTTTTATAGTAACATCCCAGCTCTTTTCTTCATCAAGTGATGGGACGGCTTGACCTTGAGATAGAAAGGCTCCTTGAGTTTTTGCTATTTCTTTAAGTGGTCTTTGAATCCCATCAAAAATATTCTTGATAATTCCAGGGCCCAAATGTGCTGATAGTAAATTTCCTGAAGAAAATACTGGTTCTCCTGGTTTAAGCCCTGTAGTTGACTCGTATACCTGGATTGTTGTTTTAGCATCAGTAATACCAATTACTTCACCTAAATGTCTTGCATTTCCAACAAAAACCATTTCTAGCATCTTAAAGTCGCTAGCATTTTTCACTGTAACTACGGGACCATTAATAGAATAAACTGTATTATTCATATTTCACCCTGCTTTCTATATAGTAAATCCAGAATGGTTTCTAAACCACTGAATTTGGTTTTTTAAACTTGTTTCTAAAGTATGATCAACTTCATATCCTTTAGATAAATTTGTATATCTAAATCCTCCAATTCGAAGATTAGATACTCTTATTTCTGTATTAAGTGATTTTTTCTTTAAGATGCTCTTAAGCAAATCTACATCTTCTTCTCTTATCTCAAAGTAGCCCTCATCATCGTTAAGAGATAGTAAGTCTACTTTTTTTTCTAAGAATTTACTATACTCATTAGAAGCTACGAAATCTTTTAATTTTTCGCTAACTTGCACGACTAGCTCATCTACTAAACCTTGTCTAATGGCTAATAAATCTCTTTTTGTTTTTAACTTGTTTTGAGAAGCTTGAGTAGCTGCTAATAAAGTTAATTCACTTAATTCTTTTTCTTTATATGTTTCTATTTCTTTGCTTAGTCCCTCTTTAAAAACTCTAATTTGATCTTGTTCTAATGAATCAGCTTCATAATATATTACTTCTACAACTATAGACGCTTGATCATTAATATCTTCAGTTATTTTTTGAAGGACTTCATTATCATTTATCATATTCTTTTCCTCACAGTTTTAGTCCTATTGCTTCACTAATATAACGGTCTATAGTCTCCCCTACTTTAGCTGATCCATGACGATCTGGAATCTCTACTAACAAAGGTTTGTGTGATGTCAGTTTCATATTAAAGATGATATCAGGACAGGTATTCACAATTCTTGTAGTCATCAAGACTATTGCTATTTCTTCATCTTGAATACATGCATTAAGTTGATTTAAGATATCTTCTCTCTCTCTTAATACCACTCCTTCGATACCAGCAAGCCTTAAACCAATTTGTGTGTCTATATTGTCACTAATACAAAAAGCTTTCACAAAACGCCTCCTATAATTTGTTGATTATTAATATAGATATTAAAAGACCGTATATAGCAACCCCTTCTCCAAGAGCTACGAAGATAATAGCTTTACCAAAGTTTTCAGAATTTTCAGATATCGCACCAATTGCTGCTGGTGCTGCTGCAGCTACTGCTATACCTGCTCCTATTGCTGAAGCTGATGTTGCTAAAGCAGCTGCTAAAAATCCTAAACCTTGTGCATTAGTTCCTGTTATAGCATTTACAGCAACTTCTCCTGCAGCTAATGAGAATTGATTTAGCTGAAATACCATTGCTAACACAAATACACCTGCAAATATTGAGGTTTGAGATATAAGTTTGACTTTTCCATTTTTGCTTGCTTCTGGATTTCTAGCCATAATAATTAGTGGTAATATCGCAAGTACTACTGCGATTAGTGGTAAAAACATTTCAAATATAGATAACATAATTTTCCTCCTTAGTTTTTAGACGCCATAAGCGTAAATTTTCTTCCGCCGCCAGTAAAGTAACGGCTAAACATTTCATAATATTCTAGACGTAGGGTTTGTATACCTACAATTAATCCTTCTAATGCCATAACAAATAGGTTACCAATAATTAGTACTACAGGTCCTGCACCTCCTGTCATTTCAACAAGAGTCATAACTACAAGCATCATTCCAGCGTGGCTCAATACGAATCCGCCTACACGAAGATATGACATTGAGTTAGTAACAAAGCTTAGCATGATTTCAAAAACTTCAAAGAATGTTTCCAATATGAAACCACCCCAGCCACCTTTAGGAACTATACCTTTTCCTTCGATTAGATGTGTCAAAGGTTCCTTGAAGAAGAACAATAGTACAGGAACTCCTATAAAAATTGCCATAAGAGGCTTAGTCATTATATTCACTCCAGGATAAAGAACTGGTAATCCGATGCCTAAAAGAAGATATCCATAAAAGATAAAACCAGCTAAACCATTTTGACTAAATAAGACTTCACCCCATTTTTTATGCTTAATATTCAATAACATATTTACAATCATAGTTGTGAGTATTAAAACTGCGCCAATTAATACAGCACCAATTAATAATACCATCGTGCTTGAGTTTGCCATTACGTGAAATAATTTTCCTCTTATGCCAAAAAGACCTTCGTGTACTGGAGTTAATACTTTTTCATATCCAAACACGGACCCAAACAAGAATCCAAAAATCATTGATGTGATACCGACACGACCGATAACACCAGCCAATTTATTCTTTGTTTTGGCTTCGATTAGTAAACCACCAATTAGTAACAACAATCCCTGTCCAACATCACCGAACATAATCCCAAATAGCAAACAATAAGTAATTGCCACAAAAACTGTAGGATCAAAATCGCTATAAGCTGGTAAGCTATACATATCTACAAAAAGCTCAAATGGTCTAAAGAACCAATTATTTTTTAATAATGTAGGTGGAGTCAATTGAGGTTTTTCACTTGGTTCTGATACTACCAAATTCGTATACAACCCTTCAATTTCCCCTTAAACTCATCAACTTTCTTAGCCGGAACAAATCCCACAATCGTATATTTACCTTCGATGATCGATACATAATGATGAAGCTCAAATAACTTGCTTCTATTAAAACAATATGTATATATGTCCACTAATTGATCTTCATACTTTGTTATTACTTTTTTACTATCAACATGAGGTATCATTATTTCTTCAAGAAACATACCTGCCATGATTTTTTTTGTCTCTTTCAAATAAGTATTTGTTGTCGCATAAAGTATCCAATGATAATGTGATGTGGTATGAAGCTTTGTCATCACAAACTTCTTATCTTCTAACAGCCTTAACTTTTTAAGATTCTCAATTGGTAAACGTCCCATACCAAAAGCCACATACTGTGTTTCGTGAAATTCCTTAAAATCAAATTCTTTTAGTGCATCCAATGCGGTTTTATCATCATCTGTTAATACATAAGTCTCAACAGAATCACTAATTTCCTTAAATTGATTTTCTACTTCACGAATGAATTCTACTATTTCCTCAACAGTATATTCTCTATTTGAATTCGCTTTTGGAGTCATCTCAAGACCAATACTATTTGCGATGTTCTTTAATGTATTAACATAATCTGAATAAATGTTTTCTTCAGTTAATAGCTTTGCATTCTCTTCATCCTTAACAACACTAGCTGCCAATTCAGGGTGAAATAACTTTGAGTTAGCACATTTAATTAGTACATCATCATAGTCACTAACATTAGTCTGAATCGTAACTAGATTCATTTTAGTAATTGCCATAAATCCTCCTTTCTAATATATAAGTAATTGTTCTATTTTTTCTGATGCGATATTATATCTAGCTCCTTCAATAATATCAACGATATTTTGTATCTCAACTTCCGATAGCACCATATAAGTGAATAAGACCAAATCCGGTTCACTACTAAACATTAGGTATTTCTTATTAATGTTAAAATGTATCATTTTTGTATGGTAATCGATATACATGTTTTGCTTATCATCCATATAATGCTTATATGATGTCTGACCTAAATAATCAAAAATCTTATCAGCATCTACATGATCAATCATTTCATCTAATTCTTTTTTACTGATTCTCAAATACATTGGAACCAAAAGTTTTCTTATTTCCTCTGGTGGTGTATTAAAATATTTCTTGAGACGATAGATTCTTGTTATATTCTCAAGTTCGATACGTGTTAAGTAAACATCTTTAATATCACTTTTTACTTTTCCACTAAATTCCTTATCTAGTATCTTAAGTACTTTGTCATAGTAGTATTTTCTTAACGCTGATTCAAAAGAGTTAAAATCAAAGTCGGAAATATCATCGACTTTATATTGGTTAATAATCGGATAATAATCTGTATTTCTAAGTAAATCTAATAATTCGTCGTAATCTTTAATGTTCAATAATTTATTGATATCAAATGTAGTATATTTGCCTAAATATGTTGGTATTTTTGAGATAAAATTAATATTATCTGAAATCTCAAAAGCTCTAATCCTTCCCAAAATCTGTTCTATCTCAATCTCAATAATAATATATTTGTAAAATTCACTTTCCTCAGTGTTATAGTATCTAATCAAGTTACTAAATCTATCAAATAGATCTAATCTAATCAAAGCTTCTAATTGCCCTCTATGAACCGATACCTCATTAATGCCAGATAATACATTGCTAAAGTATGTTTCTTTTTTTAGGTAAGAAGCTATTTCTGAAATAGTTTTTTTCTGCAATAATATTTGATAATCAGATGCTTTAATACGATTACCAAACATTGCTTTTGCCTTAGCACTCATGGCACCAGCAGCATATGACATATCCTTCCTCCCAATCTATTCAATACAACGAGAAAACAATTCATCTAGCCAGGCTTCTTTATTTTCATTAAAAATAGTTTCAATTTTACTTGAAACCTCTTTAAAACTATTCATATTTTCTTGGGCTTCATTTTGTATCTCTTGATCCAATTCCTTTTTCCTTATATCAACTTCTCTCTTTACTTCTTCCCAAGCTTCTTTTGAAATTTTATTCTTATCTTCAGCGATTTTCTTAATCAAATTCACCTTCATCTCATGGGCTTGTTCAACTCTTTTTTGAGCTTCTCTATCTAAAGAAATAAGTTCTCTGATAACATCTACTTCCATAATGCCTCCTTCCAAACACTAACCACTTCGATCCAATAAGACCTTCAAATCAAGCTATATGCTCAAATCTTAGAAGAACAAAACAATCAGTATTTATTCGTGACTTATTATACACCCGTTATATTCAAAAATCAAAAAACTTATCAAATTTTTTCACAAAATTTCCCTAAAAAATTCCCACAAAATTTGCCCTTTTCAAATTTAACAAAAATAATGATTTTTTATACAATTTATATATTCAGCATACCTTTTAGTAGAATGAAAAAAATTTCTACAATTATAAAATCCTTATATCAAGTCTCTTAACTAAATATGTTTAAATCAAATATTTTCCAGTATAAATATTATTATTTCCAACTTCATACATAAAAGCCCCCTAAAAATCAACTTTATAACCATCTCCCTCTATATTCAAGACAAATAACACAAATCAAAATCAAATTTTGAAATTATTTTAATATTTTGATTACCACATTAAACTAATACAGTTTTTCAGGTCAATTCAAAGCAAAGATAACCCCCTTTCTAGTAACTCAAGCCTATCAACCCCAAATATATTAGCAGAAAATCCTTCGATGCAGACCTTTTTTGAGCATTTACGTGCTAGTTTTAATGTTTTGGTCAAACTAGCACGTAAGTTTTTAGGTGGGTTTACGTGCTAGTTTTAGCGTTTTGGGCTAACTAGCACGTAGGTTTTTAGGTGGGTTTACGTGCTAGTTTTAGGGTTTTGACAATACTAGCACGTCAGCGTTTCTCTATAAAAAAAGATAGTGGCCATCCGGCCACTTTCCTTTACCTTCTATACCAAAAAAGAAAGGTTTCGCCTAAAGCGAAACCCTCTATTAAGAAGAACCCCTAAGATTTCTAAACCTTGGCTTTCTCGTAGGGACACTTTAGCTCGTTTTTCCCTAAGAGACAATGATTTTGTTTACTCTCTTAGGGACAGTTCAGTCACATTTTCCCTAAGATACGAATG
>JAAYEL010000091.1 GCA_012728755.1 Tissierellia bacterium | reverse complement strand
TCTTGGAAGATGGTTACTTACTCAACCTGAAGTATTGCTATTAGACGAGCCTACTAGAGGTATAGACGTTGGTGCTAAATACGAGATATATCAATTAATCATAGATTTAGCTAAACAAGGAAAATCAATCATTGTGATTTCTTCTGAAATGCCAGAATTATTTGGTATCTGTGATCGTATCATGGTTATGAGTGATGGTCATGTATCAGGAATCGAAGATGTTAAGGATTTAGATCAAGAAAAAGTAATGGCTCTTGCCACTAAGTATTTATAAGAGGTAAATTATGGAACAAGTACAACAAAAGAAAAAATTTAATTTTAAAGAATTTTTAATAGACAAAGGATTAATCCTAGTTATCCTAGCATTGATCTTATATATCATCATTCGTGAACCAAGTTTCTTATCTTTAAGAAACGTAATCAATATGTTAAATCAAGCTTCAACAAAGCTTATTATGTCTCTTGGAGTTGGTGGGCTAATCATTTTAGCTGGTACTGACTTATCATCTGGTAGGATTTTAGGTTTAACAGCAGCTGTTTCTACAGCACTTCTTCAAGCTGGCGACCTAGCTCAAAAATATTTCCCAAATCTTGGTGAATTACCAATAATCGTTGGTTTCTTAGCAGCGATCTTAGTTGGTGGGTTATTTGGATTATTAAACGGATTTGGTGTAGCTAAACTTAAACTACATGCATTTATCGCTACTTTGGGAACACAATTAATTGCTTATTCATTATTACAAGCTTTTATCGCAGCTTCTCCATGGGGAGCTCAACCACTTACAGGATTTAAGGAATCATATAGAAATTTTGTAGTAGGAAATATTCAGATAGGATCATTTGAACTACCTTACTTAGTAATTTACGCTATGATAGCTTGTGCTGTTATGTGGGTTGTTTGGAATAAAACAGTTCTTGGTAAAAACATGTATGCTATTGGTGGTAACAAAGAAGCTGCTGAAGTATCAGGAATTAACGTTGATAAAAACATCATGATTATATTCTTAATCGCTGGTGTTATGTACGGTATCGCTGGTTTCTTAGAAGCTCCAAGAATAGGAAATGCTAATATCGTAACTGGTACTAACTACGACTTAGATGCTATCGCTGCCTGCGTTATAGGTGGGGTTTCATTCTCAGGTGGTATCGGTAAGATATCAGGTATCATTTTAGGTACGGTATTATTACAAGTTATTAACTACGGTTTAGTATACATCGGCGTATCTTCATATTGGATCCTTTTCATTAAGGGTGCATTAATTATCGCTGCAGTAGCATTAGACTCAAGAAAATACTTACAAAAGAAATAATTTAATACTATATAGCCTAGCTATCACTACTCTCTATCACAATTATTTGAGACTATTGATAGCTTAGCTTTATTTATCGCATATTATATAAAGGAGATATTATGGCAGAATATAGATATAATCCCCTTATTGGTGATTGGACAATAGTAGCTGGACATAGGCAAAATAGACCAGATATGCCGAAAGATTATTGCGCTTTTTGTCCTGGTTCAGGAAGAGTTCCTGATAATTACACGGTTATGAAATACGACAACGACTGGCCTTCAATGATGCCAAATCCACCAGAACCTGATGATGTTGCTACAGATTTCTATAAGGTTGAAAAAGCCTATGGTAAAGCTGAAGTAATACTATACTCACCAGATCACAACAAATCTTTATGGCAACTTCCTGTTGACCATATAGTTGAACTTGTGAATTTATGGAAAGAACGTCATTTAGAGATTAAAAAAGACAAGAATGTTAAATCAATTTTTCCATTTGAAAATAGAGGTAAAGAAGTAGGTACTACTCAACCTCATCCACATGGACAAATTTATGGATATGGTTTTATACCTCTAAGACTAAAATTAGAATTAGAAAAATCAAAAGAATATTATGAAAAAACTGGTAAATCACTTATTGAATCAATCAGAAATGAAGAGTTAAGAGATGGAAGTAGGATAGTGATGGAAAATGATGAT
>JAAYEL010000090.1 GCA_012728755.1 Tissierellia bacterium | reverse complement strand
TGTGGGGCGTATTTTCACCCCCCAAGTTTCCACTATTTTGGGCTTCTTGGGGGGGTTGGCACCACTCAATAGCATTAAAAATAGGAGCTTGCGAAGCAAGCCTCCATATTTACCTAAAAAGGAAGATATCGCTTCGCGATATCTCACATCCTTCCCTACAACCTAGCCCTTCACTATTCCCATACTCCACCAACACAGTCCATACACCCAACCCCATATACTTTTTCTCAAAAAGTCCGAAGCGAGGAATCCGCAGACAAGAAGCTTCATTAATAAAGCGACCACCAACCTAGTCCATACACCCAACCCCATACTTTTCGAGACAAATTTTTCGAAGCCTCCGCAAGGGATGAGGCGACGATTAGATAAAAAAAGTTCGCTGCTAAATATATTAACAGCGAACTTTTTACTTATCTAACAAGCCTCGCCCTGAGGACCGAGCTCTCGAAAAATTTGGACTCGAAAAGTCTTATTCAAAAAATTCCTTCATCTTTTCCCAAAAGCTTTTGCTTTGTACTGGGTTTATATCTTCTCCAGATATTTCTGCAAATTCTTGTAGTTTTTCCTTTTCTTCTTTTGAAAGTTTCTTAGGGATTACTACTTTAACATCGAAGTATAGGTCTCCTGTTCTTCCTGTTCTAGAATCAGTGATTCCTTCACCCTTTAATCTAAATCTTGTGTCATTTTGCGTTCCAGCTGGAATCTCATAGTCTTTTAGACCGTTAAGCACCGGAATCTCAATTGTATTTCCTAGCGCAGCTGTTATCATGCTAATAGGTAGCTCATAGTAAACATCATTACCTGAACGTTTGAAGACTTCATGTTCTTCTACATATATTATTATATATAGGTCACCTGATGGACCATCATTAGCTCCATCATTACCCTTTCCTCTGATCGTAATAACTTGGCCACTGCTAATCCCTTGTGGTATCTTAATTTTTATCTTCATGTTTTGATTTTCAAAACCATGCCCAGAACATGTATCACATTTTTCTTTGATTACAGTACCACTTCCTCCACAATTTGAACAAGTCTCAACTGATGAAAATTGTCCAAATGGAGTATTTGTAGTCCTATGGACTTGTCCATTTCCATGGCAAACAGAACAGGTTTCTTTACCTGTACCTTCTTTTGCGCCAGTGCCTGAACATGTATGACAAGTTTGTTTTCTTCTAAAGCTTATCTCTTTTTCGCCACCAAAAACGGCCTCTCTAAAAGAAATTAACACCTTCATCTCTAAATCAGCTCCACGCTGTTTTGCATTAGGGTCTCTTCTTTGTTGAGATCTATGACCTCCAAATAAATCGCCGAAAAGATCTGAGAAAATATCTCCCATGCCTGCACCATAGCCACTAAAGCCACCATTACCGCCTTGTTCAAATGCGGCTTTTCCAAATCTATCATATCTGGCTCTTTTCTCCTCATCGGATAGAATTGAAAAAGCCTCATTAATTTCTTTAAGTTTTTCAGAAGCCTCTTCATCTCCAGAGTTTAGATCTGGATGATATTCTTTAGCTAACTTTCTATATGCTCTTTTTAGTTCATCTTGGGTAGCCGATTTATCAACTCCCAAAACCTCATATGGATCTCTCATAAACACCAACCTTTGTATAATTTCAATAACTAATGTTAATTCAGTTCAGATTTAAAGTCAATAAAAAAGCCACTAAGAATCACTAAATTCTTAGTGGGCTTATATTATTCTTGGTTAATTAGTGACTAAGATTATTTTTGTTCGTCTTCGTCATCAATTACTTCGTAATCTGCTTCCACTACATCTTCCTCTGGATTAGTTGCTCCTTGTGGACCAGCTTGAGGACCTGCTTGCGCATATAGTTTTTCACTCAATTTGTTTAACTCTTGAGTTAATTCATCTATCTTAGCTCTAATTTCTTCTACATTTTCACTTTGTAGAATATTCTTTAATTCGTTGTTTTTAGCTTCGATAGCTGATTTTTCATCCGCGCTGATTTTGTCGCCTAGATCTTTAAGAGTCTTTTCTACTTGGTAAGTGATAGTTTCACCTTGGTTTCTAGCTTCGATTAAATCTTTTTTCTTCTTATCTTCATCAGCAAAAGCTTCTGCATCTTTTACTCTCTTTTGAATTTCTTCTTCTGTTAAGTTAGTTGAAGCAGTGATTGTGATCTTTTGTTCTTTACCAGTTCCTAAATCTTTTGCAGATACATTTACGATACCATTAGCATCGATATCAAATGTTACTTCGATTTGTGGCACTCCTCTAGGAGCTGTTGGTATGCCTGATAATTGGAATCTACCCAATGTTACGTTATCAGCAGCCATTTGTCTCTCACCTTGAAGTACATGTATATCAACAGCAGTTTGTCCATCAGCAGCTGTAGTAAATACTTGAGATTTCTTAGTTGGTATAGTTGTATTTCTTTCGATTAATACTGTTGTTACTCCACCTAATGTTTCTAGTCCTAATGATAATGGAGTTACGTCTAATAATAGTAAGTCTTTAACTTCACCTGATAAGATACCACCTTGAATAGCTGCACCTAATGATACAGACTCATCTGGATTGATGTCTTTTTGAGGGTCTTTACCAGTTAATTTCTTTACTGCTTCTTGAACAGCAGGAACTCTTGTTGAACCACCTACTAAAAGTACTTTATCGATGTCTGAGTTTTGAACGCCAGCATCTTTCATAGCTTCCCTAACAGGTTCCATTGTCTTTTCAACTAAATCTGATATTAACTCTTCAAATTTAGATCTAGTAATATCTATATTCAAGTGAGCTGGTACTCCGTTAACAGCAGTGATAAATGGTAAGTTTACATTTGTTGACATTGTTGTTGATAATTCTTTTTTAGCTTTTTCAGCAGCATCTTTTAGTCTTTGTGCAGCTGTTGGATCTTTTAATAAATCGATACCATTTTCTTTTCTAAATTCTTGTGCGATGTAGTTCATTAACTTTTCATCAAAATCATCCCCACCAAGTCTATTGTTACCTCTTGTAGCCATAACATCAACTACTCCATCATCAACTTCAAGGATAGATACGTCAAATGTACCACCACCAAGGTCAAATACCATTATCTTGATATTGTCGTTTTCTTTTTCCATACCATAAGATAAAGCAGCAGCAGTTGGTTCGTTGATAATTCTCTTAACATCTAAACCAGCAATCCTACCAGCATCTTTAGTAGCTTGTCTTTGTTCGTTTGTAAAATAAGCTGGCACTGTGATTACCGCTTCTGTTACTGTCTCACCTAAGTAACTTTCAGCATCAGCTTTTAATTTTTGAAGTATCATCGCTGATATTTCTTCTGGAGAGTATGCTTTGCCATCTATAGTAACCTTATGATCAGTTCCCATCTCTCTCTTAATAGATGTAATTGTTCTATCAGGATTCATGATAGCTTGTCTTTTTGCAGTTTCCCCAATTAATCTTTCGCCATCTTTAGTAAATGCAACCACAGATGGTGTAGTTCTGTTACCTTCAGCATTAGTTATGATAGTAGCTTGTCCACCTTCCATTACTGATACAGCTGAGTTTGTAGTACCTAAGTCAATTCCTATAATTTTTCCCATAATTTTCTTCCTCCCTATTTAGCAACTTTTACCATTGCTGGTCTAATAATTTTATCTTTAAGCTTATATCCTACTTGAAATGTTTCTATAATATGTTCTGACTCAACACTGTCGCTTTCTTCCATAAAAACGGCATGATGTAAATTTGGATCAAAAAGCTCTCCGTCACTTTCTATCTTTGTTAAGCCTTCATTCTCTAAAACCTTCATCATATCTTGATGAATCAATTTAACGCCTTCGTAAAATGCATCATGTTCTTTTTCTGAAGCAATTGCTCTTTCTAAATTATCCATAACTGGCAATAACTTTAATATCAAAGATTCATTTGCAGTCTTATAAATGGCGGATTTTTCTTTTTCCGTTCTATTTCTATAATTTTGAAAATCAGCCTGTAGTCTAGCTATAGTATCTCTAAGCTTTGTACTTTCATCATTTTCTGGTGAAGCTTGCTCTGGTTCATCAACCAATGTAGCCTCAACCACATCTTCATTGTTTTCATTTACTTCATCAACTACCTGATCAACAGTCTCATTTTCTAATTCTTCATTTTCATATTTTTTTTCCATCATACCACCTACGCTTTCTTTTCTATACTTGAAGTAACATATCTAGTCGTTATCAACAAGTCAGAAATTACCTTGTCATACTCCATAGCTGTTGGACCTATGACTCCTAACTTACCTCTAATTCCCTTATCATTCCTAAAGCTCATTGTTATTAAAGTAAAGTTTTCAAAACCTTCTATACCAATTTCTTCACCGATAAAAATCTGTAAATCTCTACCTTTATCCGAGCTTATGATATCCAATAAAGGATCTTCATCTTTAATATAATCAATTAGTTCTTGATTCTTTGCAAAGCTTAAATCATTATATTTATAAATATTACCTAAGCCTTCATAGATTATGTTTGCTCTAGCCATCTCTTCAACTCTTTGCTCTATATATGGGATTAGAAAATCTAATGTAGAATTTTCTCTTCGTAAAATGTTAAACATCCCCGATTTAAGCTTTTCTAAAATCTCTCTAGGATTCAAATCAATAAGCGATGAATTCAATATACTATTAATCAGATTTACTATCTCCATATTTACAGAAGATCTAAGTCTAATCACATCATGCTTTACTGACTTCGAATTATAAATATATATGATAGCTAAATCTCTAGGACTTAGCATCACTACATTTATATATTTAAGAAATAAGTCATCAAGTTCAGGAACTACAGCAACAGCCGTATAATTCGTGATGGCTGAAAGGATTTTTGTAGCATTTGAGATGATTGAATCTAGTTCATTTGATCTTTCAAGCCTTCTTGTATCAAATAATTCATTAGTACTTACCCTAAAAGGAATCTCATCCGATAACAAGGCATCTACATACATACGATAACCTCTGTTTGAAGGAATCCTTCCAGAAGAACTATGAACCTTTACAAGATAACCTAAGTCCTCTAGATCACTCATCTCATTTCTAATGGTAGCAGCACTCACGCCAATATCACCATCTTTTGATAAAGTCCTTGAACCAACGGGTTCCTTTGACTCAGTATATGACTTAATAATTGAATTAAGTATCTTTAATTTTCTATCGTCCATGCTGCCTCCTTTCGTTGTTAGCACTCATCATCTTCAAGTGCTAACAATATAATACAACAATCTCCCACCTTTGTCAACACTTTTTTGTAAAATATTTTTAACATCTTCAATTCATATATTAATGGGATTTCTGTTATAAAGCATTTCACAAAAAAAAAGCCTCAAACAATATAAAATTGTCTGAGGCTTAAATATTATCTTGTAAACATTCCATTTATTTGTTTAATTCTTGTAGTGAATGTAACCGCTTCAGCATTGTTTAGAAGCACTACATCTTCAACATTATGGTCTTCTATGAATTTGAGAAGGTCATTTCCAAACTTATCATATTTGTAGAAATATCTATAATCGATTATATAAACCTTGTCATAATGGTCTACAAGGAATGGTGCAAATGCATTACCATATGATTCTTTTATAAACACTACATTTTTATTGTTTGAGATATTTGGATTGTCAATGACAGAATATCCATTATCTCCACCTATAAATGTATTATATTTAGAACCTGAATTCCAATCAGATACATCCATGATAATTGGCCAACTTACTTCCGTTTGATTCTCATCTACAAATATCATATCAGATACAGCTTTACTTCTATATGCTACTACGGTATCTGGGTTGCTCTTTAATACACTGGCTTGATTACTAGCTGAATATAAAGTACCTATAAAATCAGGAAACTCCACTTTCTCCATATTTTCTAATTTAGTAGGCTCCACACCCTTCGCTTTCGCAAACGCTTCATATGCATAGTATGCACCCATTTGCGTCCAGTGGTGATCGGTCCTAAAGAAAATATAGTCGGCATTGTGCTTTTTAATATTATCATAAGCATCAACCATAACTACCTTGTCATTTAGAGATTGAATTTTCTTAGTGATATACTCAAAAGCTTTTCTTTGATTTGATGAACCAATTTCTTCCTGAATCTTTTCATCAAGTCCTACCCCAACAGCTGTTGGAGCTAATATATCATAAACTGTAGTGCTTGGGACAGATCTTTGAATCTTATCAATTAATTCAGCATAAAGGTCTGCACCTTCTTGGCTAAAGTAAAATAAGCTAAATGCTCTATCTCCAGTAATATAAACGTCTCCGGCTGGTTCCGGTTTATTGTAAATTGTCCCATCTTCATATTTGACATCAAGCTCACTTGGTTTAGTAGGTGTTTGAGTCGTACCTTCAGGATCTTGTGTATTATTTTCTCCATTAGGATTTGTAGTTTGATCGTCTGGATTTTCAGTAGGTGTAGTAGGCTTTGGATTTTGTGCTACAGGCACTTCATCAGGGATATCATCCGCTTTAACCTGTGTATTTGTCACAAGCTGTGTATCCTTAATCCCATACAGACCTTTAAATTTGTTATTCAAATTAATCAATGCATCTCTAAATGGGAATGTATCTGCATACCAAAGAGATAATTGATTAAAGAAGTCGCCATCCATAAATCCTTCTATAGTAAATGAAGGAAATTTTGTTAGTTCTCTTTTTTCTGACTCGGATTTAGCCGGTCTTAACGGAAATAAAATCCCTATTAAAAACACTACCATTAAAGTACCAAAAAATAATTTTGCACCCAATATCAGGGCTGGTTTTCTTCTTCTCTGTCTAGGTGTCCTAACCGGTCTATCCATTTGTTCATTTAATTGATTTTGATCTTCATTTCTCATGTTAAACTCCTAAAATTGGAAATATAGGAATGGATTATAACTATTTCCTATCAGTGCTAGTGTAGATAACAACAATAACACCCAAGGCATAAATGAATCATATCCCATCACTAGAGTCCTTGCCACATCATCATCTTCCGCTTTTCTTCTTACTGCCACATATATTTTTCTCAAAAAATTTGTAGATGCAAAGGCTGCAAATATCAATAAGAAGATATTATTTTTAACCATAATACTTATTTGAGCATTCATAAATCCATTACCATTAAGTCCAAACATTCCTTTTATAGCTGTCATCATCATTCCAAAATCTTCGAACTTGAATAAAACCCAACCAAAAACTACTATAACCATCATATATAGCCAGCTTAAGATTTTTGGCGCTGATTCTAATGCTTTTCCAATAAATCTCTTTTCTAACATTATAAATATCAAGAAATATAGTCCCCAGATTATGTAATTCATACTAGCTCCATGCCACATACCTGTTAAAAACCATACTACAAATAAGTTAAAATAAACATTTCCCTCTCTATTTCCACCAAGTGGTATATAAACATAATCCCTAAAGAATGTCCCTAAAGAAATATGCCATCTTCTCCAAAACTCACTAATTGATCTTGCTATGTATGGATGATTGAAGTTTTCTTTATAGTGGAAACCAGTCATAAGGCCCATACCTATAGCCATATCTGAATAAGCTGAGAAATCAAAATATATCTGAAATGCAAATGCCAAAGCTCCTAACCATATCCCTAAAGCAGGTACGCTAGATAATGCAGTAACATCATTAAGTATCAAATATTTATCCGCTATAACTGAAACGCTATTTGCGATAATTGCTTTTTTCGCCAAACCAATACAAAATCTCTTAACACCCTCAAGTAATTCTGACTTTTTAAGCTTTCTTTTAGTAATATCATATTCAACATCTTGATATCTAACGATAGGCCCAGCAATACATTGGTGAAATAAGCTTGCATATAACAATAGTAGCGAAAATTTCTTTTGTGCTTCAACATCACCTCTATAGACATCAACAACATAAGATAATAGCTGAAATGTGTAAAATGATATCCCGATTGGCAACACTATACTAGGCACTGTCACATCAAATGGACTTAAGAAATTAAATATTTCTGCAAAGAAACCAGCATACTTAAAGTAACCAAGGATTAATAAAAATCCCGCTATAGTTGCCACGAGTATTGGCTTACGATACTTCGGACGTTTTTCTAACTCTATAGCTCCAAACCATCCAATAAAAACCATCACTAACAATAGTATTAAATACTTGGGTCCATTCCACGAATAAAATACCAAAGAAAATATCAACATAATTATATTTCTTTGATTTATAGTCTTGGCTCTATAGTAGAAAAATAATTGCAATGTCAAAAAAACATATACAAAAAATAAACTAGAAAATACCATGCTCCCTCCTTATAAATCATGATTAATCAAATAATATCTATATAAAAACTATTAGTCACATCCAGACCATAGTCAGTAAATCTAAATCTACCATCGGTTATAGCTACCGTTCCATAACTTTTGTGTTTTTCAACAATATCTTGGTATTTGACTAAAAAATCAATACCAAAACGTTTATTTATATCATCAATATAAAATCCATTTTTTAAGCGCATATTCATGATTATAAACTCTTTTTCCCTATCTTCCATAGATAGGTTCTCTATAATCTCTATTGGAAGCTTTCCATTATCTATGGCTTCAAAATACTCTGCAAACTTTGAGAAATTCTTAGTTCGAACATCTTCATAGCTAGCACTCGCACCAAGACCAATCGCCAAATAAGGAGTTTGTTTCCAGTATTTTTTGTTATGCTTGGACTCCATGCCTGTCTTAGCGAAATTCGATATCTCGTATCTGTTAAAACCATTTTCTTCAAGTTTTTTTACCACTCTATGAAACATATCTCGTTCAAGGTCATCATCAAACAACTTAATCGTCCCCTTGTCAAGCCAATGTTTAAACAATGTCCTATCCTCTAGAATTAAAGTATAATACGATATATGATTTATGTCTACCTGTAAAATATTTTCTAGATCCTTTTCTAATATTTTCATATCTTGACCAGGATTTGCAAGCATCATATCTATACTAATATTTTTAGCACCATTTTCCCTAAGAAGCTTAATATCTTCCATGACAATATCTTTAGTATGACTTCGCCCCAATATTTTTAGGGTCTTATCATCAAAAGTTTGCACACCTAAACTAAATCTATTTATACCGGCATTAACATAATCTCTTATCTTTTCAACAGTTAATGTATTTGGATTCATCTCAATAGAAATTTCTGAATCGCTATCAACTATGAATATCTTTCTTATTAATTTCATCAACTCGACTATATATCTTGAATCAATATATGAAGGAGTACCTCCTCCAATAAAAATTGAATCTAGTCTAATACCTTGATTCTCATACATCTTCACTTCTCTAAAAAGATAAGACATATACGTATCAATTTTTTTGTCAGCATGAGAAAATGTCAAAAAATCACAGTAATGACATTTATATGGACAAAAAGGAATATGTATATATAGTCCATAAGCTTCATTATTATCATTTTTATGATTTAAGGTTGGGAAATTCCCAACCTTATCCTTATTACTCTTCTTCGTCATATTTAAGAACTGCAAGGAATGCTTCTTGTGGTACTTGTACAGAACCAATAGATCTCATTCTCTTCTTTCCTTCTTTTTGTTTTTCTAGAAGTTTTCTCTTTCTAGAAATATCTCCACCATAACATTTAGCCAATACATCTTTTCTCAATGCTCGAACTGTTTCTCTAGCTATTACTTTACTACCAATAGCCGCTTGAACAGGTATCACGAATTGATGTCTTGGAATCTCATCTTTAAGTTTAGAGGCTATTTTTCTTCCTCTTTCATAAGATTTATCTCTATGAACGATTATAGATAGCGCATCTACTATCTCTCCATTTAGAAGAATATCTAGTTTAACTAAATCAGATACTTGATATCCCTTGTATTCATAATCAAAAGATGCATATCCTCTTGTCTTTGACTTAAGCGCATCAAAAAAGTCATAAATAACCTCATTTAAAGGTAGATCATACTTAATAGTAACCCTGTTTTTATCAAGATATGACATATCCTTAAATACGCCTCTTCTTTCTTGACATAATTCCATGATAGATCCTATATATGTTTCTGGCGTCATAATTGATGCCTCTACTATAGGTTCTTCTATCCTATCGATCTCAGTTTGATCAGGAAAATCTGTTGGATTTTGTAAATCTCTAATCTCTCCATTTTTCATATGAACTTTATAGATTACTGATGGAGCTGTAGCAATAATATCTAAATCAAATTCTCTATCTAATCTTTCTTGGATAATCTCCATATGAAGCAATCCCAAAAATCCAGTTCTAAAACCAAATCCTAAAGCTACGGATGTCTCAGGTTCAAAAACTAAAGAAGCATCATTTACCTGTAACTTTTCTAAAGCATCTCTAATATTATTGTATGACTCGCCCTCTGCAGGATATAATCCAGAATAAACCATCGGAACTACCTTCTTGTAGCCTGGCAGCGCTTCTGTGGCAGGCTTGTCATTATCAGTGATAGTATCTCCCACTCTGGCATCCTTAATGTTTTTGATGGAAGCTACTACATAACCAACATCTCCAGTATCAAGCACGTCAGTCTTAACAGAGCCTCTCATAGTATATCCAACTTCAGTTACTTCAAAAGTAGCTCCATTAGACATCATCTTAATATCCATACCTGCCTTTATATGACCATCTTTAACTCTTACATACATGACAACACCTTTATATGAATCATAATATGAGTCAAATATCATAGCTCTTAGTCTTCCATTATCATCACCCTCGGGCGCAGGTATTTGAGTCACTACCGCTTCAAGTACATCTTCTATATTCGTACCTTCTTTAGCAGATATTAATGGAATCAAATCCGTATCAAAGGCTAGTATCTCTTCAATCTCTTCTTTTACTTCATCAATTCTTGCAGACGGTAAATCAATCTTATTAATAACTGGGACAACCTCTAAATCTTGTTCAAAAGCAAGATATGTATTTGCAAGTGTTTGAGCTTCAACCCCTTGAGTGGCATCAACTATTAGAAGAGCACCCTCACATGCAGCAAGAGATCTTGATACTTCATAGTTAAAATCCACATGTCCTGGTGTATCTATTAAATTTAACATATATCTTTGGCCATCTTTTGCATCGTAAAAAATCTTTACGGCCTTTAACTTTATAGTAATTCCTCTTTCTTTTTCTAACTCCATTGAATCAAGAAGCCTATCTTTCATCTCTCTTTGAGTGATGCTTCCAGTCTTTTCAATCAATCTATCAGCAAGAGTAGACTTGCCATGGTCTATATGAGCTATTATAGAGAAATTTCTAATATTGCTTTTCTTTATATCCATCGATCCTCCAAATCAAAACCCAAAACGGGTCAAAAACTTTCCTTCTATCATGTCTATATTAACAGGACCAAAAACTCTTGAATCCTTAGAATCATCTATCGCTCGGTTATCTCCTAACACAAAAAACTCGCCTTCTTGCAGATACCATTTAGTAATATTGTAGTGATGAGTATATTCTTTGCTAACATCCTCTTCAAATTTTCTACCATTAATATAAATACTACCTTTTTCAATCTCTACAAATTCCCCTGGAAGTCCGATAACTCTCTTAACATAGGTCACATTATCCTTTCCCTTAAACAAAACAATATCTCCTCTTTCAATATTTGTCGAAGATACCCCTAGTTTCGAGAAAGCTATTTTCTCACCATGTTCAATTGTTGGATTCATTGAATTGCCATCTACCGTAATAATAGCTAATATAAATGTATTTATTATTAGAAAAACTACAATCCCTAAAAGAGCAAGTTTAAAAAAGGCAGAAATATTATTTCTAATTTTCTGTCGCCTTCTTTTTTCTCTCATTCTTCTCTTAGCTAAAATCCTACTATCCAAAACCTTAATCTAGCGTACCAAACGATTCCCCAAACGGGTAAAATCTAAATGACGCAACTCCTTTTATATGATCTATATTCACTGGGCCAAAATCTCTTGAGTCCTTGCTCTTACCAGGCAACCTATTGTCTCCTGCTAAAAAATACTCGCCTTCGCCCAAAATCCATTCAAATCCATTTATCTGATTAGTATAATCAGAATTAATATAGTTTTCTTCGATGACCTTACCATTAATATAAAATTTACCATCTATTAACTGTATAGTCTCGCCTGGTAGACCTATAACTCTTTTAATAAAATCTTCATCGGATGGATCGTAATGCATCACTACGATATCACCTCTTTCAATAGGTTTAATCTTCAATCCAATCTTATTAACTATAACTCTATCCCCTGTGTGCAATGTATTTTCCATAGATGAGCCTTGAACTTGTGTTGGCTCAAATAAAAATGTCTTTATAAGTAATGCTAGTATCAAAGCAATAGCAAATGATTTAATCCAATCAAAAATGCTAGATCCAGTACTTTTCAAAATTTCTTTTTCTTCATTCATTTTCAACACCTCTTTTCATAAATGTGTTATCCTATATATAACATCAACTGATTAGCTTACTAATCACTGATATTATGGGTTCTAATTACGGTTTATTATACCATAAATGCAAGAATAATGTTTTATTTTAGAAAAGTTCAACTCAAATACTTGCAATTTGACTAAACAGATGCTAAAATAATGGGTGTTATTTATACATTTAGACAAACTTGAGGAGGTGAAGAAATGGCAAATATTAAATCAGCTATCAAAAGAATTGAAGTAGCTAAAAGACAAACACTTCATAATAAGAGCAGAAAAAGCGAAATAAAGACTTATATTAAAAAATTCGAAACAGCTTTAGAAAATAACAATCTTGATGAAGCTAGAGAATTACTTAAGTTAATTGACAAGAAATTAAAAAGAGCATCACTTGCAAATGTTATACATCCAAATGCTGCCTCAAGACGTACTAGTCAATTACAAAAGAAGCTTAATAAAGCAACAGCTTAATAAAAAAAATAATGGACTATATATAGTCCATTTTTTATTGCCATTATTCGAATGATGTTTGGCTAAATCCTCCATTAGAAAAGAAGGCTCTAATAGGGCAAAATCCAACAGGCATGTTATATAGATATATAGCATAAGCGATCAACGCACCAAATATCAACACATCTATAGCTATCGAGAAAAAACCTATCTTTTCTCCATTTCTCTTTTTAACCATTATCTCAATTACTGAAGTCGCAAGAATCGATATCGCAAATACAGGAATTAGTAAAAAATAGCCTTTTGGATCACCAGATATGGCCGATAAGTTTACATATCCATAATGAGCCAAAAGAAATAATAGATAGCTTCCCATCCCCAATACATATAATCCAATATTAATATTCTTAAGTGTTTTTTCTTTTAACATCCAACTCTCCTCATTTTACAAAAAATATTTCTTAGAATTATGAGATACCCATTAATAAGCATTTCAAAAAAATCATCTTATATTATCATTTATTTTGTTTAGATGGTAAAATGTTATTATGAATTATATTGACTTAATAAATAATATTGACGAAAAAAAATTAAATAATATCGTATTGATTCAGATTAAAGAGCCCTATCTTTATGATTTAGCTATGGAGAGTATAAAAAAGGATTACTTAAACGAGGCTTTTTTGGATTTAAACTATGTGAAGCTTGATTTTGAGAAGCTTACAGGTCAAAGATTTCTAGATAGTGTTGAAACGCTACCCTTTATGGATGAGCATAAGATAGTCTTAATCGAAAATGTAGTACTTAATAAGGATAAACTTAAAAAATATGAGGCTACATTTGATTATATCCAAAAGTATTTAGAAAATCCTAATCAAAATACTATTCTCATTCTTTCTCATGAGGCGGATTCTCTTTTTAAGGGTAAATTTGTCAAAGCTGTTGAGAAAGCTGGTTCCTTCTATGAGATATCAAGGCTAGATAAAAGGCAATTTAATGGTTTTATAGTAAAACATTTTGCGAAAAGTAAGATTAAGATCGATTCAAGAAATGCTGCTTTTATCAATGATAGATTAGGATATAATGATAGAGATTCAAAGCAAAATCTTTTCGAAGTCGTTAATGAGCTAGATAAATTGCTCAATAATATTAACTCTAAAGAGCCTACTACTGCAGAGATTGAAGAAGCGGTAACTGAGCAATTTGACGATAATATCTTTATGCTTACTGATAGCCTTTCTGATAGGAATGTTCAAAAAGCTTTAGAGATTTATAAAAGACTTAAAGAAGAAGAGGACCCTTTTCGAATATTTCACATGATATTGAGGCAAATTAGAAATATTCTATGCGTAAAAGACTGCGTAGATAAAAGGGTAAATAAGCAAACCGGGATGAGTTATTGTTCTATAGGTAGTTTTGAATATGATAAAGGCGTCAGATTTGCTAGGAATTTTACTGTGGATGAGCTAATCGCTATTCATTCACAGGCATACGAAACAGAACTTAAGTCTAAGACTGGTGGTCCTGATATGGACTATTTAGTTAAGAGATTGATACTAGAATTTGCAAGGAGAGATTAATGTTAGAGACTATTAAAGATAATGCACCACTTATCATTGCGATTATCGTGATGGCGGCAGTGATAATTTTCTTATTGAACAGATACCTGGCTTGGTATAGAAATTTTAAGAGCCAGTTAAGCCCCGTTGTCGATATATTCAATATGTTTAAGGATAACGCCCCAGCGTTAAAAGAGATAAATCAAACTCCAAAAAGCTTGAGCAGTATGGATAAGATTTACGGACCTATGATAGCTAGAGATTTTCCAGAAATAAATATTGACCAGTTTAAGGATATGGCTGTAAACAGCCTACTAAACGTCTTTAACTCGATTGAAGAACAAGAAATCTTAAATGGACATAGCATGTCTGATTCCCTTCGTTCAAAAACAGAAAATGTCATTAATGACCATATATCAAGAAACATCAAAGAGCATTTCGATGATGTAAAGATTAATAATACAGTCATATCTAACTACTATAAATCAAATGGTAAGGCTAGTATAGTGTTTCAGACATCATTGGCTTATAGGCATTTTACAAAAGATACACAAGGCACTCTTATCGCAGGCGATGATAGCATCAAGATACAAACTCGATATGAGATAATGATGAATTATATTCAAGATCTCGACTTAATCGAGGACAAATACACAAAAGAAGGTTCATTTGGACTCAATTGTAGCAATTGTGGCGCACCTATAAAATCACTAGGCACAAAGGTATGTGAGTATTGTGGTACAGGCATCGTCGCAGTAAATGTCAAGTCTTGGTCCATAGATAACTATAAAATTAGATAAAAATAGCGGCCGAAAGGCCGCTTTTTTTCACCTTAAGTCCCATATAAAAAATGTAGGATTTTGCTACGCAAAATCCGTCATTCTATTGGAAGTACCATGCAAAAATACCAGGGTTGTCTCCACTTTTAGGGTCCAGCCATGGCATATATTTTTTCACAATACCAAGGCTGTGACGGGTTTTCAGGGGTAGCCATGGTATTTTTACGATTTTTTGTACCATGGCTAGACCCTATTTGAGTCTGTAGCCATGGTAACTTTCTGAAATTTCGTACCATGGTTGGACCCATTTTTAGCACATAGCCATGGTAACTTTCATTTCACATTTAAAATTAGTTTTCAAATGGATAGTTTCATTCATTCCATTTTATTGGTATTTCTAGAGGTTTGATGGTTTTTGCATCTTTTATATAAACTATTGCCTTGTCTGACTCACGTCCATAAATTCGTAGTTGTTCATTGTTTTCGATTCGTTTTAATTCAGGAGCTTGAGTTACCATAAAAAACATGGTTTCGTTTTGTGGTTCTAATGCTTTTGGTAAATCTTCAAAAGTATAGGTTTGGTTGCTTATTGAGTTAAGATTTTTATCCAATTCGGTAACCAATATCCCATCCGATATCTCGACAGCCTTTAAGTCAAGCTTATATTCGATTACTGACTGATCATTGTTTCCTTCAATGCCGATAGCAGTTCCTTTGTTCACGTTAAATCCTTCTGAATTGGTTATAAAATACCCACCCTTACTATCTTGATATATCTTGAATAGCCTATATAATTGTTCATTTTTGGAATCTAAAAGATAGTCCATCTCTATGATATATCTAGGCGTTTGACCTGCCACGACTCTGATATGAACATTTGAAAATGGATCGTTTCCTCTAAGATGCTGAGTCATCTCACCATCTTCAAGTTCTCTTACCATATATATGGAACCAAGATTTTCAAAATCAAAATCAATAGTTTTTATATCTCTCGCTATAGTTGTTTCCTGACCATATTTCTTTCCATTTTCATCGAACTGAATTTGTGTCTTCCTAGTAGTTATTACCATGCCAACAAAATTATCAACACTACTTTCTTCTAAGACACTACCCTGACTTAATCTTACATTAAATATAGATGATGCCATGGCAATTATAAACAAAAATATGAAGATATAGCCAATATTAAATCCAATTTTTCTACGTCTCTTATTCATCTAATCCTCCAATCTTCCATCATGTTTGATGATATCTCCAACATCGCACTTTAGATAAAAGCAAATCTTATTGATCGTGTTAAACCTAACACCCTTTGCCTTACCACTTCTCAGTATCGATAGATTTGCTTCAGTAATATCGATCATCTTCGCCAAATCTTTTGATGTGATACCTCTTTCCTTTAATATATCTTCCAAATAAATATTAATAGCCATGATGCACCTACACTATGAGCCTTGATTCTTCTTCTAGCTCTTTATTTTTCAAAATAGTATTAGAAATAATGTAAAATGCAAATATGACTATCAAAGATGCTAATTGAGCCATAGATATCATGTTCTTTGAAGCTACATAATCTATAAAAAATACAGATATAAAACTATGAACTCCTATAACACCAAAGCTTATCATCAAAAATAATCTAGATAATTTCTTTATCCTCTGTGCAAATCTAACAATCCTCACCTCTATATTTTTTCGATTTAGTTCAAATGATCTAAATATCAAAATAACTGCAAGTAGTGAAGGAACCATCCTAGTTAAAAAACTTAAAAATACAAAAGCTATATTTAGACCATTTCCATTAGGATCTCCCATCGCTTTGCTTTGCATGATGTAGTTAGGCAATTCAACGCCGATAATATTTACTATGATTACCAAAGAAACAAATGCCAATAAATATTGGATGTACAGTATAGAATTATTTGAATCAATCTTCTCAACATTTCTTATTAGCTTGATAGCCAAATACGAAATCAAAATCCAGTAATTTACCATAGATATTACCGTATATCTTTCTATCACAAATTCCTTTGAATCAATTTGAATATGCTCACTTACAGGATTTAGACCTACATAAAGACTATATCCAATCGTGATACTTAGAAGGATAAGTAATAAATCCTCCACATTTGCCCTTCCCTTAAGTACCTTATCAACCAGGTACACAAAAGGAAGAAGAGTCACAGCCAAATATACAAATATCCCTATTCCATTTAGAATAACTCCTTTTGTGCTTAAAAATGATACTAGCATGATTATTTGTTGAAATGGAAATGCCAAAAAAGTACTATAAACCGCTCCATTAAGATATCCTATAGCAGCTAATACCAATAAGACAATCATACTTACCAATATAATCAGCCTAATATTTTTCGCCTTCATATAACCTCCTAAATTATTGTTTTTCGATAATATTATTATATCATCTAAATTATCGTTTTTCAATAATAATTTACATGTAAATTACATAACTAGATGTTTTTGACAAATAATTAATATCTTCTCGAGTGCATTCTTAAATCTATAGACAATTATTTGATTATCCCCTCCCCCTAAGTGATATGATAGATATAACAGTTTAAGTTAGCAGTTAATCGATGTTAAACATGAAAGGAAGTATTATGAAAACCCTAAAATTAAGAAAAGCGATACTAACTATGTTGATACTTAGCATTTTGTTAATGGTTACATCCTGCACTCCTAAAAATAAATTTGATGAGATTACCACAGACTACTCTGTACAAGGATTATATGGTCAAAAGAATATTGATGTATATGATGATAGCTTTTATGTTCGTAATAGTGAATCTTTATTTTATATTGATGGAAGTTTACCAGATGCTACGAAAATAGCAGACCTTGTTTATGCTGATGACGTCGAAGTTGACCCAGATACTTCACATAGCTTTGAAAACTATTCTGAGCGTATTGATAGTAACATTAATATCGTAGGATCAAGAATTGTTTTTATAACTAAATATGAAGATAAAGAATACAACACAAAATATAATCTAATCTCTATCAATCTAAACGGTGATGATAAAAAAGTACATAAATCCTTTGATCACTTAATTGGTAGATTATATATCACAGATGGCAATTTAATAATTGAGGGATCAAAGGATGATGAAAATATTAAGTATATAATGGATAAAAGTCTTAATATAAAAGAAGCACCTAAACTACCTAGACAAATATCGGCGACATATAAAGATAGAGTTTTTCTAATAAACAGTGGTTCTGACCCTACTGACAATGACCCTAAAGACTATTATTTAGATATGAATGATATGAAAATCCATGACTTTAATAAAGAAGATGGCACTTTATTGGCTATTAATAACGACTACTACGCTCTAGACACTGGAGTATATAATATAGATGATCCGACAAAATCTACTACAACATCAAGCCTATATTCTTTAGAAAATAATGAAAAACTACTTACTATAGACGGAGAAACAATAGTATCTATAAAAGATGGATATCTTTACACAAGTAGCAGCTATGGCAAACAAGTCTATAAGAAATATGATTTGAAGGGAAATCTAATATCCCAGTTAGATCCACATAAGATAATAGGTGAACCAAAGGTCTTAGATTCTAACTTAAATTATGGCTATTCCCCAATACAAGCAGTAGGAAAAGATAAAGCGATTGCTAGCTTTGCAAATGTTGATATGACTAATAAGTATCTTGTGATCGACTTTGCTAAAGAAACTATAACTGTAGTTAAGACTGGAGAAGAGATAAATGTTAACGAATGATAATATTCTTCAAATTAGAAATCTTACAAAAAAATATGGTAATTTTGAAGCTCTTAAAAACATAAATCTTTCATTTGAAAATGGGGTCTATGGTCTACTTGGACATAATGGTGCTGGTAAGACAACCCTACTTAATTGTATCAGTGGCATATTAGATTATGATGGAGAGATTACCTATAATGGCAAGGATATACATGGTAAAGATTTAAGATTTAAGGAAATTCTTGGAGGGGTTCCTCAACAACAGACTTTGGATTTACCTATAACTGTTGAAAATTTTCTATATTACATTTCATCTTTAAAAGGGTTAAAAAACTATAAGGGAAAGATCAAGCAGTTACTTATTGAATTGGAGTTAGAGGAACATAAAAACAAAAAGCTTGCCTCCATCTCAGGTGGTATGAAACAAAGACTGCTTATAGCTCAATGCTTACTAAATGATCCTAAAATTGTCTTATTAGATGAACCTACTGCTGGATTTGACCCTGTTCAAAGAAGAAACTTAAGAGATATCTTAGCAGTTATCTCAAAAGATAGGATAGTCATACTTGCAACTCATGTTATCAACGATATTGAATTAATAGCAAATAATGTTGTATTTATGAAATCTGGCAACGTTTTGAATTTCGATACTCAAGACAATCTATTGTCCGAGATAAAAGTTTATGAGACATCACAAGACATTGATGACCTTATTTCTAAAGACAGTACGATCAAAGTAGTTAACACGAAAAATGTCAATGGCGCTTTATGGACAAGGTTTATATCTGAAAAAGATTATCCAAATCGAGTTCATACAAGCATGGATGATGTTTATCTAGAATGGTTGGGTTGATATGCTAATAAATGAATTTAGAAAGTTATTAAGTCATAAAGTAATATTTTTCTTTCTTCTAATATTTATATTACTCATAAGTTTCCTTAATCTTATGATATTTACGGATAAAGAGGTAAGACAAGATCAAGAAAGCTATGAAATGATGAAAGACTATCCAATCAGTGATTTTGCCACTAAGAAGTTTAATCAACTTCCTTTGAGCTATTCTAGTTTTGTTAGCGGCCATGCAATCTTGGCTAAAAGAGATAGTATATTACAAGAAGATTTAGAAAATAATCTACGTAAAATGCTTATGCCTACCATGACTCCTGAGGATATCACTAATCTAGAAATTGAAAACAGTTACTTAAAAAGTATCTCGAATCTGGAATTAGTACCCTACAAAACTTCTTTCTTTGAGAAGTATGTAGATAATAGTGCCTATGTATGGTACCTACTAGTGTTAATAGGTCTTTTCTTATTTTATTATCTATACTACTCAGATATTGATAATGGACTAATTAAAGTTTATTCAACATATAAAAGCGGATTAACAAAGATATTTTTTGTAAAATTAGCTGTTTTCATCCTAACTACCCTGGCATTTATGGTGATTTGGATGTTACTTGATGTGCTGATACTTCGAATAAACAATATAAATCTAGATATCATAATAAACAATATTCCTAGCTTTACATTTTCACCAACGAATATATCAATATTATCGTATATACTACAAAACATTTTATCTTTGTATTTTGTAATGATGCTTATCGTATTCATCTTTGCATTAATCGTTTTCGTGACAAGAAATACCATATTTTCAGCCATCATTACGGGGGTTTTAATCTATTTTCAATATTATTTTCATACATTTATACCTGTTGGAAATCAATTAGAAAACCTAAAATACATTAATGTTTTTACCCTACTAAATAGTCCTTTTAAAAGTCTAAAACTAAGCCATCTTTTTGGTACTACTTTACTTAGCGAATATTGGTCAATAATTCTAATATTGATACTGACGATATTAACTATATTCATATCTTCACTATCATATTCGAAACAATGGCAACTCAGATTTCCAACACTTTATACTAGTAAAGGTTTTAACAGTGGAAACCTAGCCATTAACGAGATTTACGACTTCTTAGTAAAAAGAAGATATCTAATACTTCTTTTAATCGTATCAGTCCTAGCTTATCAAAATGTAGCTAATTTTAACATCTCAAAAGATTATGACTATGATGTAGTAAAACGAGTACGTAACCATTATGTCGGCGATATTACTGAAGAATCTTTTAAAGAGCTTACATCAACTTATGAACAGGCAAATCAAGCTCATGCTAGCATGGTTGAGATTCTTAGTAAAGAAAATCTAACTGATGAAGATCAGCTCATGCTACAAGAATTGAACACTAAGACTTCCGATCTAAGTGGATTAAAAGTTGTTTATGATGAATATGTAGAGAAGATGGAAGATGGCGCCACATACTATATGAATGACGAAGCGTATGATATTTTCTTCGCATCAAAAAGACCATTTACGTTTATCATGAACACTTCAATAGCAAGTGCATTTATCGCTTTTTGTGTCATTCTATCACTTAGCTATGAATATAGAATTGGTATTAGCAAGTTATTTAATACCATGGCAAAATCCAAAACGCGTAAAATGCTAAAGCTCAGCTTATATTACTTTGGATTTATGCTGCTATTTGTTATTACCTATATCGGGCAATACTTTAAGGTTGAAAAATTCTTTGAGTTAAAAATACTAGACACATCTATAAACAACATATTTCCAACTACATCAACTATATCATTTGCGATGTTTATCGCCCTTTTAATATTTGGACACCTGCTGTTTATAGTAAGTTTTGTAAATGCTACAATATCTATAGCAAAGCGCAATACAACCATTAACTCAATCGCGCTAAGCATAAGCCTACTGCTAGTGATTGTAACACTTTTCAGTATAAACCCACTAACTAGCCCACTAAGCCTACTGCGCTTTGAACTTCTAGGAGCCCCAATAGCCTACGGCTTAATGACACTTGCACTTATCGTACTAAACGTATTTTTAGTTAAAGACTTTATGGCAGATTAAACAAAGAAAAAGTAGCTTGCTTCGCAAGCACCCTTTAAATAACAAAAAAAGACTTCGCAAAGCGAAGTCTTACATTTATCTATTCCCTAGCTCAATATCATTACCTAATCTCCGCCTCAACAGTCCATATCCCCAACCTTATATTTTCCACAGAAAAGTCCGCATACACCGAAGCACTACCAAGCACCTCTAACCTTATACTTTTCGAGACAAATTTTTCGAAGCCTCCGCAAGGGATGAGGCGACGATTGGATAAAAAAAGTTCGCTGCTCAATATATAAACAGCGAATTTTTTACTTATCTAACTAGCCTCGCCCTGAGGACCAGATTCGAAAAAATTTACTCTCGAAAAGACTCCGCAGCTAGGACCTTTTCTGTAGGAAATTATTTCTTGCTTGATAGGTCTAGTCTGTTGATTGCTTTCTTTAATGCTATTTCAGCATTCATGGTATCTTTGTCTGAGTTTGATGCTTTTAGCTTTTTCTCTGCTAGTTCTTTGGCTCTTTGAGCTCTCTTAACATCTATCTCATCCGCCCATTCACAGGCATCTGACATTATCGTAATTTGGTTATTTCTTACGATGATATATCCTCCTGCTACTGCTGCTATTCTTTCTTCAGATTTTAATTTTACCTTTATTTTTCTGATATCTAGTACTGTTACAAATGGAGAGTGGTTTTTTAAGATTTGAAAATCACCTTCAATTCCTCTTGCTACCAGTGAGATAATCTCACCGTCGAAAAATACTCTATCTGGAGTTACAATTTTTAACTTTAACTCAGTCATAGCATTATCCTTCCATCTGTTTTGCTTTTTCTACAGCTTCCTCAATTGTACCAACGAATAAGAATGCAGATTCTGGTAAATTATCATGCTTTCCATCTAAGATTTCTTCAAAGCCTCTTATAGTGTCTTCAATCGTAACATACTTTCCTTCAAGTCCTGTGAATTGTTCTGCTACGCTGAATGGTTGTGATAAGAATCTTTGAATTCTTCTTGCTCTAGCTACAGTTACCTTATCATCTTCTGAAAGTTCATCCATACCTAAGATAGCGATGATATCTTGTAAAGCTTTATATCTTTGTAGGATTTCTTGAACTCTTCTAGCTACTTCATAGTGCTTTTTACCAACTACTTCTTCTGACAAGATTCTTGATGTAGAATCAAGCGGATCTACCGCTGGGTAGATACCTAATTCTGATATCTGTCTTGATAATACAGTAGTGGCATCTAAGTGGGCAAAAGTAGTAGCCGGTGCCGGGTCAGTTAAGTCATCGGCTGGTACGTATACTGCTTGTACAGATGTGATAGAACCATTTCTTGTAGATGTGATTCTCTCTTGTAATGCTCCCATTTCTGTTGCTAATGTAGGTTGGTAACCTACCGCAGATGGCATACGTCCTAGAAGTGCTGATACTTCCGAACCTGCTTGTGTAAATCTAAATATATTATCTATAAATAAAAGTACATCTTGTTTTTGTTGATCTCTAAAATACTCTGCCATAGTAAGTCCAGTTAGAGCTACTCTCATCCTGGCTCCAGGCGGCTCATTCATCTGTCCAAAAACAAGTGCTGTATTTGAGATAACTCCAGATTCGATCATTTCATTATATAAATCGTTACCTTCTCTGGTTCTTTCTCCAACACCTGCGAATACAGATAATCCACCATGTTCTTTAGCAATATTATTGATTAATTCTTGGATAAGTACTGTCTTACCTACTCCAGCACCTCCAAATAGACCAATCTTACCACCTTTTGCATAAGGCGCTATAAGGTCTATAACTTTTATACCTGTTTCAAATATTTCTGTAGCTGTCATTTGGTCTTCGAATGCTGGTGCTTGTCTATGTATAGGGTCTTTTTCCCCAGTAACTTCACCTTTGTTGTCGATTGTCTCACCTAATACATTAAATAGTCTACCTAATGTCTCATTTCCTACAGGAACTGATATTGGTGCACCCGTATCAACTGCTTTATCTCCTCTAACCAATCCATCAGTTGATGACATAGAGATACATCTAACAGTATCATCACCGATGTGTTGAGCAACTTCAGCTACAAGTTTTTTTCCATTTTTTTCTATCTCAATGGCATTTAATAGGTTAGGTACTTCACCTTCGGAAAATCTTATATCAAGTACTGCTCCTATTACTTGTATGACTTTCCCAATATTTTCTTTAGCCATATTTACTCCTTTATTATTTAAGAGCTTCTGCTCCTCCTACAATTTCTGAAATCTCTTGAGTTATGCTAGCTTGTCTTGCTCTATTATATACTAACTCTAATTCTCCCAATAAATCCTGACCATTTTGAGTCGCATTTTCCATAGCAGTCCTTCTAGATGCTTGCTCACTTGCAGATGCTTCTAAAAGACAACCAAATAATGTTACATTAACATATTGCTTGAGCATTTGGTTTAATACAGCCGATGGTGATGGTTCAAATTCTATATCGACAAACTTCTTAACTTCTGACTCACTGTCATCTTCAAAACCACCCGCTGGCAATAATTTTATTTGCTCAGGAACTAATGTAAGCACAGTCTCAAACTTTGTATATACAACAATTACTTCATCAAACAACCCTCTGGCATATCTATCCAGTAGGAAATTTCCTAAAGATTGAGCCTCTTCACTAGTCGGTTCCTCATTAATATGGGTAAAATCCCTATTCACTTTACATCCTGCTCTTCTTAGAATTTCTACAATTCTAGTTCCAGTCGCGTAAAATGTAGTATCTACCCCATCATTATTTTTAGTCAGTTCAATTGCTTTTTTTGCGATATTAATATTGTATCCACCAGCTAGTCCTCTATCACTTGCGATTACTATAACCGCTCTATTTTTAATAGGTCTTTCTTCAAGATAAACTGATGAATGCTCACCGCTCATAGCGATTAATTCATTAATATCTTCGAATACCGTTTGATAATAAGGTCTAGTTGTCTCAAGGGTACGTCTAGCTTTTCTTAATTTAGCAGATGAAACAAGCTCCATGGCGTTAGTAATTTGCATTATATTGCCAACACTTGAGATTCTTCTTTTGATATCTTTCATTTGAGCCATTTCAACACCTCACTATGAAAATGACTTTTTGAATTCATTAATCGCATCGATTAACGCTTCTCTAGTCTCATCTGTAATTTTTTGTTCCTCAAGAATAGATTGTCCAATTTGTGGATGATAGTTTTTCATAAATTCAAGAAGATTTGTTTCGAAATCTTTGATTCTATCAACTTCAACATCCGCAAGCATCTTATTAGTCACAGCAAAAAGAATCATAACTTGATCTTCTACCTCCATTGGAGAATATTGACCTTGTTTCATGATTTCCATAATTCTTTCACCATGATTTAATTTATCAGCAGTTGCTTTATCTAATTCTGAACCAAATTGTGAGAAAGCTACAAGTTCTCTATATTGGGCAAGCTCTAGCTTAATACCACCAGAAACTTTTTTCATCGCTGGCATTTGTGCAGATCCCCCTACTCTGGATACTGATAATCCTGAGTTAACAGCTGGTCTTTGTCCTGAGAAGAATAATTCACTTTCTAGGAAAATTTGTCCATCAGTAATAGAGATAACATTTGTAGGGATATATGCTGATATATCTCCTGCTAATGTTTCGATAATAGGTAGTGCAGTAATACTTCCTCCACCTAGCTCATCACTTAATTTAGCAGCTCTTTCTAATAGTCTTGAGTGAAGATAAAAAACATCTCCAGGATATGCTTCACGTCCAGGTGGTCTTCTAAGTAGAAGTGACATTGATCTATATGCTACAGCATGTTTACTCAAGTCATCATAAACTATAAGAACATCTTTACCTTGATGCATAAATTCTTCGGCGATAGATACTCCTGAATATGGTGCTAAATATTGAAGTGGCGCTAATTGACTTGCTGTTTCTGATACAACAATCGTATAGTCCATAGCTCCATTCTTATCAAAAATATCTACGATTTGTGCTACTGTAGAAGCTTTTTGACCAATCGCAACATAGATACAGATAACATCCTTGCCTTTTTGATTTAGTATAGTATCAACTGCTATCGCAGTTTTTCCCGTTTGTCTATCCCCAATTATTAACTCCCTTTGGCCTTTACCTATAGGAATAATTGAGTCAATTGCTTTAATACCTGTTTGCAATGGTTGATTTACTGATTGTCTTTCTATAACTTGTGGCGCTTCAGATTCAACCGGTCTAAACTTAGTAGTATTGATAGGTCCTTTACCATCAATTGGTTGACCAAGTGCATTTACTACTCTTCCAATCATCTCATCACCTACTGGCACTTGAGCGATTCTTCCAGTTCTCTTAACTTTTGTTCCTTCTTTAAGATTAGAATCATCCCCAAGAAGTACTACACCGACGTTGTTTTGTTCAAGGTTAAGTGCTAAACCATAAACGCCGCCTTCAAACTCAAGTAGTTCTCCTGCCATACAGTTATCTAAGCCATAAACACGTGATATACCATCGCCAACTTCTATAATTGATCCGACATCAACTACTTCAGTGTCTTGATCATATTTTTCAATCATATTTTTAATGATTGAACTTATTTCCTCTGGCTTTAAGTTCATAACTCACCTCTTTTCTGTTTTAGTGAGCTTTTCAGATTCTCTAATCGTCCTTTTATACTATTATCAACAAATTTACCATCCATCTTTACTGTAAATCCGCCGATTAAACTCTCATCTAGTACATTTTCTAGCTCAACTTTTTTATCTAACTTTTTACTTAATGTAGCTTCAACTTTAGCTACGAATTCTTTGTCTAAAGCCCTTGCAGAATATATAATCCCTGGGGCAATATTTTCTTTTTCATTGAACCTTCTGATATATTGGTCCACGATATTATCAAATTGATCAAATCTATTATTATCTAAAAGCACTTTTACAAAATTTTTAGTATTTTGTTCTGAGTCTTTCATAAGGACATCAACCATATCCTTTTTCTCACGCTTTTCAATATTTGGATTTTCAAGTATTACCCTAAGTTTTGGGTTATCTTCCAATAAAGTCTTTAATAGATTTAATTCATCTTTGCTTTGTATTAATATTTCTTTTTCAACAGCAACATCAAACAAAGCCTGTGAATAAACACTTGATACTTGATTATTCATGTGTAGCCTCCAAAGATGCTACAAAATCTTCAACCATTCTTCTATCTGTCTTTTCACTAGATTTTTCTTTTAATACCTTTTCCGCTCCTAACATAGCCATGTCAACTATATCTGAATTTAAAGAGCTCATCACTTTTTGTCTTTCTAGTTCTAGTGACTTAACACCATTACGGTATATCCTATCAGCTTCTTCTTTAGATTCTTTTATAGCTTTAGATTTGATATCATCACCAAATACACGAGCTGTAGCAACTATCTCTCCAGCTTCTTGTTTTGCATTTTTCATACGGCCATCATACTCATTTTTAAGCACTAATGCTTGTTGTTTGGCTTCTTCACTTTCTAAAATATTATTTTCAATATATGCCTGT
The DNA here is from genome assembly GCA_012728755.1 of Tissierellia bacterium. GTDB lineage: Bacteria > Bacillota > Clostridia > Tissierellales > Peptoniphilaceae > JAAYEL01. The sequence goes on along the minus strand of JAAYEL010000090.1, from coordinate 19,298 downwards.
CTTTTTGACATATATTCTTTAATAGGGTTATATAGAAAGTGCCTTAGCACAAAATATAGTACTAATGTAGCAGATAACTGCAAAGCAAGACTTAGTAAGTCAGGAACAATTGTTATTTGTAAATTGTCCATCTAAATCTCCAATCTAATTTTATAAGCCACCTAATAATGGTCTAACAAATAATAGTAGAATAGCTATAAGTAGTGAGTAGATACCTGTTGTTTCGGCTACTGCAGCACCCATAAGTAATACTTGGATGATATCTCCCTTAGCTTCAGGTTGTCTACCAACAGCTTCTACCGCTTTACCAGCTGCATATCCTTGTCCAATACCAGGTCCTAAACCTGCTATCATCGCGATTCCTGCTCCTACTGCAGATAATCCTAATACAAAAGCTTCATTACTAATTCCGTTCATTATTTTCCTCCTAAATTTCTTCTCGATCTCCGATTCCATTTGATATAAATACCATCGTTAACATAACGAATATAAATGTTTGCAACAACCCTGAAAATACATCAAAATACGCATGAAGTAATGGTGTCACAAATGGAGCTAATATCGCCATAAATCCATTAAATACTGAATATACTAATGTCATCAATATAACGCCGGTTAAGATATTTCCCAACAAACGGAATGACATTGATATAGGCGTTGCCAAATCTCCCAATACATTTATGATAAATAGTATAGGCATCGGCTCAAAATACCCTTTAACATAAGCTTTTGCTCCATTGAATCTTATGTTATTAAAGTGAATTAAAAAGACTGTTATCAACGCTAAAGTCAAAGTAACATTATAATCTGATGTTGGAGGTTTAAGTCCTATCATACCTAAAAGATTTGCGAATGCTACAAAAATCCCCAGTGATGCGATATAAGGAGCAAATCCTATGTTTGCTTTTCCCATAGTTGCTGCAGTTAAGTTATCAACTGCTTCAACAAATATCTCAGCCACATGATAAATTCCCTTTGGTTTATCTTTGATACTCATCTTCTTAAATTTTCTTCCTATAAGTATAAATGCTATACTTAGGAATATAACTATTAACCACGAGTTTACGATAGTTGGATTAATAGTCTTCTCTACTCCATTAAGAGTAAAGGATATACTTATGTCCATACAAACTCCTTTCTTCCCTAAAGGAATTATTTAGTTTTTCGAGATTTAATCATTAATATAAAATTCCTAATATAAATCACTATTTTTATAGTCAAAAGCCCTAAAAAACATGTGAAGATATTAAGTTGAGAGTAAGAACCGGCAATGAATAAAACAAAGCCAGTTATTATGTACCTAGCTAAGTAGTTGGCAAAAATGTAGCTTTTAGCCTTCCCCTGCGTCATCCCCACAACTTTATTAACATTTAGATACATCAACCTAAAGAAAATCAGATTGAAGAAAAATCCAAACATTAATCCTAGAAAATATCTTAATGGATTATCTAAAAACAAAAAAATAAGAACACTCTCAAAAACAACAAGCAAAACGGAGTATTTAATTATATTAAATATTAAGCTTTGTGTTGAATCATCTGTTGTTCTCATCATCAGTTTTCTTTACCTCGACATTTGTTTTCATTATTAGTTTATATGCATTTAAAAAGCCACTAATAACTCCAATGAGCATTAGTATAATTGAAAAAATTCCGTTTAATTTAAGCCATTTATCAATTTGTGCACCAATCCACAAGCCAAGTAATATAGGCGTGATTAGTGAAATCCCTAATTGCGTAATTAAAACCAAATTTTTCATACTTTACCTCACTGTCTACATTAGTATTATAGCTAAAAATCGCTAATTTTACAACATTAGTAACAAATATAAAGACTTAGAAATAAAATTATTTCACAAATGAATCATTGCATAAAAAAAGAAGATGCTAGCATCTTCTTTTTCTTAGATTAACTTAATCCTTCAATCTTTCCATCTTTGTATATTTTCATTCGTTGTGCAGCTGGGACTTTTGGAAGACCAGGCATAGTCATCAAATCACCCGTAAGGCATACTATAAATCCTGCCCCACTATTGATCACAAGGTCTCGTACATTAATTTGAAATCCCTCTGGTGCATTTATCAAAGAAGGGTCATCTGAAAATGAATATTGAGTCTTTGCCATACAAACTGGAAAATGTGAATAGCCTAAAGCTTCAATTTCTTTAATCTTCTTTTGAGCCTGATTTGATAATATGACATCATCTGCTCTATATATTTTCTTACAAACTTTATTTATCTTAGTTTCTATACTATCTGAATCATCATATATAAGTGACATTGAATCGTTATTTTCAGAAATCTCAACGACTTTTTTCGCTAGTTCAATGGCTCCTTCTCCACCCTTAGAAAAAACCTCTATCGGGATCAAATCAACTAAACATTCTTTAGCTAATAGTGTAGCTTTATCAATCTCAGCTTGAGTATCGGAAGGGAATCTATTTAAAGCTATCACGATTGGTTTTCCATAACCTTTTAGATTTTCTATATGCCTTTTAACATTGGCAAAACCCAAAGTCATCGCTTCGATATTTTCATTATCAAGGTCGTCTTTTTTAACGCCTCCATTATATTTCATCGCTCTAATAGTAGCTACTAATACTACAGAATCTGGTTCAATTCCTTGAAGTCTACACTTGATATCAAAGAATTTTTCAGCGCCAAGGTCTGCGCCAAATCCAGCCTCCGTAACTGTATATTCACCTATTTTCATGGCTAGATTAGTGGCATTAATTGAGTTACATCCATGAGCGATATTCGCAAATGGGCCGCCATGAACTACGGCTAAAGTATTTTCCGTTGTCTGTACTAAATTTGGTTTGATAGCATCTTTTAATAAAAGTGCAGCAGCTTCTTGTGCTTTGATATCTCTAACATATATAGGTTTTTTATCATAAGTATATGCTATCAATATATTTGATATTCTCTCTTTTAATTCATCAATATCCTTGCTCAAGCAAAGTATAGCCATTATCTCAGAAGCAACTGTGATATTAAACCCATCTCTTCTAGTCACTCCATCCACAAGGCCGCCTTGTCCAATAGTGATATCTCGAAGTGATCTATCGTTCAAATCTAGGGCTCTTTTCCATAGAATGTTTTTAGGATTAATATTTAGCTGGTTTCCATGATGAAGATGATTATCTAACATAGCCGATATTAGATTATTTGCATAAGTGATAGCGTGCATATCCCCTGTAAAATGCAAGTTTATATCTTCCATCGGTAATACTTGAGAATATCCGCCTCCACAAGCTCCACCCTTCATCCCAAAACTAGGTCCAAGCGAAGGTTCTCTTAATGCAGATATCGCTTTAACCCCAATCTTATTTAGAGCTTGAGATAGTCCAATATTTACAGTCGTCTTTCCTTCTCCTGCAGGTGTTGGTGACATTGCCGTTACTAAAACTAGTTTAGATTTTTTCTCTAAATTTTCGAGTTTTTCTAAATCTACCTTAGCCTTAAAGTTTCCATAAAGTTCAAGAAAATTTTCATCGATGCCATAGTCTTTGGCAATTTCTTTGATATCTCTCAGTTTAGTTGACTGGGCAATTTGTATATCTGTTAACATCCATCCTCCTAAAATATAACAAAAGAACCAACCAAATATTTCTATTCGGCTGATTCTTTAGATTTAAATTATGTTATTATCTTTTGCAAACTCTTTAATTTTATCAAATGTCTCTTGTGAAATCCTATGTTCAACTTCACATGAGTCTTCATAAGCTGTATCTTCGTTTACTCCTAAATACATAAATACCTTAGCAACAACTTTATGTCTTTCATAAATTTCTTCAGCTATCACTCTACCTTTTTGTGTAAGCATAATGTCATTATTAGAAAGGATGTCAATAAGGCCTTTATCTTGTAAGTTTTTTACCGCATAACTTACGCTAGGCTTAGAGAAGTCGAGTTTTCTTGCTATATCGACAGCTTTAACTCTGTCTTTTTTCTCGCTTATCATCAAGATAGTCTCAAGATAATTCTCTTCAGATTCTGTTACTCTCATTGTTATCTCCATTCTTAGTTATTTTATACTAACATTATACCATAGATTAAAGTACTGATAAAGAAATGCCTACTGTTTTATCATTTAATTCGATTTGTTCTAAACCAAGATTTACCCTATTAAACTCAAGAGCTAAAGTCTCAGACATTATCTCATCTCTAAACATTTGAAGCGCTTGATCAAGGCTATCATCTGCTTCATAGTCGATTTTTATCTCATCAGTTACTTCAAATCCACTAGATTTTCTTAATTGCTGAACCTTAGAGATAAACTCTCTCATATATCCTTCTTGGATTAGCTCTTCAGTTAATGCCGTATCTAATATCACAAAAACATTATCTTGCATATTGATATCAAAACCTTCTTTAGCTGAGATTTTTACTTCGACATATTCTTTTTTGATCTCTACCATTTCACCATTAAGTTCAAGAGTTACAGGGGCTTTTTCTAGATTATCAACAAACTCTTTTGTATTAAGTGTTGATAGTTCCTGTTGAAATGCCTTTATGTGTTTTCCAAGGATTCTTCCAGCTACCTTAAAGTCTGGTTTTAATTGATAGTCCATATACTTGGATAAATCATCTGTGAATTCAACATTTTTGATATTTAACTCTTCCTTGATTAATCCTACAAGGTCACCAACTTTTTCTTCAAGACTCTTATCTAGTAGTATCTCTGAAAGTGGCTGTCTTACCTTAATCTTAGCATCTTCTCTACTTGCTCTACCTAGAGTTACGACATTTCTAACTAACTCCATGCGTTCTTCTAAATCATTATCTATTAGCTCTTTATTAAGAGTTGGTAATTTGCTCAAATGTACAGATTCTTCGCCAGTCAATTTATTAAAGATTTCTTCAGTAACAAATGGGATCATTGGAGCAAGTAATTTAGTCACGCCTAAAAGCACTTCGTAAGAAGTATTGTAAACGGCTCTTTTATCATCATCTATCTCAGTTGACCAAAATCTTCTTCTATTTCTTCTTATATACCAATTTGAGAAATCTTCGATTAGAAACTCTGATATAGCTCTGGCAACTTTTGTATATTCAAATATTTCCATCTCTCTATCATAAAGCTCGATTAATGAATTATATTTTGATAAAAGCCATCTATCTATTTGAGGTCTATCTTTGTATTCGACAAAGAATGAAGTAGGGTCTATATTATCAGTTTGTGCATAAAGTGAAATGAAATTATATATGTTTTTATATGACCTAAATAATTTACTATCCACTTCTTTTAATCCATTTGTATCGAATTTTGTAGGTAACCATGGTGGAGATACATAAATTGAGTAGAATCTAACCACGTCAGCACCATACTCATCAAATACTTCGAAAGGATCCACTGTATTTCCCTTAGACTTAGACATCTTTTGTCCTTCATTATCTAAGATTAAATCATTAACCAATACATTTTTATATGGCGCTTTTCCTGTATAAAGTGTTGATATAGCCATTAATGTATAGAACCAACCTCTAGTTTGATCTATACCTTCTGATATGAAATCAGCTGGATAAAGTTCAGAGAAATCATCCTTATGTTCAAATGGATAATGATGTTGAGCAAAAGGCATCGCTCCTGAATCAAACCAAACGTCCATAACGTCTTTTTCTCTTGTCATCACTCCATTACATTTTTCGCAATTTAGATGCACTTCGTCTACATATGGTCTATGAAGTTCTATATTTTCATCAATATCTTCTATTGATCTTTCAACTAATTCTTTGATTGAACCAACTGATGTAGTATGACCACAATCATCACATTTCCAGATTGGAAGTGGAGTTCCCCAATATCTAGATCTTGATATAGCCCAGTCGTTTAGGTTTTCAAGCCAGTTACCAAATCTCTTCTTACCGATAAAATCTGGATACCAATTTACTCCATTGTTATTTTCAATCATCTTATCTTTATGTTTTGTTACTTCTATATACCAAGAAGGTTTAGAATAATATATTAATGGAGTACCACATCTCCAACAATGCGGATAGTTATGTTCCATTCTTTGCTTAGAGAAAAGCTTATTGTTTTCACGTAGATACATGATTATCTCTGGATCTGCGTCCATAACAAACATACCTTTCCAAGGAGTTTGTGTAAATTTACCTTCTTCATCTACTGGATTAACTAAAGGTAATTCATATCTACGACCAATTTGATAGTCATCTTCCCCAAAAGCTGGAGCACTATGAACTATACCAGTACCATCTTCAACAGTAACATAATCTGCACATGTCACAAAGAATGCTTTTTTATTTACTTCAATAAATGGCAATAATTGTTCATACTCGACATACTCCAAGTCTTTACCTTTTAGAGTCTCAAGTACTTCATATTCGCCTTCGCCCAAAGTCTTATCCGCTAGGTCTTTAGCAAGATACAAAACTTCATCCTTGTAGCTAACTTTAACGTAGTCTACTTCAGGATTAACTGTTAAAGCCACGTTTGATGGTAAAGTCCATGGAGTTGTTGTCCAAGCTAGGAAATATTCATCTTTTCCTTTAAGCTTAAATTTAGCAGTAGCAGTCTCACTCTTAATATTTTTATATCCTTGAGCTACTTCGTGTGAAGCAAGTCCAGTACCACATCTAGGACAATACGGAAGAATCTTAGCACCTTCATATACTAATCCCTTCTTAAAGAAGTCATCCATTAGATGCCAAAGAGTTTCGATATAGTCGTTATTTAATGTGACATATGGATTGTCCATATCAGCTAAAAACGCCATCCTATCACTCATATCTTTCCAAGTTTGGCTATATTTAAATACAGAAGCCTTACACTCCTTATTAAATGCCTCAACACCATATTCTTCAATTTCTTTTTTACTAGTCAAACCTAGTTTTTTTTCTGTCTCAATCTCTACTGGTAATCCATGAGTGTCCCAACCAGCTTTTCTTGCTACATGAAATCCCCTCATAGTCTTGTATCTAACTGTCATATCTTTTAGAGTTCTAGAGATTACGTGATGTATACCTGGCTTGCCATTTGCTGTTGGTGGTCCATCATAAAACACATAACTTGGTCCATCTTTTCTATCTTCAACTGATCTGTTAAGCAAGTCAATTTTCTTCCAATATTCACTTGTTTTCATCTCACGCTCTTTAACAGAACCCTTTGATAATTGTTCAAATTTCATAATTCCCTCCTATTGATATTTTTCTACGATTAAGCAGTTCCATAAAAAAATCCCTTGCTAATGCAAGGGACGAAATTTCCGTGGTACCACCCAAATTGCTCTCAAAAAGAAAGCCACTCAAAACTTAACGCCGTATCCGCGGGTTTTCCTAATCTCATACAAGTGTTCAGAAGACCATCTCCTAAGTGATATTCATATATGCCCTTTCACTTTTTCACACCAACCAAAAGCTCTCTTAAGAAATGACATAAACTACTGTCTTAATCATAGATTTTAATAGTTATAATATACTTGTTTTTGTTGAAATTGTCAAATTAGAGCGACATATTCTACTTAATCTTATTGTTGTAGTGTAGACAGATATCCTTTACTGGACATATCTCACATTTAGGACTTCTTGCTTGGCATATCCTTCTTCCATGAAATATCAATGCATGATGCGCCTGTGTCCACTTTTCTTGTGGAATGGCTTTTTGTAGCTGTAGCTCTGTATTTAACACATCTTTAGCCTTAGCTAAACCAATCCTATTAGAGACTCTAAATACATGAGTATCTACTGCTATGGCTGGTATACCAAACGCATTTGAGACTACGACATTAGCAGTTTTTCTGCCTACTCCCGCCAAAGTCTGAAGTTTTTCTAAATCGGCTGGTACTTCTCCATCAAAATCATTGATCAAACTCTCACAGCAAAGTTTAATGTTTTTGGCTTTTGATTTATATAGTCCACAAGTTTTTATATCTTGTTCTAATTCCTTTATATCTGTATTTACATAGTCCACTGGACTTTTATATTTCTTAAATAGATCCTTAGTCACTATATTTACTCTCACATCTGTACATTGGGCAGAAAGGATAGTTGCTATCAATAACTCGAAAGCATTTGTATGATCTAGTTCTGCTTTAGCATCAGGATGTGCTTTTAATATTAAGTGAATGGCTTCTAGTTTTTCATCTTTTCTTAAATAGTATCTTTTCTTATCAGTCATGATTCACCTTTAATTTATACTCTTTTTGGTCTATAATGTGTATTATATCATAATGAATTAGGAGAACTCATGTTTAATATAAATAAAAAAGATTTTAAGAAAGTAGATTTCACCTTAATACTAATAGTTGCGGCCTTATGTATCATCGGTATGGTAGTGCTTAATTCAGCTATTAGTCCGACAGGTGATAATATTAAGTCTCAAATAGTCTCAACCGCGATAGGTTTTTTTAGCTTTATAGTAATTTATTTTATAGATTTTGATATTTTTAAGAAACTTAAATGGCTAATTTATGCTATCATCATTGCTATGCTAGTTTATACTATGTTTTTTGGTATAGGTGGAGCTCAGTGGGGAGCTGATTCTTGGGTGAGGATAGGACCGGTAACTGTACAGCCTTCAGAATTTGTAAAAGTGCTATTGGTTATTTTCCTAGCTGCTTTTATCGATGATCATAAAAAAGATATCAACTCTATAGGTTTTCTTATCAAGTTTTTTATCTTAGCATTCATACCTGTTGCATTCATATTAAGACAGCCAGACTTAGGAACTGCGATGGTTATAGTTTTTATGATAGCTGCGATGTTTTTTATGAGTGGGATAAAATTAAGAACAATTATTATTATCGTATCTATCATACTTATAGTGGCTATATTACTTGTATTAGTAGCTCTTCCGCTTGTTTGGGATAAGCTTAAACCTTATCAACAAAACAGAATCTTAGACTTTATAAATCCTGAAAGGGATGTACTTGGTTCTGGGCTTCAGATGGATAGAGGTTATACTGCGATAGGTTCTGGACAGCTAAATGGTCGAGGGTATCAACAAGGACCGATGTCTCAAAATAACTACATTCCTGAACAACATACCGACTATATATTTCCTGTATTAGTTGAAGAATTTGGATTTATTGGTGGTATTGTAGTATTAGCTCTATATTTTCTAATGATAATTAGGATGCTATTTATATCAAATAAAGGCGCAGATGCTTTTCAGACGACACTCACTGTGGGTATAGCCGCGATGTTTTTTATCCATATATTTGAAAATATCGGGATGACTATGAGATTGATGCCTGTGACAGGAATTCCTCTTCCGTTTTTTAGCAACGGAGGGACATTTCAGATAGTAAATTTAGTAAGTATAGGACTTGTGCTTACAGCAGGAGCACATAGAAAACCACTTGATTTCTAAAAAAATAAGGTAGTTTGTCAGAATCCATGTTCTGATAAACTACCTTTTTTATCTATTTCTTTTTCTTTATTAGAGGTATTAAATCCCTTATATATCTTTTAGATTTAAGCAAATACTCATCATTATTCCATTCATGATTTATGATATAGTTTTTTCTTTCTTCTCTTGTGATCACTCTTTTTATATGATCATATCCTAAAAGTTCATCATAGAGTCTTTTAATACTTTTTATTGTCTTATCTCTATCTATTACCTCTAACTCTTGAAGTACTGCAACTACAAAACTAAGACAGGTATGATTGGTACCCTCCCCGCTTTGATATAGTGGAAAATATGATTTAATAGCTTCTGCAAAATTATATCTATGATTGTCTTTATTAGCGATATATTCATCCATAAGTTCAATGCTATGTTGATAGATTTTCTCATCGACCTCAATATCAAAGATAATTAACTCAATATCTCTATCCTTTTGCAAATATCTAAGCCAAGATTCTTCAACAAACCCACCCGTAAATGGTTTATCTTGATGATATCTGGCAAATGAATACATCGGAGTTAGCGTTTCTTTAAGTGATAAGGAAACGTGATTATAATCATATTGGGTAACTGTCCTTATAAAAGTTCCCATCTTCGTATTAGTCCTACTAATAATTACGTAAATTGATTTTTTCATAATACACCTAACATGATAAAACCAATAGTATTAATCCCGAGATTTGCAAATGCATGTACTATCCAAGGAGCTAAGAAACTATTAGCTTTTTCCATAATAAAATTAAAGAACACTCCTACCACAACAAGTCCTATAACAAATAGGCCAAATAGTGCAGGTGTAAACCATGAATCGATAATAGCTATATGGTAGAGTGAGAAAAGTATAGGACTAAAAATGTATCCTAGTTTTTTATAGTTTAATGACTTCAACTTTCCAAATATATGTCCTCTAAAAAAGAACTCTTCTAGTAATGAATTTACCACGCTTATATAAATAGATACAAAAATAAAGTTATCTTTTGTGATTCCTTCTTTACTTAATAGATTTTCTTTTATATTATCTAGGTCAATATAATTTTTCATAAAATAATATCCAATTAAAATAAATATATAAACGACTAAACCAAGTCTTAGAATTCTATAAAAGTTTGTTCTGTTTAAGTCTTTTAATCCTAATAGATCAAACTTATCTTTTGTTACCTTATAGTAAATGGCAACGGAAGATAGAAAAACAGCTATTTTTAAGATTGATTTAAGGAAAAATCCTGGATGCAGATATTTCTCAATAAAAAACATAATGATACAAGCTATGACGCTTAATATCACAAGTAAACTGACTTTTTTCTTTTCATTTAATATAGCCAATATGAGCACCTCCTATTTTTCACAATAGTACTACATATTGGCTAATATTACAATTATTCATCTTTCAATTCTTGTATCACGCTCTCCTCTTTAAGCTTACTAAATGGGATTACAGTAGAAAAATATACTATTAAAAAACTTATAAATATCCCTGCTACATAGAAAATTATTGGCTTAAAATAGTTCAAATCATTAACAAGTAATGTCTCTTGTGCTTGCCACATCCTATATGATGCGAATATCGGTATAGCTAGACTTATGATTGCTGCTGCAAATACTGAAATCAAATTTTCAAGCAAAATAATCTTTCTAAGCTTGCGATTTTCTATACCTACAGCCTTAAGTAATGCTATCTCCCTTTTTCTAGTAGATATATTGTTGTAGGTCGAATTATATACATTTAATATCGCTATCAACGTAATCAACCCTATAAACCCATATGATATTATCTTTATTAGCCTAATTAGAGGTACTTCATATCCTCTATCGTAAGAGCTTGGATACTTATATAATATGCTCCTAATATCTTCTTTAACTAAATCATCATTGCCTTTTTTGGATATTTCAATATGATTCTCAAGCGCTAAAGTCAAATCGTTTCCACCAATAATATTTTTCTTTGAACTAGACTTAATAATAAGGGCATTTTCAATATAAAGAGTGTTAAATACAGACTCTAACGAACCATCAAATTTCTTATCATATCTTTGCAGACTAAATAATTTTTTCGACATATTTAGATTCGATATCTTATCTTTGTTTTGTCCATAATAAGTTGAATCCATAAGATACATATCTTTATTTCTTAAATCTAAATCTTTATTCTTGTCTAAAACTAATATAACATCCTCACCTATAAATTCAGGATATTTTTTATCAAAAGCCTCATCTTTAACAACAAACAGATCGATATTTTCATATGATTTTTTCAAGCTTTCATCAATCAAAACAACAGACTGCGTTTGCGAATAAGTATGAGATGCTTGTACACCTCTAATATCTTCTAAATCCCTTATGATATTATTAGTTTCTCTAACATCTGTTGATACTACAATACCATATCTATATTCTGGATTTTCCTTCATTTGCGCACTAGATATGCCAAATATATAGTCTAAAAATGATATGGAAACTAATAGTATGATGCTCAAGGTAATTGAGATAGTAATAAGTATATACCTTTTTTTATTCCTTACGATATTTCTAAATGCTAGAAATCCCTCATATCCGAATATTTTCTTTGTCAGCCTATACTGCTTTCTATTTGGCTTGATATGCATATCATCGATTCCATTATTGAGTGCACTAATCGTGTTAATACTAAATACTTGTTTTGATGCCATCACTTGAGATATGACTATAAGTATATAGGTTATGGCACTAACCAACACAAAAACCCACCATCTCGTAGTATGAATAACATTTAATACTAATCCTATGATACTATCATTTAATATGCCTGTGACAAATCTATACAAAAGTGTAGAAAATATCTTACCCAGTACATAACCTATGGGTAGTGATACCAAAAAGTATATATATCCTTCTATCAAAACAAGATAAAATAGCTGTTTATTTGTTAGCCCAACTACCTTTAGAAGCCCCAAATCCTTAGTCTTTTCAATATAATTTGTATTAAAGATATTATAGATAAATACGATAACTGCTACCATGATTAATACCATTAATATGAGTCCAGCATATATAAAAAAGTTATAGTTCGAATTCATACCCAAATACTTCATCTCGATTATTGGTTGATTTATCCTTATATCATCATCAGCAATATTTTTTAAGCCTTCTATCGATCTTAGCGTAGTTATTGGCTCATCAATATCCACGAAGTCTCTAAATGTACCAGCTACGCTATAGTTATCATCTTCTATATCTTTAAACCTTAAAACTGTACCACTAAAAAAATCCAACCTACTATGGGCATCGTCAAAAGAAGCCATTGAATTTGAATTGACCATGCCAGAATAATATCCTACGATTTTGAATTCATCATATCTAAATAAATTCTCAGGTTCTTTACTTTTTCCAAGTAAATAATCATCTAAACCCATAAACTTTATATTAGATACCATGTTTGAGATAGTTGCTTCATCTTCCTGGTTTAAGATCTCAAATATCGCATCATTAATCGCTGTAGTCTTGTAAAATGTACTTTCTACATAGCCTCCTAAACTATCAAAAATAGGCAGAATTGGTTTTAATGTATATGGCACTATGACTTCATTTTCATTTTCAGGAAGTCTTCCTTCAATTATATCGTTAGCAAATATATCATTAAAATAATCCTCATTAACATCTTTTATGTAAACATTAATTAGCTGATGGTGATAAGGTGCCACACTCTTAAATTCAGCAAGACTATAGTCTTGTTTGTACTTGGCTACTTCATCAATATATGTAGATGTCCTCAAGGCTTTAAGCTTACCTGCGTCCACATCATCCATCTCAAAATCCTGATAACCAAATAGATAAATATCGTCATGCATCAATGTATCTCTTATAGAAATTAAGGTCTCAAATAATCCCACCATAAGTGAGATAGAAATAGCTATACCTAGCACAGAAAGAATGGTCCTTGCAGCGCCTTTTTTCAAATATTTAATTGCTAATTTCACAAGAAATTTCATAATATTCTCCTATGCTATCTTCTAAAAACCTCAACATCCCACATATATCCACCCTTTCTAACGGTAGTGATATACACAGGTTCACTAATATTGTCTTCGATTTTTTCTCTTAATCTCTTAATATATACTGTGATGGTATTTGCACTTTGAAAGCTCTCATTAGTATCCCAAATCTGCCTTAACAAATCCTCACGATTTAGTGCAAGCTTTGGGTTATCCATAAATACATTCAATAACTTATATTCAGTAGGGGTTAAATCCAGCATCTCCCCTTTTCTAAAAGCCTTATTATTAGTTATCTCAATCAAAATATCCCCACTAACCTTAACCATCTGAGCATCAGCTTTCCTTGATCTTTTCAAAATAGAATTTATCCTAAGATGAAGCTCCTTAACGCTAAATGGCTTAGTCATATAGTCATCAGCACCTATACTTAAACCTTTGATGATATCTTCTTGCTCATCCCTAGCCGTTAGAAAAATTATAGGAACTTGGCTCATCCTTCTGACCTCTTCACCAATCTCAAAACCATCCCCATCAGGCAAACCAACATCCAATATAATCAAATCAAAAATATCATTCATTATTTGCTTTCTAGCTTCAACGGCACTTTTCGCCACCTCAATCTGATATCCTTCTTTTTTCAAGTAAAATGTAAGCCCCTTAATGATAGAAGCATTATCTTCAACAAGTAAAATCTTTTCCATAACAAACCTCTTTTCGAGTAAAGTATAACATATCGAGTAAAAATTTTGTGGATTATATCAAAATTGTAATATTTCTGGTAATAAAAAAAGAGAAAAGGTATACCGATTCTCTTTTGTATACAATCACATCAAATTCTTAAAGCTTTACTATTTGATAATATGCCTCTTCCATCAAGTAGCAAATGATAGGTTTCATTCTCTAGGTTTAAGCCTATATTATCAGGTAATAAGGCTGAGATATTCGCTGGCTGCTCTTTTTTCATGTCACCGTACGAATCAACTTTCTTCTGAAAATCAGGATAAAAGGGTGCAGTCTTGATTATCATATATATCGCCAATAAAATAATTGTGATAATTATGCTACTGTAGATGTATTTCTTTTTCATTGTATTACCAATCCTCATAACGTTTACGTTGAGTAAGCACGAACTCCAAATAGTTTGTTTTTGTATCATTCTTTTTCTCATTGAATAGTACATGAACGTAGGATAAGGATGAATCTTTTGCCCAATATTTATTTGAAATGATATCCATGTTTTGCTTATTTATTATTGGCTTTAATTTTTCTTTGATGTTAGCTATCTCCTTATCGCTTAGTTTAGTTTCTGAATTTATTTCTATCCAAAGACTTGGTCTGGAAAAGTAAATTTTCATCTCATCTACTTCATAAGTCGTAAGCACATATTGCCTGAATTCATCTAATGCTTCAAACTTTACATCCTTAGGATTCGTAGTTGAAAAATAACTATACGCGATAAAAAGTAATACTATCGCAATTATCAAAATCGTATATTTAATTATTTTTTTCATAATATCCTTTCATAGGTTTCCTTGAAGTTTTTTATCTCTTTATATCATGTCTCATCTTTACTATATTAGCTTCTCTTTAAATAAATTATAACCTAGAGATCAGGAATTTTGTGATTAGTGACGAAATTGTAATAATTTATAGTAAAACTATGTTTGATATGCTACAATAAAGATAGCAAAAAGTAGTTTACGAGTGAGAACAGACTGGTGAGTGCCAGATGCAGATGCTGGTCAGTGCCTATAGGAAGGCGTTGGTTGAAATCCAACCGTTTGCTAAACATCCACTTTATGTGGATGTTTTTTTTATTTACTATAAAACCTATGAGATAATCCCATAGGTTCATATAATATTTCTATTTAAGCTATATAACATCTTGCGACGATGCTTTCAACAATATCTAATATAAAATCATGAAGTCTTTTCATCTAAAATATCTTCTTATTTTTAGGAAATTATTATATCTTCCAAAAAGGTTTTTAAATCATAATTCTTCATTTGTCTACTTCTCATCAAATGTAGCATACACTTTCATGCACTCATCACAATAATAGGCTTCCGCTGCTAGTTCTAAAGACACTGATTCTTTTCTTACTAACTTTCCTTTACTTTCTTCTGGATACCAAGTAACAGTATTAAAAGCATTAGTAATGCTTCCTGCTGATTTAGACTCAACGTATCCCTTCTTACATTCTTTTGAACAATTTGGGCATTTCATGGTTTTTCTCCTATTAATAATATTTGATCACTCTCTATTACTTTTATTATATGATTTTACTATTATTAATGCAAAATATTCTAAATAGTAGCACTACTCCCACAACCCAAACTTCATCTCATAATATTTTAAATAGTAAAATCTCTCATAGAAATTAATCTCCACATTACCTTCATCGAAGGTCTCAAATACTTCTATATGCGCCTCTTGGAGTCTTTCAATTACTTCTTTATGCGGATGTCCGTATCTATTGTCTCTTCCTGCTGATATGATGGCTATATCTGGTGACATCCTTTTGAGAAATTCCTTGGAGGTGCCGTTTTTTGAGCCGTGGTGAGATATTTTTAATATATCAGTCTCTATTGTCTCTAGCTTATCTTCATTTTCTTCAAGGTCGCCAGTTAGCAGGACTTTAGATTTGCCCATGGTAACTTCGAGTACTAGGGATGATTCATTAGAGTTAGATGCATTTTTTCCATCATATACTACTTTGAGTTTTGTATCGCCGATTAGGAATATTTCACCTTTTTTGGTGATGGTAGCTGGGAACTTTGACTCGCCAAAATTTTGGCCGACAAAGATTTCTTCGATAGAGATTAGTTTTCTCAGATATTGTAGGTTACCGCTATGATCAAAATCATTATGGGATAGAAATACAGCATCCAGCTTTGACACACCATTTTTATAGAGATAGTCATATAAATCTTTCGAACTTTTCTCTGGATTCAAATAATTTCCGCCTACATCTACTAGGACATTTTTACCCTTTGAACGAATGAGGATGCTATCCCCCTGGCCGACGTCGATAAAGTTAATCTTGCCGACTAGTAGATATGAATTAATATTTACGAATAGCAATATGAGTATAGCTGTAGATAAGATGATAGAGGTTAATTTTCTTTTGAGATCACGCTTGATGTATCTATAATTCAATGCGAATATCAAGAGGATATAGTAAAAGACAATCAGTGGGATGCTAAAAGATTGAAAGCTTAGGCTAGTTTGTTGATAGCCTGAGAAAATGCCGACTATTGAGTTAATTAGAGATATGGAGCTTTCGAAAATATATGCGATTGGAGCAAACACTCTTGCTGCTCCAAAGGCTGATATAAAGGCTAAAAATACCGGGATGGAAGTGATCGGGATTATTAGTAGATTGACTATAATCGATAAGAGATTAATGTCGTTATAGAGAAATATTTGTATCGGGAAGATGGCTATTTGGATAGCTAGTGCATATACTGCTTTTTCTAGAAATTGGTCGCTAACTCGTAGATTTTTCTTTAGTAATTCTCCAAGATAAACCACTGCAACTATGGCTAAAAAACTATACCAAAATGCTTGAGAATAAATGTAAAATGGATTTAAGATAAGCATGACAAAAAAGCTAAGTCCAGTTATGTTAATATCGTCTTGGATGTTATTTGTATATAGACATAGGCTTCGTATCGCATACATTAGAAGGGCTCGGATTAGAGAAACTGGAAAGTCGATAATATAGCCATAAGTGATAAGAAATATCAGAAGAATAATAGTGAATCTTTTTTTCTCAATACCTAGATATCTTCCAAATTTATCAAGCATACCTATGATAATACTAATATGAAGTCCTGATATCGCTAGTATATGTGATAATCCCAGTTCGTTATATAGCTCGATATCCTCCTTATTTATTGCTTTTTGCCCCAATATTAAGGATACGGCAAAATCCCCCGATGTCTTATCAAATGGCTTTCTTAAATTGTTCTCTATAAATTCTGATACCGCACCTCTTATAGATAAGAGAAAATGATCCTTATTTGAGTATCTTAGGTTTTCTTTTCTACTTTCTAAAAGAATTTTCTTTGACATAAGATATCTTCCATAGTTAAACATCTTAAAGTTTTTATTGGATTTGACCTCATTAAAAGAGCCTTCTCCTGAGACATAGTTTCCAATTTCGAAATCTTCTTCACTAATAAGATTTACTTTGATAGATATTTTCTCATTATCGATACGATAAACTTTGAGTCTATAATTGTTACCAAATTCGGTTTTCGTCTTAGTTTCTATAATTCCTTCGATATTATAGTTTCTTTTTAGCTCAATATTTGAAATAGGTTGTAAAATGAATATAATATTTATAAAGTCTAATATAAAAACGAATATATAGGCCAGACTTTTTTTACCAAACTTTATATAAGCAAGTAAAAAGGAGATACTTATTAAAAGTACCAGTATAAAATCTATTGAACATTTTACATAGATGATTATCCCGAAAAGATAAATCAATGATAGAAGTAGTATAGGTCTTTTCATTTAAACTCCACAAAATAAATTTTTAGAGGTGATACCATGAATCTAAATCCCTACATATCTAGGATAAATACAAGAATTGTTAAGAGAAAGTATGTTGATGATAATACGCATTTAGCATTAGCCAATGATATTACCTTGGATTATGAAGCTCTGAATTCTTTTAATGAAGATATTTACGTGAATAATACATTAGTAGATCAAAGATATAATTCGAGCTATGGAAATATTTTTGTTTCTAAATATCGACCAGAAAATGATCAGATTCATCTATCCATAGACTACGATACAAGAATTATGCTTCTTAGAAGCCTAACGCTTAGATATTTAATATTTTCAATTCTTAGAAAATATATGAACCTTAAAGTGTACGGTTTTGCTACGGATAGACTAAACTCATCGTTTAGAATTGATAAAGTCTACTTTGAATATCAAGCACGAGAGATTATAAACTTTTTAGAAAGAGTCATCCCTATTTATGTTGAATCCGGACTAGAGATAGTGACGAAGGAATCCGAAAATGGGCCAATCACAAAGATCCCAGGCATATACTTTGGTAAAAGCCTATGTCCTCACCTATCAAATTTATCCGAAATCGGGAAGTTTGAGATATCACATTACTCGTTTGGCAAAAATGGTATCACCGTCTACTATAATAATTGATCAAAAAAGATAAAAAATCTTATCAAAATTGTAAATTAAATTTAATCTACTATGGAGGCCTTAGCCTCCTTTTTTTATTTTATTTCATAAATTTTTGTTTTTATCCTACTTAATCTTCTTATCGCTAAACAGATCCTCAAACGAGTAATAATAAATAGCTAATTTGTCGTAAATGCCATTTAACTTTCTATAATATGTTGCTTGGGAAATATACATGATATCCAAGATTTCCAAGACAGAATATCTTTTTTCAAATTTCAAATAAATAATGTTTTTCTCGCCGTCACTTAAAAGCTTATACATAATATCCCTAAGATATATCTGTTTATCAAGCCTTTTCTTCTCTTCAAATAGTGCCTTTTCATCCTTCATATGTCTTAGACGTCTCTTAGCTGATTTAAAGTAATATTCTTCTTCTCTTTCCTGAATATGTGCCATAGTCTGATACCCTAGCACCATGTTTATCATATCGACCTTTCTTTTATTGCGCTCCCAATCTCTAAAAATGTTAGAAATCATCTTTCTTTTTTGGTTCATTCATATTCGGCCCCCAAGGGTAGACCAGAATTAATCAAATTGACAGCTTATGATACCATCAATTCATCATCATATTATCATATAATGTTATTATTATAAAATATTTTTTAATATTTTCGAAAATCCATTTTAAGGTAAAATGAAAAACCAAGCTTGCCTAGCAAGCTACTTTCTAATAATGAGTAGAAAGCGACCTTCGGTCGCACTTTTTAAATTTTAGAAAAGAGGCGACC
>JAAYEL010000089.1 GCA_012728755.1 Tissierellia bacterium | reverse complement strand
TTTTTAAATAGGCTTCTACTAATTCTCGGATTTTATCTTTTTTCTCTTCATCTACTTCTTCTCTTCTTTCTCGTCTAAAAAACACATGAAGAGGAGAAATGCCCATTAGAAGATCAAAGTCTTGAAGACTTTAGAAAAGTATTGGACGTAAATGTTCTTGGAGTATTTTTGGGATTAAAATATGTAGTTCCTGTTATGAGAAAACAAGGCGGTGGAAGTATCATAAATACTTCATCTGTAGCTGGTTTGATGGGAAGCCCAGGTGTCATGCCATATGTAGCATCAAAGCATGCTGTTATCGGTATCACTAAAACGGCTGCTTTAGAAGTAGCAAAAGACAAGATTAGAGTAAATTCAATACGTCCATCACCAGTTGAGACTGAAATGATGAGATCATTAGAAAGAGGCTTTAACCCAGATGATGCAAACTCAGCAAAAAAACAACAAGAAGCAGCTATTCCACTAGGAAGATATGCTGAACCAGAAGAAATCGGTAAATTGGTATTATTTTTAGGTTCTGATGATAGTAAGTTTATCACAGGATCAGAATATCTTATCGATGGAGGCCTATTGGCTTAATAAAAATCATAAAAACCTCGGAAATCCGAGGTTTTTTCTATTTAGTAATTGGTTTGGAAGAATTTTTCCTTGTAAAATGCTGTCTCCAAAATATCAATACCATGGCTACCCCTGATTTTAGACTCCAGCCATGGTATGACTTTTGTAAAATATACCAAGGCTACTGTCCGTTTTAGGGTTCAACCATGGCATGTAAACATTTCACAATACCAAGGCTGTGACTGGTTTTCAAGGGTAACCATGGTATTTTTGTGAATTTTCGTACCATGGTTGGACACATTTTTAGCCTATAACCATGGTATATCTGCAAATTTTCGTACCATGGCTAGCCCCATTTTTCGCCTGTAACCATGGTTCCCCATAGCTTACTGAAAAAAGTTAGCGACCAAACGGTCGCTTTCCTTTGAAATAAATAAAAAAGAAGGGTTCGACTAGTCGAACCCCTCTGCATGTTACTTTTCAGAATAGTTAATCATCTCAGCTGCCTTATCCTTTTGCAGTTCTATGAAAAGTGGTCTGTCTGTGACTCTTTGCACATAGCCATTGACTTTGCTTAGCTGTCTTAGATAGTATTGGCCTGTAGGTAAATCTGTTATTTGTGTAATGCCGTTTGCATCAACCCATACACTTGTTCTATCGCCTGTTGGGTTGTATTTGTATCTATAGCTTGATGTAATTGATAGCTTTACAACATTTTTGTTAGCATCAAGTAATGCCATATTCATCGGTCTGATTGGATTACCCTTCTCGTCTGTGGCGCGGATAGTTGCCGAACCTACTCTTCTCACATTGATAATCTCAGCCTCTTTATCTTTTTGGAATTCAATGAAAAGTGGTCTATCTGTAGTTCGTTTTACAAGTCCATTTTTCGTATTTACTTGCCTTAGATAATATTGGCCTGTTGGTAGATCTGTGATTTGTGTGATACCCATTTCATCTGTCCAAATGCTTGTCCTATCGCCTGTCTTAGAATACTTATATCTATAGTTTCCGTTGATAGCAAGTCTTACTACATTTTTATTAGCATCAAGTAAAAGTAAATTCATGTTGCTAATTGGTGTGCCTAATTCATTTTTAGCTTGGATTGTTGCTGATCCAATCTTTCTATAATTAATAATTTGAGATTGTTTATCCTTATGGTACTCGATAAATAAAGGCATATCTGTAGTTCTCTTTACAAGGCCATCTTTTGTGTTTACTTGTCTTAGATAATATTGGCCTGTTGGTAGGTCTGTGACTTTAGTTAAGCCCGTCTCATCTGTCCAGATACTAGTCCTATCTCCTGTCTTAGAATATTTGTATCTATAGTTTCCATTGATAGCTAGTCTTACAACATTTTTGTTAGCATCTAACAACAATAGATTCATGTTGCTAATCGGTGCTCCTATCTCATTTTTAGCTGAAATAGTTGCCGAACCAATTTTCTTGTAGTTAATAATCTCTGCAAATTTTTCAATATTTCTTTCAATAAATATCGATCTATCTGTTGTCTTTTTAATATATCCATTTACAGTTGAGATCTGCCTTAAATAGTATTGACCAACAGGCAAATTCGCAATCTTAGTCAAGCCATTTCCATCAACCCAAACGCTTGTCCTACTACCAGCAGGATCATATTTATATCTATAATTTGATGTAAGAGTTAGCTTTACTAGGTTTTTATCTTTATCCAAAAGCTGAATGTTCATAGGGCTGATTGGATTTCCATTTTCATCTTGAGCTTGAATCCTTGCTGAACCACTTCTATAAGAACTTGGTGATAATTTTACAAGATAATATACAGGGTCCGTCACATATCCAAAGATAGTTGTGATGGCATTTCCATACGGTCTAGTTTGATGCCAAAATCTATCATGTGATGAATAGTCGCCCCAAAATATCCCAACATGCGCATCCTTATAACCAACGCTCCAATCTTTTGGCTGCATGATAATCAAATCGCCTCTTTCTGCTAGCCCAGAATTAAGTAATGCATATTTGGACTCAAACCTATACGATTTGGCCGCTTTGTTATATACTACAAATCTTGATAATTTATTTAAGTTCGAATATGGAAGTGTAGCTCCAGGATATGGAATAATCTTACTCAAATCAGCTCCCGACCTTTCCAAAGCAGTCATCACAAATCCAGTACAATTAAACCCATATCCCAAATTCATCGTATTGTCTCTTGTAAAATACGGACTAACTTTTTGTGCAAATGGAGTTGCAAGATATCTATACTGATTATTCATTAGTTCATTTATCAGTCTGTTCCTAGATGTTCCGATAATCGTATCTAAATACGGCGCTGTTGTAGAACCAACTTGATATCCGCTATCTATGCCAACAGCACTTACATCCACAATCGCAATTGGCGTAAAAGTAGCTCCAAAAACAATTCCAAGCGCAAGCATAATCGCCATAAATCTTTTACAAATATATTTTTTCATATCCCTCTCCTATGTATATTTTTAAATATTATAAAGAAATTATATTTAAATGATAATCAATATCAATTTTTTAGTCAATAGATAGGTAAAATGTAGTTGCGGATTTAAAGTGACTTATAGATCAACTTCAAATGAAGCTTTAGCTTGCAAAAGCTAACCTTCTCATTTCTATATAAGGGTTAAGCCCACCAAGTTTCAGGATTTTAGCGTTTCTTAGGGGGCAGGCAACTACTGAGATATAAAAAGATAACGCTCGTTGCTTCCCAACAGACTAAAAGTAAGCTTTCGCTATGCAAAAGCTATCTTTATATTGTATACTTAGATAATACTTATTTTGAGAGGTTTTTATGAAGAAAACGAGTTTATTTGATGATAGAGAATTTATAAAGAAAGTCTTGGTGGTTGCCTTGCCGATGGTAGTTCAGCAACTTCTTACTTCGTCTGTCAATTTATTGGATAATTTAATGGTAGGACAGTTGGGCGGATTTGCCATTTCAGCTGTAGCATCTACTAATAAATACTTGATGGTTGCTTTGTTTGGTATGATGGGCCTTGGCGCTGCTGCAAATATATTTTTGGCTCAATACCATGGTGCTAGAAATATTGAGAAAATGAAAGAATCGTTCAGGTATTCAATTGTATCATCTATGACGATAACTTTAATATTTGTTGCCTTTGGACTTTTGGCTACAGATTCTATAATTGGATTTTTCTCGGATAGTCCTGAGTTATTAGAATTAGCAAGAGATTACCTTCCTATCGCGGCCATTACGATGATACCTCAGACCATTTCATATAGTGTACAGTCATCAATGAGATCTGTTGGAAATACGAAGATACCTTTGATATCTTCAATCATTTCACTTGTAGGAAATGGGATATTTAACTATATTTTGATTTTTGGACATTTTGGATTCCCAGCACTTGGAGTAACTGGTGCGGCATTGGGAACACTAATCGCAAGGGTTTTGGAATTGGCATTTTTACTAGCGGCGCTTAAGGTTAATGATTTTGAATTTAAGACTAAAGTTAGTAGAATCTTTTCCATTTCACGAAACATCATATATGATATAACAAAAAAAGCCATCCCATTATTCATTAATGAATTAGGATGGGCAGGTGGCATGGCTATGCTGTTCAAGCTATATGCTTCGTCATCTCTAACTGCGCTTGCAGCCTTGCCAATCGCATCGACTACGGCAGATTTATTCTTCGTTTTATTCTCTGGCGTGGCCGTGGCGACAATCGTTATGGTATCACATCCGCTGGGCTCAAATGATATAGATAAGGCGAGGGAAAATGGATATAAGATGCTAAAGTTATCGATGTTTGCTGCGATATTTTTTGCATTAGCGATGTTTGGAGCTTCATTTATCACTCCACATTTATATAATATTAGCGATGAAGTTTTCGATTTGGCTACTAGTTTTATCAGAACGCAAGCCCTATTTTTCATACTTTATATGTACAATGCCCAAATATTTTTCGTCATCAGAGCTGGTGGAGATACCCGCTCAACTTTACTGATGGATTCAGGCGTGATGTGGCTAATTAACATACCTGTAGTTTATCTTGTCAGCACCTACACGGACTTTAACCCATTGATGGTTTATGCCTGCGGTCAAAGCACGGATTTGATAAAAATGGCTATAGCGACCTACTATTTCAAAAAAGAAAAATGGTTAGTGAATTTAACTTTGAAAAAATCAGAGGTTTAATTTAACCAACAAAAAAGCGGCCCGAGGGCTGCTTTTTCATTTTACCTAGTTTATAAAATTATATATTCTTTCTTTCTATCTTAGTTCTCAGAATAACTTGAATTATCCCAAATGTGATACCCGCGATTGGCCAAACTATCCATGAGATATGCCAATTTGAAGTAAGCCAGCTATATAGCAAATATCCAGCTGTGATGGCCATCCAATAAACTCCGTTGAACCATTCGTATTCTCTATTAAATTCTTTACTTTCTAAATCATAGTCACCTTCTTGTAAAAGCACTTTGTATGAAGATAATCTCATGCCTGTTCTTGTTAAGATATATATGGCAATCGCAAATATCAACATCGTTAGAGGCACTCCTGACATCTCAAGTCCAGGCGTACCGTCATAGATAAGGCCAGTGATAACTGTTGGCACTGGAGCTACTATACAAAGCAAAACTCCTAATGCGATTTTCAAAGCTGGGTTTAATTCATCCCTCAGCTGTTCGATCTTAACTCTATCAGAGTAATCAATATTTACATTTTGCTTTTCTAACTTTTCATACTTTTGAGTTGTCATACCACCTTTGATGAAATGAAAAACAGCTATTGCTATTAGAGTAATCAAAATCCCCAGTCCTGCACCAGTAGCTATGCTTTCTTGAAATACCCTAGCCTCTCCAAGCGCTACAAATACAAGAAATATCGCAATCCCTATCAATATCAATGCCACTCCTCTTGCTACCACTTTAGATGAATACTTGAAATCCTCTACATATTTATCAACATATTCTGAGGAAAGTTCTATCCCATCATCTCTCATGCCAACTTCTTTTTCCAGTCCCAAAGTCTCTACCAATTCATCCAAATTCCCAAATTCAGAAATCACTATCCCTACTGCTACATTATCATTCATGCCTTCGTCTCTAAGCTGCCTATATTTATCTTCCATCATCGCAAAAAGCTCTTCTTTCGCATTTCTCACCTTTTGATTGTTAGGAAAACCCTTAAACATATTGTCCAAGTAAAATCTCAATGATTCCATAATTATCTCCTTATAAAATTTTCTATAATGACTTTTGTTAGTTCCCACTCTCTGCATTTATCATCGTAGTAGGCCCTGCCCTTTTCATTTATCCTATAGTACGTTCTTTTCTTTCCCGAAGTCTCGCTTCCCTCAAACGACTCGATATATCCATTGTTTTCCAGCCTCTTAAACGCCGAATAAAGCGTAGTTTCTTTCATCACGAATTGCTCATCACTCAATGCCCTTATTCTCTTAGATATCTCATAGCCATATGAAGGTTCTTCTTGCAATATATACAAAATCATAAGGTCGGAAAAGCCTCTAATCACATCTGAACTTAATTCCATAAAACCCTCCTTCAAAGTACTCCATCACACAATACTATGTCTGTCGTAGTACTTTCACCATTATATTACCACGATTACTACGACAGGTCAAGTACTTTTTTTAATAGGTGAAATGGATGGTAAAATGTAGCGAGATGCGGTGGCTTGGGGGGTTTTTAGCTACTTTTTTGCCCCCCAAGTTTGGACTTTTTCTCACTACTTGGGGGGTTTTTGGCTTATTTTTTACCCCCCAAGTTTCTACTTTTTGGCGCTTATTGGGGGGGTCGGCTGCCCTTTGTAAATATCAGAAAGATAGCAACCTACGGTTGCTTTCCTTTTCCAACAAAAAAAGAAGATTGCGATAGCAATCCTCCTTTTGATCTCTACTCTTCACTTTCCCACTTTCTCAAAACTTCTAAAAATTTCTCTTTATTTAGCTTAAAAGTCAGACCATCTACTTTCTTGTTTTTGACAACTTCGTATTCTTTCTTAGTATTGATTAATTCAAATCCTAGCTTTTTCATTAATGCTAATACTGGATAGTTTCCAGACCATGATTGTGTATAAATGTTTTCTTGCCCATTCTCGATAAGGTAATTGATATGTAGTAGCCATGCTTCGGTTGCATATCCTTTTTTACGATGGGTTGGACTGAATATATCGATTCCTATGGTTAAGTTTTTTTCTTCTACTGTATAGTTACAGTGTTCATCAATGTTATAAGAATTTATCCTACCAATATGATCTCCAGTTGCTAGGATTTCTATTTCACGAGAATCATAAATTGAAAGAGGTCTGTTCTTTTCCAATCTTAGTTGACTATTTTTTCTGTATTCATCGATATTAAAGTCTGCCTCTTCCCAAGGAGCATCCCAATCAATCCATTCAGTATCAGTTGTCATCCACCTTATATAGTCTTCGATATCGCTATTTTTAAACTTTCTTAATTTAATCTTTTTTCCGATTATTTGCATATTTCTATAACTTTCCTCTAACTCATTTTACCTTTTCCTGGATCATGCTGAATAATCAATTGTGATTCATTATTACCAAATAGATATATAGGCAATGTGAGTCCGTCTTTAGCAAGTACGACTCTTTCTACTAAAAGCCTTATGAATAAATCTATCCAATCAGGACTTGGTAGCTCGGCGCCTTCGACTTGCTTTGTTATCCAAAGTTCTGAAACCGGCCTTAAAGTCTTTCTATCAAACAAAACTCCTGCTTCGACATCACAAAAATCAAAGCTACAGATAAATGTAAAAGTATCACCTGGTTTATGGGCGGCGTTCATTTCACTTGGAACATTTCCCGAAATCTCTTCAAGTGTAATCATCATCCTATATAAAATCGGCCCCGCTTGCTTCTCAAAATTCCTAATTTTCCCTTGTTGCCTAACTATTTGCTCAACAGCATCGAATTGCCTTTTATCTCTTAACATATCATCACCTCTTGGTATTACTTTACTATATTTCTTAGTAAATATAAAGGTAAAATGCATCTGCTTGGCGAATTGTATAAAGTTTTGTAAGATTTACTTATAGTTTAATGTCCATGCCCTAATGTTTTTCAATTCTTGCCGATTCCTAGGAGTTTGCTTGACTGTAGAAAGATAGCAATCTTCGGTTCCTTTCTTTTCAAATAAAAAGAAGATTGCGACGCAATCCTCTATACTCTCAATAACATATTTACTTCATGACAGTCTTTCTCATCAACTATATCAGTTATCTCAAATCCCATTTTTGTGTAAAGTTCCCCAGCTATATCATTTTTATAAATATATGTTGTTGTTAATTTTGTTAAGTTATACTCCTCTTTCATCAATGATATTATTTCAAGTAAAGCAACTTTTCCCAATCCTCTACCCTGGTGATTTTTATCTATAGCATAGTTCCATAGAAACCATTTACCTAAATCATATTTTCTTAGCATGCAAAACCTACTAAAATACCATCATCAAAAACATCAAAAGCGATGATATCATTATGTTTACAATATCTTTCAATATCTTCCGCTAATGATATTTGCTTAATTTGATAATCAAATAGTTTGATTTTCATGCTTTCTGACTTTTTAAGTTCTATATTCATCTTTTCTCTACCTTTTACTTAATTTTGTTTATTACATTATCGCATTTCAATATCATTCTACAATTTCAAATCCTAACTTCTTATACAATCTTACCGCTTCAATATTTGCCTCATCAACATAAAGGACTAATTGATTGTGATTTGATTCTAACACCCTTGCACTACTTCTAATTAATCTGCCCGCCAATTCTTTATTTCGACATCTTGGATTAGTTGCCAGTGCAATGATATATGGTTTGTCTTCATCAATTCCGATTACGATGCCAGAAACTATTTCACCTTTGACTTTTATGACTAAACTTGCCTCATGTATCAATTCTCCAAATTCATTGTTCTTGAATTGTGAAATGATTTCTCCCCAATCTCCTACACTCTCCCCTTCATCATCAATTGAGTTATGATATCCTGTGTAAAATAGTTTTGCTAAATCATTATTATCAAATTCATCGAGCAATATTAGATCCGATAAATCCTCATTTGCGTTTTCTTTAGTTAAGTCTAACGACATTTTTATTCTCATTTAATACCTCAAAACTTTCATCTCTGATAATTTACTTTTCATTACTAGTTTAGCTTATTTGTATACTTTAATACAAGAATTTTGTAGTTCTTATAGTTGTATTACATAAAAAGAAGCTTGCGTCCGCAAGCCTCATTATTTGCAATTGTCTATCCCCCCCAAGTATAGACTTTTTTGAAGTGCCCCCATAAAAGTAGAGTGTCTTTTTACAAATCTACCCTTTCGAAGTATACCTGTTGTGGAGTTAAATATCCGTTAGCTTGATGTGGTCTTTTCTTTGAATAGAAAGACCATACATATTCATATACCTTATTCCTTGCCTCATTTAGTGTCTTTGGTTCTTATATAGCCATTCTTTCTTTTGCTTGCCAAAAAAGCTTTCCATTGGCGCATTATCCCAACAATCACCCTTCTTGCTCATACTACATATTACATTGTTTGCCTCTAAAAGCGTTTGATAATCATCTGAAGCATAAGTTGATCCTCTATCTGAGTGAAGAATACATCCATCACTTAACTCATGTCTTTGTATTACATCCTTAAAACAATCAATGACTAAGTGTCGATCATTTTTTGTACTCATCGCTAGTCTTAGTGGCATTCTTCCATACAAATCTAATATTACTGCTACATACAAAGTCCCTTGAGCGGTAGCCACATAAGTCGTGTCACTAACAAGTTTCTTTCCAGGCGCCTTTACTTCAAAGTTTCTATCTAACAAGTTATCTGCAGGACTTGTTGTGTTTTTTGAATCTGTTGTTATGATGTATTTTTTCTTTACTCTAGAATGAATTCCCTTTTCTTTCATGATTCTTTCTACTCGTTTATGATTGATTTTCTAATCAACTGATCTTTCTTCGTTGAGTTTATGAGTGATTTTTCGAGCGCCGAAAACAGCATTACTTTCAAGAAAAATGTTTATGATTTCTGCTTCTAATTCTATGTTTTCAATATCTCTAAGGGTGTGTGTATTTTGTCTTTTAACCCACTTAAAGTATCCACTTTCTGAGACTTTCAATACTTTGGCCATCCTAGATAATGTATGTTCATGTTTAAAACGATACATGAATTCAAACTTTAGTCTCGGTTTACTTTTGCTAGGAAGGCCGCGGCTTTTTTTGTTATTTCTAGTTCTTCCTCAAGATATTTAATTCTTTCATCTTTTTCCTTAAGAATTTCTTTTTGTCTTTCATTCTCAAGCATTCCTTTGTTCAATACCTTACTAAAACCTGATGTTAGTGATACATCACCATATTCTAAGTAAAGTGTTTTCCATCTAATTACTGTACTTTCCTTTATCCCATATTTTTCAGCTATTAAAAATTTACTATCTTTAAATTCTGGTCTTAAAGCTTCTTTTACAACTTTTGCTCTTAAGCTCCTATTGTATTTTTTCTTCTTCATTTCGTCCCCCTAATTTCCCTTTCTTTTAGCATAACATTTTTTTCTTTTATACTCTACTTTTTGGGGGGCATATCATTTTGTCGTTTCTTGGGGGGTTTTGGCCGCCTTTGAAAATATCAGAAAGATAGCAACCTTCGGTTGCTTTCCGTTTAAAGTAAAAAAGAAGATTGCGTACGCAATCCTCCTTTTGTTTAGTTAAAAATCCGCTCTGTCTGCGACTTCATCTTGCCAGTCGCGGTGACGAACGTAAAAATTCGTTTCTCAGCATTTAGTTGCGCCGTAGGTTGCGGGTTCAAGCTTCGCTCTAATCCATAAGCTCGCTTTCACCTCGCCAACCCTGACGGGGGTAACTCCTACCGCTTGAGCTCCGCTGAAAGCGGGCTCTCGTAATTTTTACTCAGCCGTAGTTTTCGGGCTCTGTCTTCGCTTTGCTTGCCAATCGCCTCGAAACCCTGGCAGAAAGACTACCTACAACTCTTCTTCGCCTCTATTTGAGGCTCGATTCGTTGGGTTGTCTATTCCCACTCGATATGTCCATTCATATCATTTTGTATAAATGGCATAAAATCAATGTTTTTGATATCGGTTTTAGCCTTATTATCCATTTTATTTCTGTTTATCTGATTTTTTGCAAGCATATTGCAAGCATGAAGTCAAAAATCTATAAGCTGTTTACAAAAGCTAAAATATCTGTTTTCTCCTTTCCCAACATATGATCGGTAATGTCAATTGCTGGCTGAAAAATACTCATATTACCCTCAAAATGATTAAATTCATTCAACAAAGTTTTCTTTGTTGTAAGAAAAACTCTATTTTTTATATCATCGCTATTTTTACTATTTTCAGGGAAAGCTTTTGAGATTATCTGTCCAAGTTGCCTAGCTCCACTCTTACTTTCAGTATCTATGTTATACTTTGATACTAATTTTTTCTCTATCAATAATCTTAAAAACAAATAAGTAAATGAATGTACTAGCGTACGATTTAATAATGGATATTTCTCTTTATCAACAATTTCCTTTCCATCAACAGTTTTATTCAAAATATCATCAACATTCACTTTATAATTATTAG
>JAAYEL010000088.1 GCA_012728755.1 Tissierellia bacterium | reverse complement strand
TTCTTACCATGGTCTTTTACCTGAATAACATTATGACTAAGGACTTTTAGGATCTCATAGTCTTTCCCCTCGTCCTCTCTATGCACTTTCTTCACCCCCTTGAACAAAAAAAGAGCTCACCAAAAATATCTTCACATGAAAATATCTTTAATAAGCTCGTGCCTGCCTAGCAGTAACACACTTTTTTTATCAATTTAAGTATACCTTTTCTTTTTTTATAATACAAGGTTTTATGACTGATTTAAGAAATAATTTCCAATAATATTTTAGAAAATAAAATTAAATTCCGTAAATACATTAATTTGTGTTAACCCTTTGTGTTTCTGTAATCTCCCTGTCCGTTGCTCGCTGACTTATACTTTTAATGTGATCTTTCTTGACCTGTTCACTAACTAGAGTATACTTTTTAAGGGTTTGGTAAATCGTGTCAATCTCATTATAAGTCATTCGTTTTTCTGACTCAAGCATACCCCTACGTACCGTATGAAATAAATCGTTTCTTTTAAGTACATGGACATGATCACTGGTGATGGTAATATTTTTCAATTCACATCTCTCACTGAAAATGATAAATGAACGATACATTTCTTCATCATGGATGGATAGTACTGACTTTAATGCACTGATATGACCATAGTTTTGCAAAATAGGATTATAAAATCTATTCTTCTGTTTATTGGCTAGAGATTGGGTCCAGGTTTTATTTTTTTGATCCCCAAAAATCCATCCACTATAGTTTTTTGACTCAAAAACATAGATACCTGTTTCAGTGATCATAAGGACATCAATTTCTGTGGTGGAACCATTATCCTTTGGAATGTATAAATTTGTCATCAGTATATTATAACCACTTAACTTCTCTAATTCCGTGAACGTTAGAAATTCTCCATAATTTCCTTTGTTAAAAACCGTCTGAGAAAATGGATTCCCGCTGGATTCCTTATATGCTGAATCTTTGTATTTCGTCTTGGATGGACTTATTTTCAAGATATAAAGTATGATTAGACCTAGAATAATAATAACCATTTTTCATCCTCATTGCGAATTAAATTTAGATTTTTCAAGACATAGCTTTAAAGTTTTATTTCTACACTTTACTGAGATCTCTCATTGAAGTTTGTAAACATCCATTAAGACTTAGATTAAGCCACTTTAGCTTTAATAGACAACTAGTAATTCTTAATTTAGGATATCCCTACTAATTTCAATGCTTTCATAAATTCATCTGCTATCTCAGGATCAAAATGTGTGGATTTGCATCTTTCAATCTCTTCAAAAGCCTCTTCAAATGTTTTTGTTTTTTGATAGGGCCGTTGATTCGTCATGGCATCAAAAGAAACTGCTACAGTTAAGATCCTGGCTAGATAGTTTATTTCAGTCCCCTTTAGTCCATTGGGGTATCCTGTACCATCATATTTTTCATGATGCTGCAAAACAATGGGTACGATTTTTTCGAAACCTTCAATCTGACTGACGATATCCGCACTATCTTGAGGATGTTTTTTTAATTCTTCCCACTGTTCTTGAGTAAGCCTTGCATTTGAAATCAAAGTTTCCTTAGATACGTTAATTTTTCCTAGATCATGAAGGTAGGCCGCATACAATAGCAGTCTCTTATCTTCATCAGATAATTTCATATGTTCAACAACTATTTTGCAGTAATTGAACACCCTCTCTACATGTTTGTAAGTATA
Source organism: Tissierellia bacterium (assembly GCA_012728755.1). Taxonomy (GTDB): domain Bacteria; phylum Bacillota; class Clostridia; order Tissierellales; family Peptoniphilaceae; genus JAAYEL01. Next base: position 380 of record JAAYEL010000088.1, on the reverse strand, counting down.
GGTATCTCTTGAGTTTACAACTGTAATAAGCGTTTTTAAAGGCTTAATTTCTTCTAGCAGATTACCATTTCCATCTTTTTCACTGACATGATCAAATATGGAAGAGTATACTTCTACTTTATTTCTTCGTAAAAACTTTGCTCTATAAAGTGCCATATCTGCATTTTCAAGCAAATCTTTATAGCTATCTACCTGCTTATTATAAGTCGATACACCGACAGATACAGTCATCATTTTATTATTCAAGTTTTCTTTTCCAAAATAATCATACTGGGAAACGGCTTCTCTTAATCGGTCAGCCACAATACAAGCTTGTTCCTTGTTGGTCCTTGGGAGAATCACACAGAACTCATCTCCACCATATCGAAAGAGCATATCAT
>JAAYEL010000087.1 GCA_012728755.1 Tissierellia bacterium | reverse complement strand
CGATACCACAGGAGATGTTTCTATGTTGAAATTAACTGGAAATTCTATTGCGATTAATCCTACTAAGGAGTTAGTGAATACAATTAAAGATGATATTGAATTAAGAGATAAGACAAATATTATCGTAGAGAGAAAAGATATCGTATATTCTTTAAATGCTGATGTTCAAATAATTGAAGTATGAGTCTGTGAAATAGTTTGTGTATGACAAGTCCTCTTGATTAAGGTAAACTAAACTTAATCAGGAGGATTTTTTTATGGCTAGAAAGAGACCAGAAAAGAAAAGTGATCCAATCGTAAAATATTTAATAGAAAACTATGAAATCAATTCAGCACAAGATATTGAAGAAGCGTTGAAGGATTTGTTGTCAGGTACAATAGAAGGACTTTTGAAAGCAGAACTAGATGAACACTTAGATTATGAGTATGGAGGGACTCCTTTATCTCTAAATACTCGTAATGGCAATAGTACAAAAAAAGTAAAATCATCATATGGAGAAATGGAAATAGATATACCTAGAGATAGAGAAAGTAGCTTTGAACCTCAACTACTAAAGAAATATCAAAAAGATATATCCAACATCGAAAATCAAATAATTTCAATGTATGCAAAGGGTATGACTACAAGAGATATCTCTAGTCATATTAAACAAATCTATGGGTTTGGACTATCAGAGAGCATGGTAACTCAAATAACCAATAAGATACTACCAACAATAGAAGAATGGCAAAATAGACCTCTAGATAGCATATATCCATTCGTTTTTTTAGATGCTATTCACTACAATGTAAGAGAAAATGGAGTAATAGTGAAAAAGGCAGTCTATATTGCATTAGGATACAATAAAAATGGATTAAAAGAAGTGCTTGGAATGTGGGTAGGAGAAAATGAATCAGCAAAGTATTGGTTAATGGTATTGAATCAACTAAAAGAACGAGGATTAGAGGATATCTTAATAGTATCAACTGATAATTTACCAGGATTTACCCAAGCAATAGAAACAGTATATCCTAAAACAGAAATACAAAAGTGTGTAATACATCAAATAAGAAGTTCAACAAGATATGTATCGTATAAAGATATAAAAGAATTGATGACTGATTTAAAGAAAGTATATAGAGCACCAAAAGAAGAAACAGCATTACTTCAACTAGATCTATTTAAGGACAAATGGAATGATAAATATCCTAGTTGTGTAAGAAGTTGGGAAAATAACTGGGCAGAGCTTGCTACCTATTTCAAGTATCCACAAGAGATAAGAACGTTAATATATACGACAAATGCAATAGAAGCCTTCAATAGGCAGCTTAGGAAAGTAACTAAAAATAAAACAATATTTCCAACAGATTTTGCTCTTGTAAAGAGTTTGTACCTAGCAATGGCAGATGCATCATTAAAATGGACTTCTAGAATTAGAGGATGGGATAAGATCATATCTCAATTATCGATTTATTTTGAAGGTAGGATATAGATAAAAAAACAATTCCTAAATGGCAAATTTGCCATTTAGGAATTAAGAAAACTATTTTTAAAAACTGTTAATTGACAGTTCTAGTTAACTGTGTAAAAATGTAGCTAGAAATTCGAATTTCATTATTTTGTTAATTCAAGATATTTTATAACAATAATTTTATAAAATATCATCATATTTATCTTAATCAAGAATGACGAAACACAAAACTTTTAACACTCCCGTCTTTTATAATTTTCCTATTGTTGCAACCATTACCGCCTTTATAGTATGCATTCTATTTTCTGCTTCATCAAAAACTTTAGAATACTTACTTCTGAATACTTCATCAGTAACTTCCATTTCATCAATTTCAAATCTATCATGTACATCTTGTGCAACCTTTGTATTTAAATCATGAAAACTTGGTAGACAATGTAAAAATATAACATCATCATTATTTGTTTTCTTGATCATATCCATATTAACTTGGTATTTTTCAAGTAGTTCTATTCTTTCCTCAAATTTATCTTCTTCACCCATAGAAACCCAAACATCCGTATATATAACATCAGCACCTTCTACATTATCGATGTTTTCTGTCAATGTAATATTTCCGCCTGTTTCCTTGCAAATTTCTTTCATTTCATTTACTAATTCCGTTGAAGGCCAAAGCTCTTTTGGTGCTAATGCAACAAAATCCATTCCTATCTTTGATGCACCTACCATTAGAGAGTTACCCATATTATTTCTTGCATCTCCAACATATACTAGTTTAACCTTATCTAAAGG
>JAAYEL010000086.1 GCA_012728755.1 Tissierellia bacterium | reverse complement strand
ATCCATAGCATAGTCAAGGCTATTCAAAAGGTAAGTATGGAATTTTTCAATAAGCGCTGGGGTTTTGTATGCCTTCAAATTATAATCGTAAATTCCATATAAGCTTCCGGAATTATCTAAACTCACAAAGTTAATATGGAGGGCTTTAGATGATTGTCCATTGGGGATATACTCAATCCTTAGAGGAAGATTTACTCGCTCTTTAAGAGCATAGGGCTGAAAAGTAACTAAAACGGAGTCATATCCTTCGGTTAAACCTAAATCAAAGCGTTTTTTGAGCTTCCCATAGGTCGGCAGATAGGGACATCGAGAGTGCCTAAAATCAGAGATGTAGAGATTGGTCATCTCTTTTGCCGCTTCGGTAAAGCTAAGTTCATTTTTAAACCTCAGCCGAAGATAAATAGGCATTGCTCGCATACCACCTGCTTGTTTTTCAAGAATGGTAGCTCTTAAGGCCACAAGATTGCTAAGAAGAATATCCTCAGCATGATTGTTGGCTCGAGAAAGTGCATTTCTGATAGGAAGCATATAGAGGCTCTGCATAGAAACCTCATGCTCCTGTGCAAACTTTTTTGTCTTTTCTACGAGTTCAGCAGGTATTTCTCCCATCCATGAGGCACTTTTGGTCTTAAGACCTGCATAAATATTTGTTCCCGTTCTTTTATTGCGAGTGTAATCCTTCGAACCAGCAGGATATAAAGAACTATACAAAGGTTCATCTGCCAATACTTCATCCCAAAATGCAAGATCATTTTGGTAATCCTCGCTCTCAAGATACTCCTTTTCTTTATCAAATAAAGGAAGAGCGGACCTATGAGGTTTTGGCAGTGGGGTGCCTTCACAGAGCGCTTCATAGATATTTAATGCATCATCAGTCATAAACATTAGTGAGAATTGATCGGAAATGATATGGTTGACAACGTAGTAAATAGCCCTCATACCATTAGGTTTTACTATATATTTTACTTTGTAAAGAGGGACATCAAAGCCTTTATTGGGAAAAGCTTGAGATCCTTCTTTTTTCAAATAATTTTTAAGCTCTTCTTCAGTAGCATGACTAAAATTCACTATTTCAATTGGCTGAGGTGTTGAGTTGGCATAGTACTGATCATAGTTATTACTATCAATCTCTCGTATCTGAAAGGAGACACTGCGATTTCTTAAAAGTGCGATGCTTAGTGCTTGAAGCATGAGTTCATCGTTAACCTCTGCTTCTAAGTGAAGCAGAATATTTATGTTTGAAATCGAATTATCCAGGTCAAACTTCTGCTGAATAAAAATTAGTTGTTGCGCTGCTGAAAGAGGATAGGAAACTTGCTGTAACATTATTTTTTTCTCCTTTTGTATTGAAAATTAACTTTCGGATTATGAGAATAAAGATTTCCTTATCTATTCAATACTCTTTAGAGATTCGACCATATGAATAGATCTTAAACGCTGAGTCATGAAGAGATTGACGAGGACCGTAAATATAAAAGTGAGCAAGAAAGCATATAAAAAGCTTAACGGACTAATTGAATAGCCAAACATAATATCTTCTTGTTCAATGGAGAGCATAACAACCTTATGAAGACCAATTCCCAGAACAAGGCCTACTAAAGTTCCCAAGAGGCTTAAGATAAAGATTTCTCTGAACACATAAGTCGAAACTTCTTTATCGTAAAAACCCAAAACTTTAATGGTAGCTATCTCTCTTATCCTCTCAGAAATATTAATGTTGATAAGATTGTAAAGAACAACAAAGGCAAGAATTCCCGCAGAAATTATAATTAGAAGGACAATCGCATTAAGACTTTTCACTTGATCTTCAAAATCCTTTGCGAGATTAGAGTAGACGATAACAGAGTTAACACTTTTATCAGTCATAAGCTCATTACTGAAAGCCTCTTCATCAACGCCTTCTATGT
>JAAYEL010000085.1 GCA_012728755.1 Tissierellia bacterium | reverse complement strand
TTATGCAGCTATTTATGAGCAAAATATTAATTATTCTACAAGTCCTCCAACATATGAGTTTGGACAAAGAGTAAGGCTTCCACATGATGTTTTGAAGGGCAAGATAGGAAATTGTATAGAGATGGCCGTGTTGTTTAGTTCATTGTGTGAGGCTTTTAATATACATTCATTTATAGTTATGATCAAGGGACATGCTTTTGTTGGAGCATGGCTAACAGATAATATTTTTGAAGAAAATGCAGTTAGAGATATATCTGAACTTAGAAAGAGACTAGTTGATGGGATTAATGATATAGAGATCTTGGAAGCCACATATTTGAATGCTGGTTCTGGCAAATCTTTTGAAAAGGCTGTTAGAAGAGCTAGAGATTTAATCGAAGATGATGATGAATTCGAATGTATAGTTGATATTTATAGGAGTCATCGTACTGGAATTCGTCCTATGCCTATAAAGATTTATGAAGAAGGTGAGGCTAAGATTATTGATTTTGGATTGGCTGATGATGCTGATTCAACTGCAAAGGTAGCTAAGACTATTGAAGAACATTTTTTAGATACATCAAAGCTTGATGAAGTTGATAAAAGAACCATTTGGATGAGAAATTTGCTTGATTTATCAAAGAGAAATTCATTGCTGTCTTTTAGAAATGGTGCTAAGACGATACAAATATTTGCATCAAATCTTTCACTTCTTGAAGATACACTTTCAAAAGGAGAATCTTTTACATTAAGAGAAGTGTCGAATGAATGGGATGTAAAGAATAAGAAGATTGACTTTGCTGATATAGAATCCAGAGAAGAATTAATAGAAAAAATCAGTACACTTGAATTTAAATCTAGAAGATTACGTACATTTTTAAGTCCTGAGGAATTGTCAAAAACAGCAAAAACTATTTATAGGGAAGCTAAAAAGGCAATAGAAGAAACGGGAAGTAATACTTTGTATTTAGCTATGGGATTTTTAAGATGGTGGGATCCAACTGATCCTAAAGATGCTGATGGTATGGTGCCATTAAGATATGCGCCTTTAGTTTTGATTCCTGTTGATCTGACTCGTAGTGCTAAGGGAACTTATCAAATTACTTTAAGAGATGAAGATGCTCAGATGAACATCACACTTTTAGAAATGTTAAGACAAAACTTTGATATGAAGATTGGTAATCTAACAAGTCTACCGATGGATGAATATGGGGTTGATTTATCGCTTGTATTTAACTCTATGAGAAAAGCGGTGATGGAGAAAAAAGGCTGGGATGTTGTTGAAATGGCATGTATAGGACTTTTCTCTTTTAGTCAATTTGTTATGTGGAATGACTTGCGTACTAGGTTTGAACAGCTTACGAAAAACAAGGTGGTTAAGGCATTGGATGAAGGTCTTTATCTAGACCATCCAAGCGAGGATTTTAGCGCTGATAATATAGATTCACATACTTCTGTCGCGGATGTCGTGATACCAAGTAGTGTTGATTCTAGCCAATTGGCCGCTATAATTGAAGCTACAAAAGGCACAAGTTTTGTACTGCATGGACCACCTGGAACAGGTAAGTCTCAAACTATTACAAATATGATCGCTAATGCGATTTATCAACAAAAGACAGTAATCTTTGTGGCTGAGAAAATGGCTGCACTTGATGTCGTTAAGGAAAGACTTACAGATATTGGTTTGGGTGATTATTGCTTAGAGCTTCATTCAAATAAGACTCAGAAAAAAGTACTTTTGGATAAATTTGAAAAAAGTCTATCTTTGATTCCTATGGAAGATGATCAGTCATTTGCTCAAAAAGCTGAAGAGATTCAAAGGGTAAAAAACAGTCTTAATACCATTATTGATGGCATTCATAAGACACATAATCATGGTTATTGTGTATATGATTTAATTGGTGAATATACTAAACAGGGAAAGGTTCAATCGGTTTTTGATTTTACAAATGATCAATTAGCTAGCTTAACACCTGTGATGTTAAATAGATGGGAAAGTTTGATTAGAGAGTTAGAGTGGTCTCTAAAGCAGTTAGATGTACCATATTATATTCATCCTCTTAAAGATTGGAAAAAAGATGGATATACTTTAAGAGCTGATGAACAAGTAGGAGATGCGCTTTCTAATATAAAAAGACTTAGTGAATCTTTGACTAAGATGTTTGAAAAATTTGGGGAGAATAATGATGGTATCCTAGACCTTCTAAATCAACCCAATATGCTAAGTTTACTAGAGAGTATGTTAGGAACAATTGAAAAAAGAAATATTAAGACTCAATTAGATGAAGAAAAGTTTAGCCTTTTATTTGATGAAGATTTACTTAAAGATATGGAAAATATCGTAAATCTTGCTAAGGAATATAGTCCTCAAAGAGACAATCTTCTTAAGCGTTATGGTGCTAGTATTGAAAGCTATGACTATGTTCAAGGTAAGAAAGATTTCATCGAAGCTACTAATACATTTGTATTATTTAAGTCTAAAAATCAAAGAACCGCACTTCAAGATATCAATAGTCATACAAGAGATGGTTTTGAGGTAGATGCAAATAATGCAATAGCTGAATTTGATGCTATAGCTACAAATAGAGAGCTTAAAGATAGCATTCAAAAAGATATTGATAAAGTAATCAAGATGCTTGATATTAAGACACAAGTAGTGCCAGAAGATATAGATAGTATTGAAGATTTGTATGTGTTAGCAAAGCTAGTAACTGGGATACGAAAAGAAAATAAGTATTCATTGAAGGATATGTACTCAGTTTATAAGATAATCCAGGATAATCAATATGAGGAACCAAATCCAGTTATTTTGTTACTAGCAAATCATAAGGAATTGGATGAAAGGCTGGATTTTCTATCTCAAATGACAGGTGTTGATATCAATGAGCTTAAATCAAGTGATAGATGGATTGACACATTAGATAAAAAGGTTTTAGATTGGCAAGTAAACCTTGAAAAATGGAAGAGCTGGTCGGCATTTTACCATAGCATTGAGACATTAAAAAATGAATCGCTTGATAATATTGTTGATGGCTTGTGGAATGCTAATTTAGATAGTGATGGAGATTTGGTTCTTAGAACATATAAATCAAATCTTTCAAGAAATTTAATCCAATATCATTTGGAACAGACGAAAGAATTATCTAGATTTAATGGTATGTCATTTGAAGGTCAAATAGCTGAATATAACAGGTTGATAGATACTTTTGAGAAAATCAGTCAAAATCAAATAAGGATAAAACTTAGTCAAAATCTACCTAATAACAAAAATACTACTAAAGAAGAACAAAAACAAATTGCTAATCTGACAAGAGGTATTAGAAGTAAGGGAAGAGGAGCATCGATAAGAAGTATATTTCAGGATAGCGGTTTGGTGATCAGAAGAATGACGCCAGTACTGTTGATGAGTCCGATATCAGTGGCTCAATATATAGATCCATCGCTTCCACCATTTGATTTAGTAATATTTGATGAAGCTTCGCAAATTAGGACAAGTAACGCAATTGGTGCGATGTCTAGAGCGAAGGATTGCATCATAGTAGGTGATCCGAATCAAATGCCACCAACAAACTTTTTCTCATCTCAAACTCTAGATGAGGATAATTTGCATATCGAGGCTTTGGAAAGTCTTTTAGAAGACTGCTTAGCTGTAAATATGCCTCAAAGATTCTTGAATTGGCATTATCGTTCTCAAAGCGAGAGTTTGATTACATTCTCAAATCAGATGTATTATGGCGGTAAAATGAAAACATTCCCGTCTCCATTTGATAGACTTTCAAAGGTCAAATTCTTCAATGTCAAAGGAATATATGATAGAGGATCCACTAGAACTAACAAAGTTGAAGCGCAAGCGATTATAGAAGATATTAAGCGTAGACTACAAGACCCTGAACTTGTTAAAGATAGTATTGGTGTAGTGACTTTTAATATCCAACAACAAAATCTAATTGATGATTTATTGCAAGAAGAACTTCGTAAAGATTCGAATTTAGTTAAGATAGTAGAGGGTTTGGAAGAACCAATTTTCATTAAAAATCTTGAGAATGTTCAAGGTGACGAACGTGATGTTATCATATTTTCTATCGGATTTGGACATGACCAAGATGGCAAGATGTCCTTAAACTTTGGACCGCTTAATAGAAAAGGTGGCTGGAGACGTCTTAACGTAGCTGTATCAAGAGCTAGAAAAGAGATGTCTATATATGCGTCGATAGAACCTCATGATATCAAAATTCGTGAGACTTCACCTGATGGTATCGTAGGTATCAGACGATTTATGGAATTCGCACAAAAGGGGTATTTTACAGAAACAGGCAATCAAATAGCTGATAAAATGAGCCAAGAAGAAATTCTTATCACAGAGATAGCTAATTTCCTAAAAGCCAATGGCTATAATGCCGATACTTATGTGGGGACTTCAGGGATACGTATGGATATAGCAGTAATTGATCCAAAAAATCCTAGATATTATCTTACAGCGATTAGGCTGGATGGAAAACAATATGCTGGTTCAAAAACAGCTCGTGATAGAAATAGACTAATGCCTGATGTATTCAAATCTAGAGGGTGGAATGTTTATTCTTTATGGACACTAGACTGGTATGACAATCAAAATCGTGAACAACAAAAGCTACTAGCATATCTTGATGAATTATCTAAGACATCAAGACCTATCGAAGAAGCATCACAAGAAATTGAAGAGGATATACCAGAAATAGTTGAGTTTGAAGAAAAACAAGATGAAGTCATTGAGGAAAAAACAGCTGAAAAGCCAGCTGAAATACCTGATGAATCAATAGTTCAAAAGGCTGCTGAGAAAATACTTGAGGCTCCAAAGGAAAGCTTTGTTAAACCAATAGAAACGCAAACTATACAAGATATGAATAAGTTTGATGCTAAAATTTCTATAGAGAATTCAAAACCAGAACAAATAGCTGACATCCCTGAAAAGACAATAATCGATAGACCAACTAAAATGTATTATGAAAAATACATTCATCCTCAAAACTACGAATCATCAACGCTTTACGATGATCCAAAATTGGTCACTGCGATGATTCAACAGATAATCAATATTGAAGCACCAATTTGCAGCGAGGAAATATATTATCGTGTATTAGAATCTTTTGGTGGGATGAGGTTGACAAAAAAGAGCACTGAATTTTTACAAACATGCCTTAA
>JAAYEL010000084.1 GCA_012728755.1 Tissierellia bacterium | reverse complement strand
GTAAATCTTGAAGATAAGTATTCAAATCCAGAGATTACTAAGGATACACAGTCGCTAAAAGATGAATTGGCAAAAGCCAATGAGATTGCATCGAAAAAATATATTTTCGACTTTGAAGATAGACAATATGAACTAACTGGCAAACCACTTTATGAGATGTATAGTCATGCTGATGGGAAATATGCTCTAAATCAAGATAAACTTCATGATTATATAGCTGATATCGCAGTAGAGACTGATACTTATGGGACATCTAGAAAGTTTAAGGCTACTGGTATTGGAGAGATCACAGTACCACCAGGGATTTATGGCTGGCAGATGAATGTACAAAAGACAAAAGAAAATATGTTAGCTATGGTTAATGAAGGCAAGGATGGAGAAGTAGAGATAAACTACAATATTTCTGGTACCATCAGAGCTACTGATGATATTGGAAATACTTATATAGAAGTAGATTTATCTAGGCAAACTGCTTGGTACTATAAGGATGGAGTATTAAATTATGAGACTCCTATGGTATCTGGAACAGCTAGTGTAAGAAATGCAGCTACACCAGTTGGTGTAAATGTTGTTTGGACAAAAGAAAAAGATATTATATTAAAAGGTAGAAACGAAGTATCAGGAACACCATATGCTGTACCGATCAAGTATTGGATGAATGTAGGTTGGACTGGTTCAGGATTCCATGATACAGATTATAGGACTGCTTACGGTGGAAACATATATCTAAACGATGGAAGTAGTTCATGTATGAATATCCCTCCTGATAGGATGGAAGTCTTATTTAGTAAAGTAAGCGTTGGTACGCCTGTAGTCATTTATGAAAGTTCAACGAGCTATTCACCGACAGAGTTTGAAAAACAGGCTATAAACCGTGAGAGAGAACAAGAAGAAAAAGAAAAAGAAGAGCAAAAAGATAATAGAGGATAAAATGATCGAATTAAAGAATGTAACATTCAGCTATGCTCAAGAAGATGATGACCAAGTAAATGCATTAGATGGCATCAATCTTACGATAAAAGCAGGTGAATTTATAACGATTCTTGGACATAATGGTTCAGGCAAATCGACTTTAGCTAAGCTTCTAAATGTACAGATTCTTCCAAAGGAAGGAGATGTTATTATAGGAGGTAAAAATACAAAGGATACGGATGTATGGGAAATAAGAAGTAGAGTTGGCATGGTATTTCAAAATCCTGATAACCAAATGGTAGCTACTATCGTTGAAGAAGATGTAGCTTTTGGTCCGGAAAACTTAGGTGTTCTACTTCCAGAACTTAGAGAAAGAGTAGATAAAGCACTAGAGACTGTGGGTATGACAAAGTATAAAAAGCATGCTCCACATATGTTGTCTGGTGGACAAAAACAAAGAGTGGCTATAGCAGGTGTATTAGCCATGCATCCAGATATTGTAGTATTTGATGAACCTACAGCTATGCTTGATCCGACGGGAAGAAAGCAAGTTATGAGAACTGCTAAATACTTAAATAGAGAAGAAGGTAAGACCGTAATCAATATAACTCATTATATGGATGAAGCTGTTTTATCCGATAGAGTTGTAGTTATGTCTGAAGGTAAGGTTGTGTTAGAAGGTACTCCCGATGAAGTATTTTCTCAAGTTGATCTTGTTAAGCAATTACATTTAGATGTACCTCAAGTTACAGAATTAGCATATTTATTGAGAAAAGAAGGCTTTGATATTGAAGGTGGTATCCTTGAAATCGATGATTTGGTGAACACATTATGAGTATAAAAATTAATAATGTGAGCTATATTTATAATCCAAACTCGCATTTTCAAAGTATAGCATTAGATGATGTCACATTAGAGATTAAAGAAAATGAATTTATTGGATTAATTGGACATACTGGTTCAGGTAAGTCTACATTAGTTCAATTGTTAAATGGTTTATTGTTGCCAACTAAAGGTAACGTTGAGGTCGATGGACATACTACTTCTGTTAAGGATAAAGGGATTATTGAAGTAAGACAAAAAGTCGGATTAGTATTTCAGTATCCAGAGTATCAACTTTTTGAAGAAACAATCGCTCTTGATATAGCTTTTGGCCCTAAAAATTTGGGTCTAAATGAGCAAGAGATTGAAGAAAGGGTTAAATACTCGATGAATCTTGTTGGACTTGATTACGAGCAAATGAAGGATGTATCTCCATTTGATCTATCAGGTGGACAAAAAAGAAGAGTAGCTATTGCTTCGGTATTGGCGATGAAACCTAAATACCTTATACTTGATGAACCTACTGCTGGTCTTGACCCACAAGGTAGAGATGAGATATTAGGCGAGATAAAAAAGATATATGATGATAGCCCAGAGATAACTATTATCATAGTATCGCATTCGATGGAAGATATAGCAAGACTAGCTAAAAGAGTTATAGTGATGCATACTGGAAAAGTATTTGCTGATGATACTCCAAGAAATGTCTATGAAAGAGATGATGAACTAGAAGCTATAGGTCTAGACGTTCCTCAGATAACAAAGGCTACAAAACTTCTTAAACAAAAAGGTTATGTATTTGAAGATACTATATTGACTGTTGAAGAAGCTTACGAAGCTATAAGAACTCAAATGGGAGGTGCCAAAGATGCCAACTAAGATGTCTTTAGGACAATATATCCCAGGAGATACATTCATACACAATCTTGATCCAAGAATTAAGATTATCGCAACACTTATATACATGATAGGAATATTCTTTGTAGAATCATTTTACATGTATATACCGATATTAATATTCATATTGGCTATCATATTTATAGCCAAATTAAATCCTATACAGATGTTAAAGTCGCTTAAACCGCTACTTTTTGTTATCATATTTACAGGAATATTGAATATATTAATCACTCCAGGTGAAGTTTTATTTACCGTTTGGAAATTTGTAGTGACTAAAGAAGGTTTGATAAGAGCTGCATTTATGAGTATAAGAATAGTACTACTTGTTATGGGCACATCCATACTAACACTAACTACTAGCGCTATATCGCTAACAGATGGTTTAGAGGGGGTTATGAGTCCACTTAAGATAGTTAAGTTTCCAGCTCACGAATTGTCTATGATGATATCAATTGCTCTTAGATTTATACCTACTTTGTTTGAAGAAGCTGACAAAATCAGAAAAGCTCAAATGGCAAGAGGAGCAAGCTTTGATACAGGAAATATCTTCCAAAAAGCAAAAAGCATGATTCCTTTATTGGTGCCTTTATTCTTAAACTCTTTTAGAAGGGCGGATGAATTAGCAACAGCTATGGTATCAAGATGTTATAGAGGTTCTGAAGGTAGGACAAGACTTAATCCACTTAAGATGAAGACTAAAGATTTTCTTGCACTACTATTTGTTATAGTATTTTTTGCAGCGATTATAGCTTACAAATACTTAGCATGATAAAAAATATTAAGATTACTTTTGCATATGATGGAGCTGAATTTTCTGGTTTACAAACCCAGAAGGGCTTAAAGACTGTGCAAGAAGAGATAGAAAAAGCAATTTATAAGATAACAAATAAGAAATCTAGACTGGTTACTGCAGGAAGGACAGATGCAGGGGTGCATGCCATCAAGACGGTAGCAAACTTTCTTACTAACTCGCAAATACCAGCAGAGGCATTTAAGTATCATCTCACAAAATATCTACCCGATAGTATCGTTATGATAGATTCATGTGACATGGACCTTAGCTTTCATTCTAGATTTAGTGCCAAATCTAAGCTATACAAATACATCGTATATAATGATGAATTTATGCATCCAAATCTTAGAAAGACTTATGCACATGTGACATATAAACTCGATATAGAGAATATGCAAAACGCAGCAAACCTTCTAGTTGGAAAACATGATTTTAAGGCATTTACAAAATACGAAAATCGTGACGTTAATACGATTAGATCAATAGATAGGATTGATATCTATCAAAAGGATAAACTAATTTATTTCGAATTTGAGGCTGAGAGTTTTCTCTACAATCAAGTACGAATCATGGTTGGGACACTAATCAATATTGGAAGAGGCCATAGAGAAGTTGAATATATCAAAGAGCTTTTAGAGTCTAGAGATAGACTAAAAGCAGGGATGACAATTAGTCCATATGGGCTGTATTTAGTCGAGATAAAGTACTAGTTTTCAACAAATCTATTTGACTTTAAACTTTATTGTGTGTATAATAATTGAGTGTTTAAAAGGAATCTTTGTTCTTTTTAAACAATATCTTCGATAAAAATCGCAGAGTCGATGTGCGATTCAAAAATCGTCGGATGAACAAAACCGCCACCTCAAAAGGCGGAGTCTAAATATTTGGGGCAAATGATATTGTAGAAAGAATAAGGAGGAAATATGTCAACATATTTTGCAAAAGCTCATGAAGTTGAGCGTAAATGGTATCTAATTGATGCTAGCGGACAAACATTAGGACGTTTAGCAGTTGAAGTAGCTACTATTTTAAGAGGAAAAAACAAACCTACTTACACACCTCACGTAGATACAGGTGACTATGTAGTAATTATCAATGCTGATAAGATTCAAGTATCTGGAAACAAAGCTAACTACAAATACTATAAGAGATATAGTGGTTATGCAGGTGGATTAAAAGAAATCCCTTACAAAGACATGCTAGCTAAATTCCCTGAAAGAGTTATTGAACATGCTGTTAAAGGTATGTTACCAAAAGGTTCTTTAGGAAGAGACATGTATAAGAAACTTAAAGTATATGCTGGACCAGAGCATGCTCATGCTGCTCAAAACCCAGAATTAATTGAGTTATAAGAGGGGGAGAGAATATGAATAATCAATTTCAAGGTACAGGAAGAAGAAAAACATCTGTAGCAAGAGTAAGACTATTACCAGGATCAGGTCAATTCTTCGTAAATAAAAAGAACTTAGATGATTACTTCGCATACCAAACATTAATCGATTTAGCTAAATCACCACTTGTTTTAGTTGAAAAAGAAGGTACTTATGATGTACATGTAAATGTTAAAGGTGGCGGATTCACTGGTCAAGCAGGAGCTATCAGACATGGTGTAGCAAGAGCTTTATTAGCATCAGATGAAGAATTAAAACCAGAATTAAAAAGAGCAGGTTTCTTAACTAGAGATTCTAGAAAGAAAGAAAGAAAGAAACCAGGTCTTAAAAAAGCTCGTAAGAGTTCACAATTCTCAAAGAGATAATATTGTATACAAAACGTTGGATTATTCCAACGTTTTTTTATTTTGATATTTATATACAAGACTATAGAAAAACATACGGTTTAAATTGATTGTAAATATGTTAATATAATGATAAAATACATATAAAAGAGGTAGCATCATGAGAAAGAGGTATTATATAAGAAGTTTAATATTTATATTTGTTCTATTTGTCTTTATGGGAGCTAAAGTATGGGCTCAAGATAATTCCTTGATTGAGGAAAGAAAAGTTGAGGTTTTAGAACCACATATAAATATTGAAGATGACTCAAAAGTTGAGACTAATAATGAGTATTTAGAGATAGATGAGATTAAACCAAATTTAGATGAGTTTAATGCTTCAGTTACTGATGGACAATACACATATGAGATTAAACCAATTCTGTTAAATTTCAATGAATACATATATGTAAAGACTAATAACCCTAATCCTGATTCTTTTAGATTCATCGATAAAACTACAGTTTATGAACAAGGTGGAGGATTTGAAGCTTTATATGAACATGCTAGAAAGATTTTCATAGATGTTAAATATGAAAATACATCAAACTTTAGGGTTAAAGGTGGATATATCTTCAGTGCTGGATATGGGAGTTTACCTGATGGTGGAGAGTTAGTATTACAGAAAAAAAATGGAACTATATGGCAAGATACTACTACTAAAATTACATTAGGAGTTTTATATGATACTACTGACTATTTGATTAAGTATCATACTAGTACATCAAAGACTCTTTTTGAAAACCTTAGTAGTATCCAGACATTCTTGGATCAACATGCTGTTTATCCTGCACGTATTATTGATGCTACAAGACCTACTGGACAATACCAATTCTTGGCATCATCGCCTTATCCAGAGTTATCATTAAATGATCATCTTGAGAATGTTTATCATAAATATGAGGATGGTTCTTTGATGTATAGTAGTTATCCTTTTGTACTGGATTCTAGTAGATTTCCATCCATAATGTATGAGGCGACTCTAAAGCTAAATCCATTAGCTGAGATAGAATGGTCAAACTACCATTATCTTTTTGAAGTAACATTAAATGGTGAATCAAAGTATTATGGTGGTGCTGGAAAAGGAGATAGAAATCCAATAAGAACCAAGTATTTTACAAAAATATATACTTTTGATATGTTAGCAGGTGATTATACATTAAATACTAGCTTAAAGTCTCAATATGACAGGCTGATGCAGCTTAAGGTAAAAGCAGATGGAGATGCGCAAATATTGATTGATAGCCTAAGGGGAAGTACCTTTAATAGCAAAATTGGTCCAGGAACATGGATACGAGTAGCTATAGAGGGTAGATCAACTTCAACTTTTGCATATGTGGCAAAGGGACCTGCTGAAGATACGCATTGGATAGCATCTGATGCATGGGTAGATGGAAGATATGTAAATAATCATGAAGTCGTAATGAAGCACTTCCTGAAGAATTTATCCTGACAAGAAGTGAAGTCGATGCCATGAGGGTTGATCGAAATACAAACTCGTTAGTAAAAAATGGCTTGATATACGACGGTAGTGAAGTCCCTGGTACACCTTTTTATAGTTATTATGTGACTTCAAATAATGTAAATATTAGAGATAAGGCAATTGATGGTAAGATAATCGGAGTTAAGCAAAAAGGTGAGATAGTTTCTGGCCAAATAGAAGGAAACTACTTAAGATTTAAGGAGAATAATCAAGATAAGTATATTCATAAATCACTTATATCTTTAACTTTTATCGCTAGACCTACACTAAATGTATATGTAAGTGGATATAGTGCAAATGTCAGATCAGCTGAGTTTAATGGATATATACTAGGTACAAAGGCTAGAGGAGAGCTATTAAAAGCTAAAGCTCAGGGATACTATTATGTATTTACAGAAAATGGAAGAGATAGTTTTATTCATAGATCTTTAGTCACTACAACACCAGTAAAAGGTAATTTCTATATCAAACAAAATGGCGTAAATGTCAGAGAAGTAAGCACGAATACGGTCAAGAAAGTTTTCAATAAAGGAATATATGTAAATGGATATCAAAAAGATGGATGGGTGTATTTTACACTTAATAAGATAAATTATAAAGTTTCTGCATCCTTCACTATAGTACAAAATCCTAAAAAGGCATATATTACTACATCAAATGTAAACATTAGAGATCAATTTGGAAACGTTAAGAGACAATCAGTACGTTGGGAAAATATAAATTGTGTGCTAATAGGAGACCAGTATAGGTTTATGGATAATGGATATATTAGATTTATTCATAAATCATTTGTTAGATTGTACTAATAAAACTCAAAAAAGGAGTTCATATGAACTCCTTTTAAATTACCTAATAAAACCCATTTTTGACATAAATAATATTGTCAGCATAAAAACTACAAAGCCAGAGATCAATACATATCCAATCATGAAAGCTAAGAAAAATCCAAGATTATTTTTTGAATCTTTAAGCCATCTCTTTTGAATCTTATCATATAAATAAAATCCTAAGAATACAACTAAGGCAATTAACACAAACATAAAGATAACAGATATTATCGAATCTTTATTATGGTCAACTTGATTCAAATTTTTTACCAAATATCTAATAGCATTTATGATCGATACTAATAACCCCAAATAATATAAATGAGAAAAGATTGGATTAATGGAATTAACTTCTTCTAATCTATTCAGTTTTCCCATATTAAGAAGATACCAAATAGCCACAGGTATAAATGTTATGAAAGGAAATATCCCTAGTGCAAATAACAGTTTATTATCTAAGTTAAAACCATTTGTAAATGAAGGAATCATCAAGATAGCCAACATCACAATGAAGAAAGTAATGTTATTATTTTGTACTCTAAGATCATTTTTCAAAGTGCTATCTTTCGTTATTTCTAGCTTACCTAGATTAAGACTTTTTGAAAGTGAAGATTCCAGTATAGTATGATTTATCTGATAAGAATGAGTAGAGCCTGCTTTAATGAATTTGTGCAAAAACCCAAAGGCACTCTTTTCAAACTTATAACCTTGTGAAGCAAGTTCGTTGAATTTCTTCTCATACGATTTATAGTTTAGAGAATCAATACGTCCTAGTATATACTTATTTTTCATCGCGGGCCTTATTTAATTTATACTCTTCAATCTCATCATAAATAAACTGTAATCCATATTTTCTTTGTAGTACTTCATCATATCTTCAGTACTAATTTCTTCACCGGTTTTTTGAGAATAAAATTTAGTATCACTTACTTGTGTAAGCTTGTTAAATGTAGTGATATACCTATAATCTTCATCTTCAGAAATAACTACCTTTATCTTGTCATTTTCCTCTAAAATGTAGGTACCCTCAATATTACCCTTCTTCAATTCGCTAGTTTTAACACTTACTTAATCAACAGCTGACACTTTATTAACCAGAATATTACTGGTAAATACCAAAGTAAAAACTAGGATTAAAGCTATAAACTTACTTAATTTGTTCTTCATTATGCAACCTCCTCTAAATTTTAGTAACATTCTTACAATATTTGAAATCGATTTCAATTTAACGTTATCACTAAGAGTAATTTATTACAAGTATTTTAACAATCATCTATATTTTATTGATATTTTATTACATTGAGTTCACATTATAGATTAAAAATGTTAACTCAAAAACAACAATATGCTATAATCTATTTAATATAGTAATAAGAAAATTTGATAGGTTAATACATAAAGACACTCATCATGACAATATGGAAAGGGACGCTATGAGACAAAAATTAGAAGATATACTAAAAAGAACCGAATGGTTTAGACATGACAGATTTGGGATGTTCATTCATTGGGGGATTTATGCCATACCAGCCAGGGGCGAGTGGCTTAAGACAAATGAGCGCATGACTAATGAAGAATACGATATTTACTTTGATCAGTTTAACCCTGTTGATTTTGACCCAAAAAAATGGGCGAAGGCTGCAAAGGATGCTGGCATGAAATATGTCGTGATGACCGCTAAGCATCATGATGGCTTTTGTTTATTCGATACAAAATATAGTGAATATAAGTCGACAAATACAAAATTTGGAAGAGATGCAGTAAAAGAATTTGTTGAAGCGGTAAGAGCTGAAGGACTAAAGGTAGGACTTTATTTTAGCATCATTGATTGGCATCATAAAGACTTTCCAAAATACAATGATTTACACCATCCGATGAGAGGTAATGAAAAGTATAAGGATGAGATAGTTGATTTTGATGGATATTTGGATTTTATGCATCATCAAGTCGAAGAACTAATGACAAATTACGGAAAGATAGATATCATATGGTTTGATTTTAGCTACGAAAATATGAGTGGCGAGACATGGAAAGCAACAAAACTTATCCAAATGGTTAGAAGACATCAACCACATATCATCATAGACAATAGACTTGAAGGTTCGGGCGAAGGATTTGGAACTTTGGTATCTGATGATATTAGCTTTTTTTCGGGAGATTTTGTTAGCCCAGAGCAGGCACTTCCACACAAAGGCATTAGAAATATTAATGGCGAATTAGTTCCATGGGAACTTTGCCTAACTATGAACAATCATTGGGGCTATCATGCAAATGACACCGAATTTAAATCGTCCAAACTACTGATAAGAAAACTTGTTGAGTGTGTGAGCAAAGGTGGTAATATGCTTCTAAATGTAGGACCGGATGCAAGAGGAAATATCCCTAAAGAGAGTCTTAAGATTTTAGGTGAAATGGGAGAATGGATGAAAATAAACTCTGAATCAATCTATGGATGTACACTATCAGACCTTCCAAAGCCAGAGTGGGGCTACTATACTCAAGATGGAAACAAACTTTATGCTCATGTTTTTGAACAACCAATAGGACCATTATCTATAGAAAATATAGCGAAAGAAGATATATCATATGTAGAGAGACTTTCAGATTATTCACAGATGTATATATCGAATTCATGGACAATAAAAGAATATGACATCACATTTTTAGATATGAACCAAGACCTTTTATCTAGAAATATGATAAATGACATGGATACAGTAATAAGACTTTATCTTAATAAATAGGAGGAGCGATGGATTTTTTATTAGGAATAATATTTGAGATAATTTTTGAAGGAGTTATTGAAGGTGCCAAATCAAAAAAAGTACCTATTATACTAAGGATACTACTAGGAGCAATCGTATTTGTAGTTTTTGCGGGTATCATTTTAGCATTAACCATAGCAGCTAGCATGGATGAAGTTGGTATTAAGGAGAGGATAATATTTGGTTTACTCGCAGCTCTTATTGGATTATTTCTATTAATAAGCTTATATAGATTTTTTAAAGATAATAAACCTGGGAAAATTGAACCACCATTCCATGGCGTATATATCAGAACTTATGATGAACTACCAAAAGACATTACGATTGCAGATGGATTTTTTGATGGTTGGCCAAATCCACCGAGTAAGGAAAAGCATCACGAGATTATGGAAAATAGCTATATGACAATAGTAGCAGTGGATTTTGGTACTAGACAGATAGTTGGATTTATCAATATATTAAGTGATGGAGTTATGAGTGCATACTTTCCACTTCTTGAAGTAATCCCAACATATAAAAAGCAAGGGATTGGAAAAAGACTATTAGATAGAGCTTATGCAGAAACTAAGGACATATATATGATAGACTTTGCATGTGATGATGATATGGTTGATTACTATGAAAAGTTTGGCCTATATAGAACAAATGCAATGATTAAAAGAAACTACGATAAGATCTAGAAGGAGAGCCGATGAGCGTAAGGATAGAGCATTTTACAGAGAAATATCTCAAGCAAATCTATGAGATAGGATATAAAAAAGAGATGCCAGAATGGGCTAAATTTAATGGACCATATTTTGAAGAATATGAGTCATTTGATTCGTATGAAGAATTTAAGCAATCTTCTGACTATATGTACCTATCAACGGATAATGCTAGATGTATTGTTTATGATGATAATGCAGTTGGCATGTTATCAAGAAATTGGAATTCAATAAAAACCCGATGGCTTGAGATAGGTATAGTTATTTATGACGAATCTTTGTGGGGGAAAAACATTGGTGTAAAAGCAATCGAGCTTTGGGTAAGTGAGATATTTGATCAATATAAGGAATTGGAACACATCGGACTAACAACATGGAGTGGAAATCCAAGGATGGAAGGCTTAGCACGAAAGGCAGGTTTTCTAAAAGAAGCACAAATTCGCAAAGTCAGATATTGGCAAGGAACATATTACGACAGCGTAAAATACGGTCTACTTCGTGAAGATTGGGAAATTCACAATCAGGAATCTCAAGCTGATATCAACGAAAAAGATATAGCTATTGAAGATAACAAGAATTGGTTTAGGTATCGTGTAGGGGCGATAATCATAGAAGACGGGAGCGTAGCTTTTGCACATAACTCAATAAATAGCTATTATTATTCTATAGGTGGCGCAGTAAAGATGGGCGAGAGTGCCGAAGATGCTGTAAAAAGAGAAGTATTTGAAGAACTTGGAGTTAACTACGAGATTGATAGACTTGCAGTCATCCACGAAAATATATTTATTGGAGATGAGATTCCACTAACAGGACTTCAATGTCACGAGATAGCTCTATATTATCTGATGAAACCGAGAGGAAGCAAGGAAGTACTAGCTCAAAGCACCAACATGTATGGAGCAAAGGAAAAGATCGAATGGTTACCAATTATCCAACTAGATCAAATCAACGCTTATCCGAAGTTTATGAAAAATTACTTAGAAAATCCCAAAGATGAGATCATCCATATATCAACGATAGATGGCTTAGATCAAGATAAATAGAAAGGACAACTTATGAAAAGAACCATTAGAGTAACAGGAACCGGCTCGCTTAGCCAAAGACCAGATATGATGAGACTGACATTAAGACTATCTGAAGTAATAGTTGATTATCAAAAAGCATTAGAAGCATCATCAAACAAAACATCTATACTTAGACAACTTATCATAAATGAAGGCTTTGAAGGAAGCGATTTAAAAACATCAAACTTCTCAATTGAAGTAAGAAATGAATCATATACAGATAAAGAAGGCAATTGGAAGACAAAATTTGTTGGTTATGAATATACTCATATACTTAATCTTGAGTTTTCATTTGATAATAGCAAACTAGGCTCCATCTTAGGCGCCCTAGCCGCTTCTAGTGAAATAGAACCAGTGCTTACCATATCATATTTTGTAAAAGACACAGAGTCAGCTAAAGATAAACTAATTCAAAATGCAGTCGAAAATGCATTTCACAAGGCAAAAATCATCGCCGAAGCTTCATCAACAACACTTAAGCAAATCGTATCAATCGATTACTCGATGAACACCTTAGCCTTCGAGACAAGACCCATAAATCAAGACATGATGCTAGAAAGAAGCATGGCAAAAGCAAGCTATGACTTAAACATCGAACCAGAAGATATAAAGGTAAGTGATAATGTGACGGTGGTTTGGGAGATAGAATAGAAGTAAAGCCTGGGGGTATAAACCTCGGGCTTTTTTGGTTGCTTGAGCATTTCAATTATATACTATTGAGTTGTATCATATTTGTATGTAGGATAATACTAAATATCCTGCAAATATAAATTGGCGTAATAGCCAGAAAGGAATTTGATATGAAGCAAGAAGTACGTGAGATGTTATTTTACGATTATTATGAACAGTGGATTAGGGTTTATAAAGAAGGAGCCATTAGAGATGTTACTATGGCTAAGTACATGATGACATTAAAGTGGATCAAAGAACTAGCTAAAGATTTGAGATTAGTTGATGTTGATAGAATTAATTACCAGAGAATCTTAAACGACTACGCAAAAGAACATGAACGTCAGACGACAATGGACTTTCATCATCATTTAAAAGGAGCCATACTTGATGCTGTTGATGAAGGATATATAAAAAGAGATCCCACAAGAAAAGCGATAATAAAAGGGAAAACTCCAAGACCTAAGAAACATAAGTTTTTGAATCAGTTTGAATTACATAGTCTCCTGAATAATCTAAATTTAGGGAGCAAAATCAGTTGGGAATGGTTTATATTGCTTGTGGCAAAGACAGGTATTCGTTTTTCTGAAGCTTTAGCACTTACACCAGCAGATTTTGATTTTACAAGGCAAGTCTTAAATATAAATAAGACATGGGACTATAAGGCAAAAGGTGGATTTATGCCTACTAAGAATCTTTCATCCGTTCGTAAGATTCAAATGGATTGGCAAACAGTTATTCAGTTCTCAGAGCTTGTGCGACATCTGAATAGTGAAGAGCCGATATTCGTTAAATCGGGACAGAAAATATATAACTCAACTATTAATGACTTACTTGAGAGAAAATGTCGCCAATCAAATATCCCTACCATATCAATCCATGGCTTAAGACATACGCATGCCTCAATACTTTTATATGCAGGAGTATCTATAGCAAGTGTAGCAAGAAGGCTAGGACATGCTAGTATGACAACAACGCAAAAGACATACTTACATATTATTCAAGAACTCGAAAATCAAGACATAGATCTAGTTATGAGGTCATTATCAAGGCTAGCTTGATATGATTTTGGGTGAAAATTGAACGAAATACAAAAGAAAAATTGATAGTGAAGAGAAGAAGCAATTGGTAGGAATACTAATTGCTTTTAATGTGGAAAAATGCTGTCGTTGATAAAGAGTGATAAGGTGGTCTAGGGTTTGAAAACTTGTCCTATTGCCACTTGTTCAGCAAAAGAAGGATATAAGAATTCGATATTCATCATGGTACCTGCATTTAATTTTGCACGACTTCCACCTACTAGTAATGAGCCTATTTTTGCTCTATTTATTGAAGATGCTAAAAATAGGTTATCTGTATAATTAGGCTTCCCTTGAATCACATGAGCATGATTATTAACCCAAATACGACCGTTTACATAGTTAACAGGATAATTTTTAAGATCATTTGCTCCATCTTATGCTACGAGAACATATTCACCATTGTGGGTATATCCTTTAACATAATCTTGAATTCCATTTGCACCATAATAAGGTGTTGTTCCCTTAGTCCTCAAACTGCTAGCTATTGGTATACGTAAATTATCAAATTTATTAGCTACATCCCCCAACCTACGCTGTTCCCAAACATTTATAGATGCCACAACTCTAGACACTTACTCTTTTTGAAAGCGTTAGCACTTTATGTTACAATATAGTCGTATACTTATTTTTAGACTAGGGGGAAGCGATGATTACATCAGAAGAGATAAAAAGAACGTTGTGGGCGGCCGCAAATCAACTAAGAGGATCGATGGATGCCTCAAGATATAAAGATTATATGCTAGGACTTATGTTTTACAAATTCTTAAGTGATAAAACACTTGATACATATAGAAAACTTGGTAAATATTTTGATTTAACAGAACAAGAATTAATAGATCAATACAAAGAACAAACAGACCAACAAAGTTTAAGATTATATGGACTTATTGAGAAAACTCAAGGCTACTATGTTGAAGCTAAGTATCTATACCAAATGTGGTTAAGAGATATAGATGCTGGAGAGTTTGAACTTGAAAAAGTAATAGAAAGCTTAAATAACTTTGAACGTACAATTTCTAAAGATTCAGATGATTTCAAGGGACTATTTTCAAGTTCTACGATGGATTTATCTAATACAGCTTTAGGAAGTAGCTTAAAAGACAGAAGTAATAGCATTAAATCATTGATAGAACTTTTCGCTGATAAAAACATGGTTGAACTACAAGAAGGAGATGTGCTAGGTGATGCATATGAATACCTAATAGGTATGTTTGCGATGGAATCTGGTAAAAAAGCTGGTGAGTTCTATACACCAAGACAAGTTAGTGAAGTAATGGCTCAAATAGTTGCTGAATCTGGAAAGATAAGAGATATCTATGACCCAACGGTAGGGTTTCGTGTCATAATAGTGATAGAGGCAAATAGTTATGTAAATATAAGGAGTTCAAGACTTCTACCAAAGTTTAAAACTCAAAAAATAAATAGTTGGTGTGCTGCTTAGAGT
>JAAYEL010000083.1 GCA_012728755.1 Tissierellia bacterium | reverse complement strand
TTTAATAATCATGTCAATAGTTATAAAGGTAAAATGTATATTACCTCAATTTTGCACTTTGTTTTAATCAAGTGACTTTAAACGAGAACCAAAGTAGGAAGATTTCGCGAGCGAAATATGTCATTCTATTGGCAATACCATTTAATGGACACCTGAAAATACAAGTTTATACATTTTTTGTTTGCTAGTACCAAAAAATGGACAGTTGAAAAATCACAAAATCTTGTAAATACTTCTGGTAATACCTTTTTGTGGACAGCTGAATATTCATAGTGTAATATTGAATTTAAAGAGAGGGAATTATTATGAAAAACAAGTATTTCTACACAGAAGACCAAAAAGCTGAACTACTAAACAATCCAAATACATTTAGAGTAACAGATAGAATTTTGCACTTTACTCTAGAATTTAAGAAATTCTTTGTAGAAGAAGTCCTAGAAAAAAAGCAAACATACAGAAATACATTTTTTAAGGCAGGATACTCTAAAGAAATATTTTCTAATGAAAAGGTGTATAACTTAGGAAAGAAAATTCTTGACGAATACAAATCAGAAGGCGGCTTGAAAGAACCGACACACCCTAAAAGGAACAATTCTAAGAAAAAGCATCTGGAAACTAGAACAAAAGAGTTAGAACAAAGAATTCTTTACCTAGAACAGGCTTTAGAGTTTCAAAAAAAAAGTCAACTATTAAAGAAACAGGATTTGAAAAAACGAAACAATACAGATTAATTCAACATACTTTAATGGATGAAGACAACCTTATTCCTATCTCAAGTCTATGTAGGTTAGCCGAAGTGGCAAAATCTGGGTACTATTCATGGCTTAAAAGAGACACGTATCCAAATACAAAGGAAGAAAATGATCTAGCTGATTTTCAATTAATCTTAGAAGCATACTCCTTTAAAGGCTACGACAAAGGTGTTATGGGAATTTACATGAGGCTTTTAAGGATGGGAATTAGAATTAACCACAAGAAGATTAGACGTTTAATGCGTAAATATGGCCTTAAATGCCCTATTAGAAGAGTTAATCCGTATAGACAAATGGCTAAGGCAATGAAAACTAATTTGATAGCTGATAACTTGTTAAAGAGAGAATTTAAGCAACATGGACCAAGGTCAGTCCTACTAACTGACATCACATACCTGCCCTTTAATGGGAAGTTTTGTTACTTATCAGTCATCAAAGACGCCTATACAAATGAGATATTAGCACACAAATTAAGTGAAAGTTTAGAAGTTGATTTTGTGTTAATCACAGTTAATCAGTTGATGGAAAAACACAAAGATGAGATATCGTCTGATGCGTTGATTCACAGTGATCAAGGAAGTCACTACACAAGCGTATCATTTAGAGAACTTATTAATGATTATGAACTAAGACAATCAATGTCTAGGAGAGGAAATTGTTGGGATAATGCTCCTCAAGAAAGCTTCTTCGGACATATGAAAGAAGAATTAAAGAAGTACCAACCATCTTGGACTACGTTTGAGGATATTGAGCATAGAGTAGATGATTGGATTAACTACTACAACAATGATAGACTTCAATTAAGTCTAAAGAAGATGTCACCAAGCGAGTTTTATGAATACTCAAAAAAATGAAAACATTTTATGAATATGAATTTACCATGCTGAAACGACACACTGTCCACTGAATAGGTAGTACTTCAAGTTAAACCAGTTTTTTGGGGAGGGTAATTGGAGCGTTGTTTCCGAGGAAACACTTACATCCAAGATGTTAAATGAATACAACTACTACAAGGAGTTACCTTATACAGAAAAAGTTCCAGGCAAATATCAGGATTGGAATATTCAATTCAAGGATAAAGACGGTAATGATCAGGTATGGAAAATCTCAAATCTTGCCCAAAGACTAAACAACAAAAAGCGATTGATATTTAGTCCAAATTACCTATCTAGTAAAAAAGCTTTGGGATTTGAACTTATGGAATTGACATGGCATGTGACAGGCGAAGAAGTAAGACAAAAGGTGTTAAATGAGGTAATGACCAAGAAACAAGCAGACGTTTTTGACGTGCAAATCTCATATAGTGGAGGTAATCCACCGACAAGTCTCTACGGTAAAATATGGGAACAGGACTGGTTTAACATAAATAAGGTCACAGCCAAAGACTATTTAGAAACAGACCTTTTCGACTTTTTCATCGACATCAAAACATACGACTATAGGCTGGCTAAACTTAGCGAAACTGAACAACAAGAAATCCGAGATAGCTTAGATGAGATTATCAATAAGATTACAGACATCTACGGACCAAACACTTCATATAGAATATTCATCGATCAAGAAAATCAGATCAGAAAAGATTGATGGACTTATTATAATGAGGGCTTGCTACGCAAGCCTTCTTTTTTCATCCATAATACATTGACACTCATCGATATGAGCAATATAATATACATAGATAAACATCTATATGATGGATGTTCTTAGAGGAGATTTTTATGAATTCAATTGATATGGCAGTTATTTGTAAGGTGTTGGGCGATCAAAATCGATTACAGATTATTGAGATTTTGGCTGGACAAGATGAGATGTGCGCCTGCAATTTGTTGGAATATTTTGAGATAACACAGCCGACACTTTCACATCATATGAAGGTTTTGAATGAAAGCGGGCTTGTGGAAACAAGAAAAGAAGGCAAGTGGAATCATTACTCATTGAACCAAGAAGTGATGGGGCAAGTGATAGGGTATTTTACAGAAATAGGGAAACAAGATAAGCAAAAGGGGAGTTGTTGTAAATGATTTGGCGTTTTATTCAAGAACAATTACTTGGGATGAGATGGCTTAATGATTTGGTTGGAGGCGCATTAGAAGCTGTGGGCATGGATGTCACAACGAGATTGGGTGGAAGTGTTCAATTTTTCATCTATGATGTGATCAAGATTACCATACTTTTATGTGTGCTGATATTTACTATCTCATATATACAAAGCTATTTTCCACCTGAAAGAAGCAAAAAGATTTTATCGAGATTTAAGGGAATTTGGGCAAACACTATAGCTGCACTGCTCGGCACGGTGACACCATTTTGCTCGTGCTCGTCAATACCGCTATTTATGGGATTTACAAGTGCGGGGCTACCTATAGGAGTTACATTTTCATTTTTAATATCTTCACCGATGGTCGACCTTGGAAGCTTGGTACTGCTTATGAGTATCTTTGGAGCAAAGATTGCCGTAGCCTATGTGATTATGGGATTAATCATTGCCATAATCGGAGGCAAGATTATAGAGAAGATGAATATGACTCAATATGTGGAGTCATTTGTATTAAATGCCCAAGCTATCAATTTAGATCAACCAGAATTTACAGTTAAGGATAGGTTAATTTTCGCAAAAACACAAGTGATTGATACGCTTAAGAAAGTCTTACCATATATATTAATCGGGGTAGGGATTGGAGCGTTAATTCACAATTGGATACCAGAAAATCTTATAGAACGTATACTAGGAGGCGACAATCCATTTGGCGTGATTCTTGCGACACTTGTTGGCGCACCGATGTATGGAGACATTTTTGGAGCGATACCAGTAGCCGAAGCACTTCTAGCAAAAGGCGCTCTACTAGGCACGGTACTAAGCTTTATGATGGCGATAACAACACTATCATTACCATCATTAATTATGCTAAGAAAAGCCATCAAACCAAAGCTACTAGGACTATTTGTCCTAATTTGCGTGGTCGGTATCATCATCGTAGGCTATTTGTTCAACGCATTTAGCTATTTATTAATATAGGAGGAAATATGTCACTATTTAATTTTAAAAATAAAGGTAAAATGTCCGTTTCTGCAGTTAGCAAAGGGGACGTTAATCCACAAAAAATATCAGTATCAAAAACAGAAAATATAAAAGTCCTAGGATCAGGCTGTGCCAAATGCCAATCGCTAGAAAAAGCAACTATCGAAGCGCTAAATGATCTAGGTCAGGAACCAACAGTCGAACATGTCACAGACTTTGCACAAATAGCTTCTTATGGAGTATTATCAACACCTGCACTTGTCATAGACAATAAGGTGGTTAGCTATGGAAAGGTCCTAAAGAAAGATGAAGTAATTGATTTAATCAAGAAAGCGAGACCCTAATATGACAAAGAAAAAGGTAGCATTCATCTGCGTTCATAACTCATGTAGAAGCCAAATCGCAGAAGCACTTGGTAATAAATTTGCATCAGAAAACTACGAATTCTATTCAGCTGGCACAGAAACAAAACCTGCCATAAACCAAGATGCAGTAAGACTTATAAAAGAGACACATGATATCGATATGGAAGAAACGCAACATTCCAAACTAATCGATGATATCCCGCCAGTTGATATAGCCATCACTATGGGTTGTAATGTCATTTGCCCAGTTATGGATGTTGAATACACAGAAGATTGGGGCCTTGATGACCCAACTGGCAAAAGCGATGAAGAGTTTATGAAAGTGATAAACACTATAGAAGAAAAAATAAAAGAAAAATTTGGCAGATAATATCAAAAGGCCGTGACTTATGTCGCGGCCTTTTTACATATATAGAATTTCATATACCCCCTATAGTTGACATATAAGCTATTGCTAATATAAAATATATTCAAATGATGAATATATTTTCAAAATTTTTATAATATTATTTAGGAGGAATCATACAACATGAAAGATAGAAGCACTAGGAAAATACTATCCTTTTTATTAGCAATAATGTTGATAGTCCAAGTATTTGGACAAATGACATCGGTGTTGGCTGTTGAGACAAATGCAGAAACCACAGCTATAAACCCTAAAAAACTAGTCAATGTTATCACTGAAATAAATTTGATGGATGGCAGCAATAATACTCCAAAGATGGTAGATGGAGTTTATCAACTTGTCCAAAATAGTCCATATAAATATGAAGTTAAATTTGACCTTACTGCATATGATGGAAATCTAAACGACGGTGATTATTTTACCTTTAATATAACAGAACCTATTACAGTAAAGGATGAGACTTTCGCATTAGTTGATCCAAAGACTTCAATTACGATCGGTGATGTAGCTGTTGTATCAAAGGGAGACAACCTTGTACGGTAACTTTGAAAAACCTTTTAACATATCTTGAAGTGACTGGTGGAAGTCAGGTTCAAGATGTATTAGGGACATTTTACGTTCAATTTATGGTAAAAGAGCTGACTGATGAAAGTACACTTACTTATGATACCGAAGAACTAAAAGCGGGAGTTGAGCATAAGATAAAGGTCATTGAGAGAACTGATTCTGACTATACATCAGCGATTGACACTGAGAATTTTGATAAGATTCATGGTGTGCTTCAAGAAACACCATGGACATCTGACATCCTTGCAGCTGCTGGATTTGAAGGAAGTGGAGATTATCAACATCCATTTACAATACGTGTAAATACTCGTCAAGCAAGCTATGATACGATTATCGTCCATGACTATATCAATATGGAACAATATCCAGTGAGATTTATCCCTGAGACTTTAACAGTTAAATCAGTATATCCTGACACGCATCTTAATTTGCAAGGAAGCAAAACACTTGAAGAAGGTGTTGATTATCTAGTTAGATTTAATGAATCCTATACAGATTTTGAAGTAGAGATATTAAATGCCTCAACGCGAATAGCTGACAACGGTAAGCCTTCAGCATACAGCATCGGTTATTCGACAACGGCACCAGGTAATGGCCTATACATCGGAAATTTTGTAGAGATGACAGCTGATGGTGAGGTATTAACTTCAAAAACAACAAATCAAATAACTACAGTATATGCAGAAAGACAATCTATCGTAACTACTGGTGGCACTATCCAAATCGATACAGGATATCGCATCACGATTATAAAGATAGATTCGAAAACTGCTAACTTGATAAATGGTGCCGAATTCGAGATAACTGCACCGGATGGAAGCAAGGAAACCATAGTAATCTAAAATGAAGGCTTGGCTCAATCAAAAATCTATCCATCAGCAGTAGTAGCGATGGGGGATTTTACCATAGTTGAGACTAAAGCTCCGTTTGGTTATGTCCTAGATCCAACTCCTATAACTGTTACTTTAGGTGAAATGGGCGTCGTTCGCACTTTTGAAAATACGAAAGAAAAAATTACCCTTGAAGGTTCAAAAACTTGGGAAGACCAAGACAATCAAGATGGAAAAAGACCAGAGTTTATCACTATCAGACTTCTTGCAGATGGCGTAGAAGTAGATTCAAAGGAAGTAAC
Source organism: Tissierellia bacterium (assembly GCA_012728755.1). Taxonomy (GTDB): domain Bacteria; phylum Bacillota; class Clostridia; order Tissierellales; family Peptoniphilaceae; genus JAAYEL01. The sequence goes on along the minus strand of JAAYEL010000083.1, from coordinate 1,457 downwards.
TCAAGCTGATAACTGGACATGGACATTTGATAACCTTGATAAATATAACGACCAGACAGAAATAGTTTATACGATTGAAGAAGACCCAGTAACAGACTACTCTTCAGAAATCGCAGGCTTTGATGTCACAAACAAATACACACCAGGAAAGACAAACATCCAAGTGACAAAAGTGTGGGAAGACCAAGACGATCAAGATGGTATCAGACCAGAATCAATCACAGTTCAACTCTTAGCAGATGGTGTATTAACAGGCGACGAACTTGTACTGAGTCAAGAAAATGGATGGACGGATGATTTTAGAGAACTAGATGAATTCAAAGATGGTACAAAAATCACCTATACAGTTCAAGAAGCTACTGTAACAGGCTACGATGTTTCTATAACTGGCGATGCCACTACAGGCTTTGTGGTAACAAATACTCATGAACCTGAAAAGCTATCCATCGAAGGTAGAAAAACTTGGGATGACTCAGATAATCAAGATGGAAAGAGACCAGAATCCATCACGATTAGACTATTAGCTAATGGCACAGAAGTCGCAACAAAGGAAGTAACACAAGCAGATAACTGGACTTGGAAATTCGATAACCTTGATAAGAAACAAAATGGCATCGACATCCAATACGTAATCACAGAAGATTCAGTAACTGACTATTCTTCAGAAATCACAGGCTTTGATGTCACAAACAAATACACACCAGGTAAGACAAACATCCAAGTCACAAAAGTTTGGGAAGATGAACAAGACAAAGACGGCATCAGACCAGAGTCTACAACCATCAAACTTTTAGCAGATGGTGTCCTAACGGATAAAGAACTTGTGCTAAACCAAGAAAATGACTGGAAAGGAAATTTCACTGACCTAGATCTTTACAAAGATGGAATTAAAATCATCTATACGATTGAAGAAGTAGAAGTCAAAGACTACGAAGTTCAAATCACTGGAGATGCTACAAAAGGCTTTGTAGTAACAAATACTTACCAAGTAAAAGTTCCAGATCAACCAGTCTACATCCCAGTAAAGCCAAGACCAACAGAACCACCAGAAGTTATCACTAAAACACCAACAGTAGTCAAAACACCAAAACCAACCACAAAAGCGCCAAAAACAGGCGACATGACCAACCAAATGACATGGATAGGACTTCTATCAATAGCAGCTATAAGCCTAGCGGTCCTAAACAGGAAGAAGGTTAGTGGGAAATAGGAAGAATACATGAGAAAAATAATGCCCGAGAGGGCATTATTTTTTTTGGGGGGGGAATGAGAAAATAAGTGATATTTAAAGTATAATTTAGATAATATGACTTCATCAAATAAAACAAGGAGGCTCCCATGATCTACAAAACTAAAACACCCATAAACAAAGGATGGTCAATCGATAAGAAGTATTGTGTCACAGACGAAAACGATAATAAGTATCTTCTTCGCGTCTCACCAGCACATATGTATGA
>JAAYEL010000008.1 GCA_012728755.1 Tissierellia bacterium | reverse complement strand
TAGACCATTACTTCCCCATAATACAGAGTATAGGCTATTGACAATTCAAAGTCAGTACGTAGATGGTTCGTATCTAGTTCAACTTTAGTTCACACTTAGTACGCATTTTGTTTTTCTTCAAAGAAATATAGTAACTCATTTTCTTCTATAGTATTTGTCCCATTAAATATCGCTTGATATTTTGGCAAGGAATATCCCCAAAGTGCAATTCCAAATAGTTTTATTGCTTCTTTCTTTTTTGTATAGAAACTTGTCCGCTCTATAGAAAGATATTCCAGTATTTCTGTTTCTGTCATTGGATATGCTGTAATATAACATTTTGATAATATTTCATGATACAGCTTTCCATTTGTATGATAATTATAAATTTTAATCATTGCTGTATCTACAAGATCTATCATCCATTTGGTCTCAAAAATACAGGAAACTTTATCACTAAACTTGTCCTTCTTTTCAGTAGGTGCAAAATCATTTAAATATGTTAAAGCTGTAGCAAGTTCATTGCTATAATATGACTCACATGCTTCCCTTACATAATTAGCTTCTTGAATGGTTCTCCATACTACATCCCTGTATATAGCAAGAACAAGTTTTGATTTATGAAAAACCTGTTCCTCATCAAGGTTCATACCCTCATACATCTTTGAAATATTCTTCATGTTTCTTGTAAGTCTCATCCCATACCTCCGTTGTTTTAGGGGTATTTAATTTACATGTTATATTCCCCACCCCATATTTTTATTGACTATTGACAAAATGTGAAGATTTATGTACTATAGTATGTGTAGTTATTCTTCACATTTATATTATATGAAGATAACCATCATATGTCAATAGTAAAATACGTTTTATGAAATATAACTTCATATTCAAGGAGGATATTATGAGATTTGGAGAAAAACTTAGAGACTTACGGAAAGGGAAAGATATGACCCAGACTGACCTGGCAAAAGAAATCGGTGTTTCACTACGTACAATTATTAGCTACGAAAATAGTAACAGTTATCCAAAGAAACGAGAAGTTTATTCCAAATTAGCTACACTTTTTAATGTCGATATTAATTATCTTTTAACCGAAGATGAAGAATTTATCACAAAGGCAAAAACTAAATATGGCAATCGTGGTGCAAGACAAGCTGAAGACTTAGTTGCTGAAATTGGTGGATTATTTGCAGGTGGTGAATTATCAGAAGCAGATAAGGATGCTGTTATGCGCTCCTTACAACAAGCTTATTGGGATGCCAAAGAGGAAAACAAGAAGTATACTCCTAAAAAATATAGAACAGATGACGATAATAATAATTAAGTCCAACTAAATGTACAACTTTTTTACTATAATAACTGGGGATTAGTAGATTGTTTATAGGGGGTGCTGCTTTGATTGACTCTTTCAGAATATATAAGAAAGCAAATGCTCTTGTCAACCGTATAGGGACAAGGGATACCAGACAGATTGCCAATGAACTTGGTATTAAAATTTATTATGAGAATTATGATGACCTACTTGGCATGTATACCTATCGTTGGAAGCAACGTATAATCTTTATTAATAATAATTTAGATGACCATATGCGCCAGATGGTATTAGCTCATGAAATCGGTCATGATATTTTTCATAGAAATTTAGCCAGTAATGGTCTTAAGGAATTTGAGCTTTTCGATATGAAAAATACTACCGAATACGAAGCCAATATCTTTGGTTCTCATCTATTAATTGACAATGATGAGGTGTTAGCTCTAGCTCGAGATGGTTATGATATAGTGCAGATTTCAAGTATGTTAAATTCACATATTAATCTACTGCTGATAAAAATGCAGGAAATGAATAAAATGGGGTATGATTTTAATGTACCTTATCGTCCTGAAGGTGATTTTTTGAAGAAGATAAAAGTATAAAGCTCTGTCCATGATTTTATTAGGCAGAGCTTGTTTTTATTTTAAAAGAAATTCATTTATTTTATTTACACAGATGCTTACAAAACTATCAAATTGCTCTTTATTAAACAATTTCAAATAATACTCATCTGCATTTCTAAAATCTGGTGCTGCATCATAATTATCATCTGGTAATAACTCATAATATGCCCACCAGTTATCAATTACAGGGTTATCTATCCATTTTATATGATTCATGATTTCACCTTCAGATAAACGCTGTTCTCCTGACT
>JAAYEL010000082.1 GCA_012728755.1 Tissierellia bacterium | reverse complement strand
GTCATATGTGGATATAGTGCGTATGATTGGAATACCATCGCAATATTTCTATCCTTTGGAGATACATCATTAACTAAAACGTCATTTATGTATAGCTCTCCAGAACTAATTTCCTCAAGTCCTGCAACCATACGTAATGTTGTAGACTTTCCGCATCCTGAAGGTCCTACAAAAACAATAAATTCTTTGTCCTTGATATCTAAATTAAAGTCATAAACAGCTTGAAAACCGTTATCATAAACTTTATTGATACCTTCCAATCTTAATGTTGCCATAGCTCCTCCTGTTATCTTTTTTTCTAGTCACTACTATAATTATAGGCCTGATGAATATATTTTACAAATGAATGATGTATTTTGAATTCGTTTTCATAATCTTAAAATCATGATAATACTACATGAAAATACTTTCATCGTTTGTAAATTTCAACCTTTCGGCCTATAATTTTTGTTTTTATTTCCTCTTTTATTGTTAGTAGTAATTTGTATAAAGTTATATCTGGAGCCTATCCTATGCAGTGTTTTGCATACTCTTTCATTTTGTTGATTTCTTTATTTATTACTTTAGTGCCTGACTCTGCTCTTAGTTCTTTATTAGGAAATTCACTAGTAGTCGTAAACACCTTACAATCATCGGCTTTTTCCAATAGTTCTAGGGCTTTTTCAAACTTGCTTTTTGCTTTTTCTAAATCTAGAGACTTCTTTTTATCCTCTTCAATAATCTCAATAAACAATACAGCCGCAAGAGTTTTATACTTTAAATTATCAAAATATACCTTGATTTCTTTTTTCATAGCTTCATTTTTCGATTTGATGAAATAATTCTCCACGCTATCTGATATTTTCTTGAATTCTTCTTTCAATATCTGTGCATGATACAAGAAATCATAGTTTCCATTGACTACCATGCGATGATTAAATTCTTTTAACATTTCACCTAATTCAACGGATTCTTCTAGACCTTCAATGCCACCTTCATCCGCTGATGACATATGTTTAGCTATCTCGAATAACTCTTCATGAGCATCTTCATCAATATATTTGAACGAAGCCTCCCATGATTTTTGAGCATTAAAGCATTCGCTATTCCAAGTATAGTCAGCTATTTGGAAAATCGCAGGAAGTGAAGCATAGGCTTCTTCAAGAGGGTTAGTCACTACACCTACAAGATTCTTAATGCCTGGTTCAAGCATAGAAGCTTTCCCCATAAATAGACGTCTAAATTCATTACGGTCGATGTCATTTACTGGCCAGTTTAACCAAAATAGTGGGTCGCGTCTAACGCCTTGTTCAATTCTTTTATTTTTAAAATCATCTACAGTTTCTTGTGTCACTGGTGAGCATACATTTTCTCCAGTAAACATTATTTGGACATCCATAGGAAATTCTTTAGAGTATTTATCTAGCTCATCTCCTTTAAATCCCCATTCGGCCATAACATAAGCTTCTGGTACAAATACAAAGTCGTATACATCGCCTTTATCCTTGCCCCATTCTGATACCTTATGCATCACATCTACAACTGTTTGTCTTGGTAACCCACCAACATCATCACCTAGCACTCCAAATTGTCTTACTCCCACAGCATACAATTGTTCGAATTTTTCAATTAATATATCTGTTGCTTCTTCAAAGTTTTCGGGTCCTATTGGATCACATTCTTTTTTGAAAGGTGTTATTGTCCACACATATCTATTTTTCAGTTGGTTACCTATTTTTGCTAATTTACCTATCGCTACAAGCTCTTCTTGAGGATAAAGTTCTCTCCATTTATCACGGTGATATGGATCATCTTTTGGCGCAAATATAAATACATTATTCTTAAATCTAGCTCCAAACTCAATTAAATCTTTTCTCTTATCATTTCCCCAAGGGATTCCATAATAACCTTCGATAACTCCTCTAAGCTTCATAGAAGCATAGTCTTTGATACTTAAAGCTCTAACCTTACCTGATGCTTGTTTTAATATATGCTCTAGAGTTACCAATGCATAAAATGCCGCGTCATTACTTATAGCTTTTATGCTTATTGAGTCATCTATGAACAATTCATAGTAGTCATACTTATCACTAAGACTTGTATCAACTTCAATATTTACTTTGTTTTCTAATTCGTTGTTAATAGAGTAAGTTCTTGATAGTTCATCTGCTTTTCTTAACACATCTTCATCTGCGTTTGTATTTTCAATTACTAATCTTCCAATATCAAATGTCTTATTCAAATAGTTTATACTTTTTGGTATTGGATAGATCTCATATTCTACTCTCATATTTCCTCCGTTTTACTAAACAGGAATTCAATGTCAAATTCCCTATAAATTAAATCAGGTTTATCTCCTGAAAAATTAATTCCTTTTTCGTACATCAATGCAAATCTATCTTCTTCTAATTTGATTAAACTAGAGTATTGATAGCTTCCTTTATCAATTTCTTTCGAATTGATATGTTCAAGATTGCCATCGATAACTTCAAATAGATGAATCTTTCCATCATATCTTAACCAAGTCCCATGTGAGCTAGGTTGAGACATAATGATATATTCTCTATCGTTATATTCAAATGCTAAAGTGGATGCTTGGCATCCTGATTGTGTTTTTACATCAACTATAGCTATATCTTTTTCGAAGCTTTCACCGGCATATTTTGAAGTCGCCATAAGCATATTTTTAGGAAGACCAAATCTATTGTTTCTGATAAAGGCTTTAATTTGTCCATCTCTTAGCTTAACGATAGAAGTCTCTCCAAGTTCATATATATCTCGAATATCTTCTTTATGGTCAATTACTGTCGAATCTATCTGTCTTTGATCATTAGATATCGCCGCTAATTGCCAAGTCTGTCCATCATCATCAGATTTAACTAAACAAGAACTTTCCTTGCCAAAAGAGTTTGTAAAGTACGCTGAAAATATTAACCTTCCATCTTCAAGTTCAATACCTTGTCCAGGGCTAACTCCCATAAATCTCATGTAATCTTCTTTAATTTGAGGATTCAAATTAACTGGTGTAGACCAAGTTTTTCCATCATCATCTGAGTATGTCATGATAATATATGATGTCTTTTTGACTTGCATAGGGCCCCAATTTAAGAAAATATTACCTATTAGCATTTCACCTTGATATAGGTCTCCTAAACGCTTGAATGGTTGCTTATCATTTCTGATAACCTTAAATGAAGTGGCCTCGCCTTTATGCGTATATACATCTTCTTCAATTACGTATAGATTTTCTCCTTTTTTAGTAGTTAGTTCTAAATACTTTCTTCCATCAAATGACTTAAATCCAGTCCCCTGCTCTGCATCTAAATAACCCTTACTAGATGGAAACATTGTAGTGAATAGAAATATCCTGTCTGTCTTTGAAGATTGAACAATCGAAGAATCAATAGTAAATGCATATCCAGCCTGAGCATATCTATCTTGAAGATCTATGATAGCTTCAATTTCTTCAAATTCTTTGCCCTTTTCCTTACGTCTGATAACTAGGTCAATATTACCATAATCATCATTCCTGCCATTGCGCCTATCACATATAGCAATTATAGTATCTTTTCTACTCTTAAACAATAATGGAATCCTATAATATAATTGTTTTTCAAAACTACTGCTGTAAAGCACCTCTGGTTTTGTAAGATGTTTGTCTTGATGTATATCACCCATGTATTCCTTAATTTTTTCTAGGAAAGGAGTGATTAAGTATATCCCAGCACTTGCTGGCATCATCCTACTATCATCTACAGAAGCTTTGATAATATGAGATATCGATTGATTGTATACACTTGTTCCTTTATAGAAAAGCATCTTAGACAATTCTAAATCACCATTTCTATAAGATAATAGTGAATCTATATAATATTTACTTGCTTCTAATTTTTCATTCAATGCCATAGCATATGGTTTGATATCATTTTTTAGTCCTTCTTGGTTTGATACGCTAAAATATTTGCAAATATCATCCATGATATCACTGTATTTTTCTTTGATTTTTGTCCAATCGCCTTCAGTAGCATTTTCAAAATCAACACTAAGCAAATCTTCTAAATCTTTAGATTCCTCTAAACCATGGATTCCCATACCAACTTGATGCGCCATATGTCTAGCTATTGTTTTCAAATATTTAGCACCCTTCTTATCGACATAGTCAAATGAATCTTCATAGTTTTTCTCTACATCAAAATCCTCAATATTCCAAGAATAATCTGCTATGCTAAATATTGATAGTAAAGATGCATAAGGTTCTTGCATAGGATTTGTTACCACACCTTCTAGCAAACCTTGAGTGTCTTTTTTCAATACTTCCGGCTTACCTATATGCAATTTTCTATAGTGAAAATCAAAATCATTTACTGGCCAATTTAACCAAAAAACAGGATTTCTTCTCTCATTATTCGCACCGCTAAATTCTTCTTCAATTTGATAATATTTGTAAGTTTTTAGACCTTCTTTTTCAATCGGAGCACATACATCAGCACCTGTAAAGAAGATATGAACATCTTTAGGAAATCCTTCAGTATAAACATTTAATTCATGTGGATCCCACTGCGCTGCTAGATTATATCCTCCAGGGCAATACACAAAGTCCAATACGTCTTTTTTCTCATTAGCCCATTTTGAAAGCAAATTCATAACTCTAGTTGGTATCTCAGGACTTAATGTACCAACATCATCTCCCAACACCCCAAATTGTCTAACGCCAGCAGTATAAAGTTGCTCAAGTTTAGACTTCAAAATTTTCATAGAAATATCGAAGTTATCTTCATCAATTCTTTTCTCGTGAAATGGTGATATTGTCCACACAAATCTGTTTTTTGTTTCATTTCCAACTCTGGCTATCTCAGCTATCTTTTCCAACTCATCATCTGGATATAGTTCGAACCACTTATCTCTATGATATGGGTCATTTTTTGGAGCGAAAATAAATACATTATTCTTAAATCTAGCACCGAATTTCAACAAATCTATCTTTTGTTCCCATGTCCATGGTACTCCATAATAGCCTTCGATAACTCCTCTAATATTTGTGCTTGGATAATCTATCATGCTTAGCTTTCTTAGGTTTTGGCTATCTTTTTCTAGCATAATTTCTAGACTCACCAAACCATAAAAGACCATATCAGTATCTATGCCACTAATCTTAATACCATCTTCTATGTGGATTTCATATCCTTTTTCTTCAGCAGCTTTAGGGTTAATTTCTAGCTTTAATTCAAGACATTTGTCGCTTGCATTTTCCTTATTATCCAAACCATATTTTTGTATGATATCATTTGCTTTATTTATCGTATATTCATCAAGTCCTTCTTCAACACTCAACTCTAAACAAGTTAAAGGTAGATAAGAATCTTGATATGATATACTTCTAGGTTTTGGATAAATGTCATATTCTATCATTTAGACCTCCGTTGATTTTCTTCTTGCTTCTTTACCGTAAACTTCCATTTCACTAATACCTATTGCTCTGGTCTTATCACTTTTCATAACCAACCTTAGAGCAAATGTTGATACCTCTTCAAATTCGAATATATCGAATCTATCATCTTTACTAATCTTACAATTGATGATGTCCTTCCAGTTTTGGTCATCATCTAGTTCATGTCCACTTGAGCGAAGATTAGCGTAGTCACTTGGGACGCTAACTTCCTCCTTAATATAATATTGCAATTTATATTCACTAGGTCTTGTGACTTTTTCATCTTCAAAAAACGCCACCTTAACCTTATAAACTTCATGTTTTTCAAGCTCACCTGCTCTACCAAACAATATACCAGCATAGTCCTCTTCTCTATGCTCACTTGATATGTTTGTCCATCTATCCTTATAGTTTTCGTCATAGGAAGTAATTCCATTATTTAGAGAGATTACATTATCAGTGCTCATTGGATCATCATTTGTATACGAAGCTATCCCTGCTGGTATCTCAGAACCATTCCATGCACCAGCATAATTGTAGCTATCTACTTCTTCATCTACTACTGTTACATTTACACGACTCTTAAGCGAGCTACCTTCTAATTCTCCAACTAAAACCAAATCTTTAGAAAAATCTTTTTCAACTATCTCTAAACCACTCGATTCATTAAGCCATCTTAATACTTTAACTTCAAACTTCTCTCCAAATACTGAATATATCTCAGTTTTCTTTGGAAGCTTTGGTATCTTATTTCTTCTAGCAAAGATATCAAAATTCTTAGCTTTGACAAATTCATTCTTAAGTATATTGGCTCTCAAGCGTATCGCTCCAGCTGTCCCTTCTACAAATTAATCTTATATCATTTGACTCCAAGATACATCCTCAAAGTGATACCTACCATCTCTAAGCACTTTTACTTTTCTAGGTAAATTAACCTCTTCTCCAAGCTGGATATAGATATCAATATCTTCAATTAGATTCTCTGAAAACTTTTCAATATGATCTATTTTTGCATTAAGACCAATCTTTTGACTTATCTCATAATTAGTCTTATCTGTTTTTTCAACCTCAAATCTAACATCAGCTTCAACAAGTCCATCACTATTAGCTTTTATAGTTACTATCTCATCTGTAGCTTTTATGATAAGAAGTCCAGAACCGCTAAAAGCTTTTCTTCTCCAAACGCCATCGTGGCCTATCTGATATCTTTCGTGACTTGGACTATTTCCGTTATCAACTCCCAATATTTTTGCACCTTCTACATCAAAAACAACTTCATTTTGCGCCGTTGGCACCTCTACACCAAACTCATCTATGATTGAAAATTTAATGAATGATGTCTTTCCTAAGCATATAGATTCATCAACTTCAAGCTTTATAGCAT
>JAAYEL010000081.1 GCA_012728755.1 Tissierellia bacterium | reverse complement strand
TTGGATATTACTTCGAAAATAAAGGCGCTCATCTAACTAATAAAATAAAAGATTTAGCCCAAAAACACGAATTTATTGAGGTTTTACGGCTGAATAACTCAGATTATTTGGATTTAATAGATTCATTAAAAGAATTTAATAATATATCCTATGGTTTTACTTTCATGGGAAATACAGTTCCTCAACACCCGCATAAAGGGACATTATATTTCAGCCATCTTGCAGAAATAAGCAAAGGAACCAATAAAATGGGAATTCTAAAAATGGATGTTGATAATCTGGGTAAAATATTTTCCAGAGGATTAGAAAACCCTTCTATCTCCAGAGTTTCTACATTAAGTTCATTTATGGATCTGTTCTTTTCAGGATACATTAACCAGATAGCAATAAGATACAGAGTATTAGAAGATATATGTCCATCATGTCACGATGAAGTAACTTTCGATAAGATATCATTGAACTTCGGTGATGAAGGATCAAATATTGAGGTTTATCGTGAAGTAGATGGTAAAGTATGTTCTAAATGTGAGAGAACCGCTATTCCAACCATTTACACTACATATTCTGGTGGTGATGATCTTCTTGTTTTAGGTCCTTATGACCATATAATTGAGTTTGCTGAGGAATTAAGAAGAGAGTTTAAAGAATGGACGTGTTATAATGATGATATCAGTATTTCTGCAGGTATCTTTATTGCTGGACCTAAATTCCCTGCAGAAAGAGGTATTAGATTTGCAGATAATTCATTATCCACCTCCAAAGATTGTGGGAAGGATATGATAACCCTCTTTGATGAAACAGTTCTATGGGAGACAAAGGAACCTTATAAAGGATTTGATGACATTATTAATTTTGCTTTCAAGCTTGAAGAACTTTCTGAAACCAAGAAAATATCAAAAAGCTTGGTTTACTCCATGTTAACTATGTGGCAGGATACTTTCAGTTCAATTAAGCCTGCAAGCGATCAAAAAGAATGGGAAAAAAATAACAAAGTTCGTTTAGAAAAAAAGAGGTATGTTCCTCTATTCAAATACAAGTTGAGAACCGTTAAGAATCATCAAGTAAGAGAAGAAATTAATAGAGACGGTTTAAAATTCATGCCCTGGATTAAGATACCAGCTTCTTGGGTAAGTTTAAGAACAAGGTGAGAAAATGGCAAATGGACGTAGAAGAAGAAATCAGGGGAATCCTGAAGAAATTAAAGAGGTCATTGAAAATATAAACAAGGTAGATATGTTAAAAAATCTAAAGCCAAAAGAATTCGCTGATGAGGGAAGATATGCAGATATCATAGCTAAAAACAGTGATTTAGATACAACACAGCTTAGAAAATTCTTTGGAGCAATAAGAGATATTGAAAAAGAGAACAAATGGGAAGATATGGAAACGGATTTTTATCTACTAAAACCCAAAATGGCCTATGCCGTAGGTAGAGGTCTTATAAAAAAGCCTTTTTATGATTTTATGATGTCTTGTATGAGAAAAGTTGATTTAGGAACTGAAGAAGAAAAAAAAGAGAATTATAAAGCTATGGTGAATATTCTTGAAGCTGTAGTCGCTTATCACAAATTTTATAATGCTAAATAG
>JAAYEL010000080.1 GCA_012728755.1 Tissierellia bacterium | reverse complement strand
ATTTGAAAAATTATCTTGATTAGTATTTCTAACTTTACCTGTATCAGTCATGGATTGATATATCATATTATTTCTCCCCTATATAGTTGACTCTTAGTTGACCACAGGCACCCTCAATATCGGCACCTTTTTTGTTTCTTAGAGTAGTATTAATACCACGTTTATTGAGTCTATCTTGAAATGCTTTTATATTGCTCTTTTTAGAAGCACTATACTTGAATTCAGAAATCTCATTAAGAGGGATAAGGTTAATATGAATATTTTTTCCTCTAAATAATTCGACTAATTTATCTACATGTGCATCAGTATCGTTTAGACCATCTACTAACACATACTCGAAGCTTACTCTTCTACCAGTTTTCTCAAAATAATAATCACAAGCCTTCAAAAGAGTCTTAATATCATATCTCTTATTTACAGGCATGAATTCAGATCTTTGTTTATCAAATGGATAGTGAAATGATACTGCTAGATTTATAGATAAGTTCAAGTCAGCCAAATCGATAATCCTATCAGCTAAACCACTCGTAGATAATGTCATAGATCTTTGACTTAAATTTTTTCCACTTGGGTCATTTAATATTAATATAGTCTTGACCATGTTGTCATAGTTATCTAGTGGTTCACCAATTCCCATAAATACAATATTATTGATATTTTGATCTAGAATTTTTTCTACCATATAAACTTGTGAAGTAATCTCTGATACAGTCAAATCTCTTTTAAACCATGCTTTAGTAGATGCGCAAAAACTACATCCCATCTTACATCCAACTTGACAAGAAACACAAATAGTATTTCTATTATCATAAGACATAAAAACAGTCTCAATAATTTGTCCATCATGAAGTTCAAATAAGAATTTTTGAGTCTCATCTATTTGGGACTTGAATGTGTCGACAAGCTTGATTTGATTTAAGAATCCATTTTCCTTTATCTTTTCACGAAGTTGTTTTGAAAATACAGTGATATCATCAAGACTTTCTACTTTGTGTTTATGGATATGTTCGAAAAGTTGATAAGCTCTAAATTTCTTTTCACCTAGATTTTCTAAATATTCTTGTAATTCAATTTTATTTAAAGAATTTAATTCATATTTTTTCATATTACACCTCACCATATTATAGCATAATTACTACTTCTTTGTGAATTTAACAATGAAAAATCCATCAGAATCGTTAATATGTGGTAATATTTCTAAATATTTTTTATCATTTAGCATCTCAACTTCGATATCATCTCTATCTTTTAAGATTTTATCGACAATATCTTTGTTTTCTAAATCTCCAATAGTACAAGTACTATAAACAATCTTCCCGCCACTTTTTACATAATCTATTGAATTAGATAAGATTTGATATTGTATTTTTGCCAATTCTTCGATTTCTTCTAGACTTCGATTTAGTTTAATCTCTGGCTTTCTCATGATAACTCCAAGTCCTGAACATGGAGCATCTACAAGAACATAATCAAATTTATCTACAAATTCATCAACTTTTTTCGTAGCATCGTGATTAGTTATCTCATAATTCTCAAAATTCATTCTTCTAAAGTTTTCTTCTATCTTCGATAGTTTATTTGAAGAGATATCATTTGCTACTACCATGGATTGATCCCTAGCTATTTGTGCTAAATGAGTACTTTTTGAACCAGGAGCTGCACAAAGGTCTAATATCATAGAATCCTTCTTAGGATTTAATACCTCTGATACCTTAATACTTCCTTGATCTTGGATGGTAAAATGCCCTTGCTTAAATTCTTTTACCTGTGTTATGTTAATTGGTTTATCTACTATAAGACAATTTTGGGCAAATTTTGACCTATGTGTCTCAAAGCCATAATCATTTAATGCCTTCTCAAGAGTATCAATATCTGTTATCACATCATTTACACGTACGCTTAATGACGGTCTATTAGATAAAGATTTTAGAATCTTTATCAAATCATCTTCATTAAAGTATTTACTTAGATAAGAAATAATGTCTTCATTATAGCTATACGTAATGGAAAGTTTTTTTACGGGGTCCGTAACATCTACTTGCTTAAAATCCTCAAGGTTTCTATCGATATTTCTTAAAATTCCATTTGTAAAATTACCTGCACGTACTCCCTTTTTCTTTTTAACTATCTTAACTAGCTCATTTAGAGTAGCATAATTAGATATTCTTAAAAATACCAATTCATAGACGCCAAGTCTTAGTGCGTCAAGCACAAATCTCTCAATTTTCTTTAGCTTTGTATTAGATGCTTTGCTGATAATGTAGTCTAGATAAATTAAGTTTTCTGTAACTCCATAAACCATTTCACGAAAAAGAGATTGATCTTTTGGATTATCAATCTTGTCAATGTTGTCTTTAATTATGTTTGTTGAAAAAGCTTTATTATGAACAATTAGACCAATAGCGTTTATAGCCATTGATCTAATGTTTGGTTGTATTTTATTAATATTAGTCTCTACTATTTCTCATTATGATTAATCTTGCTAAGTTCAATAATGAAACAGCCATCGCTGCTACATAAGTAAGAGCTGCTGCTCCTAAAACTTTTTTTGAAGATCCGATTTCAGTAACTGCCAAGACACCATCTTCTTGAAGATTAGCTAATGCTCTTTTACTAGCATTAAACTCAACTGGTAAAGTTACTATTTGGAATAACACTGCTGCGGAAAAAGCTACTATAGCTAAATCAATAAGCTGTACCATTTCAAGTAAGAATCCTAAAACTATCAAGATATAAACAAATTTTGATGCAAAATTTGCTACAGGTGCTAAGGCTGATCTAAAGCTTAAAAATGCATATTGTTCGTTATGTTGAAGAGCATGTCCTACTTCATGTGCTGCTACAGAAACTGCTGATATTGACGTCTCGTCATAAACTTCTTCTGATAATCTTACAGTCTTTGATCTAGGATCGTAGTGGTCTGTCAAAACACCAGGTACTGGCTGTACTGTAACATCATAGATGCCTCTTCTATCAAGCATTAATTTTGCTACTTGAGCTCCAGTCATCTGTGATGAAGATGGAACTTTAGTATATTTTGTAAAATTACTTTTAACCTTAAACTGAGCATAAACACTAAGGATTAATGCACCAATTAAAAAAACATATATCATATACCCCTCCTATTATTTTAATAATGTACCAGCCTCAATGGTGTTGCCTTTAATATAATCTGAAACTGTCATTTTCTTTTTGTTTGGAAATTGAATTTCTTCAATGACGATACATTTATCATTTGCATTAACATAAATACCCGTATCATCGACCTTAAATATTTTTCCAGGTTCAATGTTATTATACTTATCAATTATGGAAATTTTGTGTATCTTAACAGGATTTTCATCAATATATATAAATGTTGAAGGCCAGTTCTTAAACGCCCTTACCTTTAAATCAATCGTTCTAGCATCTAGCGTCATATCAAGATGCCCCATTTCTTTTGTTATCTTCTTACTATAGCTAGCCTTACTGTCATCTTGTTTTGTACGATTAGCAAATACCTGATCATAATTCAAAATAGTATTTAATATAAGGTCGCTAGCTAACACAGATAGATTATCATGGATATCCTCTATAGTAGTTCTATCATTAATAGGCATGGTAACACAGTCTAGTACATCACCCGTATCCATTGATTTTTCGATAAGCATAGAACATACTCCTGTTATCTTATCATCGTTTAATAGAGCTTCTTGCATCGGTGCAGCTCCTCTATATTTTGGTAATAGCGATGAATGTATGTTAATAATTCTATTCTCATATTTCTCTAGTAAATGAGAGCCTATTATTTGTCCATAGGCAATTACTACTATAAAATCAGGATTAATCGAATCAATCTTATCTAAGCTTTCCTTAGAATTAACTTTTATAGGTTCATAAGACTCTATTCCTAGTTCAAGGGCTTTAGCCTTCACTGGAGTAGGGATAACTTTGTTTCTCCCACGCTTTTTATCTTCTTGAGTGATCACTAAAGATACTTTAATATTCTCATTTTTTGCTAATTTTTCTAGAGAAGCAACAGAAAACTCTGGAGTTCCCATAAATACTATGTTAATCATTATTGTTGTGTATCTTTCTCATCATCATTTGCTTCACGAGCTTTAATCAAATCTTCTCTTGAAATCTCATCTATATATTTGTCCCTAAATAATATACCGTCTAGATGGTCTATCTCATGACATAGACATCTTGCGAATAATCCAGTAGCTTCAACTTCCTTTTGTTCGCCCGTCTCATCAAGATATTTAACTTTAACCCATGCTGGTCTTTCTACTGTTCCATTAAAATTAGGCACTGATAGACATCCTTCAACGTCTATCTCACTACCTTCTTGTTCAATTATCTCAGGGTTGATTAATTTCATTGGTCCATCGCCAACATCTAAAGCGATAGCACGTCTTAGTATGCCAACTTGTGGAGCAGCTATGCCAACCCCATCTGCCTCATACATAGTTTCTAACATATCATCTAAAAGAGTAGTTATCCTATCATTTATTTCTTTAACTTCTCTTGATCTTTTTCTTAAAATTGGATCTTCATCTGTTCTAATAACTCTTATTGCCATTATTCCTCCTAATATACTGAATCTGGATTTATGCTATAGTTTACATATACCCTATTATCTTTATCCATATTATCTTTGATATACCTTGCCACCTTAAGCACATCTTCTTTTTCTATTGCTTTAACGATTACATTAAACCTATACCTATTATTGATTCGTTCAATAACGCTTGGTGTAGGTCCAGATAGTTCTCGTAACTCCATATTCCCTTCCCTAACAAATGACCTTATTTGTGAGATACATTTGACTGCATTTGCCACCGACAAATCCCTCGATTTTGAAGAGAAATTTATTATTAATATATTTAAAAAAGGTGGATACATAAATTTCTTGCGATTATAGATTTCTTGCTTAAAAAATCCATAATAGTCATTGTTTTGGGTAGCTTCTATAGCAAAATGATTAGGGTTATATGTCTGTATCACTACGGAACCTTCATAATCACCTCTACCTGCTCTACCTGCTACTTGTGTTAGTAATTGGTATGTTTTTTCACTTGATTTAAAGTCGGGCAAATTTAGTGATATATCCGCAGCTATAGCTCCAACGACAGTAACATTTGGAAAATCTAACCCCTTGGCCAACATTTGTGTACCAATCAATATATCTATCTCGTTATTAACCATTAGGTTATATACTCGATCATAATCATGTTTGTTACTAATCGTGTCTGCATCCATCCTAAAAATTCTTTCATCTGGAAACATTGCTTTAGTTTCTTCTTCTAATCTCTCAGTGCCAGCTCCGAATTCTTTTATATAAGTAGAGCCACAACTGATACATGTATTTCTTCTTTGATTAGTTCTTCCACAAAAATGACAAACTAATCTGTCGTTATGCTTATGGTAAGTCATAGCAACATCACATGCTTCACATCTATGAACATATCCACAAGATCTACAAAACACATATGATGTATGTCCTCTTTTGTTCAAAAATAAAATTACTTGATGTTTTTTATCAAGTGCTTTTGTTATCTTATCTTGAAGAGTTCTAGAAAACATTGTAAAATTATTTGCTTTTAATTCTTCTCTCATATCTACTATATCAATAGTTGGAAGCTTAGCATCAGTAGCCCTATGATTCAATCTAAGAAGCTCAATATTTCTTAAATATACCTCATACATAGTTTCTACAGATGGAGTTGCTGTACCTAGCACCAATTTGGCATTAGAAATATTTGATCTAATTTTTGCAATCTCTCTAACGTCATACTTTGGGTTTTTATCAGACTTGTAAGAATTTTCATGTTCTTCATCAATCACTATGATACCAAGATTTTCAAATGGTGCAAATATCGCGGATCTTGCCCCTACGACAATCTTAACCTTTTTTTTCTTAATCAAATTCCATTGGTCATAACGTTCACTTATATTTAGCTTTGAATGAAGTACTGCAATATCTTGTCCAAATCTTCTTTGAAATCTCTCAATGGTTTGAGGTGTCAATGATATCTCTGGTACCAAAATTATCGCTTCTTTTCCTTCATTGATAAAATGCTCGACTAATCTTAGATACACTTCGGTCTTTCCTGATCCGGTAATACCATGTAGTAAAAAATGATTTTTTTCATTGTTCAAAATTGTATCTATAACATTTTGTTGCTCCAAATTAAGCTTAGGTTTCTCATCTTCACTTAATCCTTCTTTTAAAACATTCCTATAAAAATCTTCTCGCCTTATCTTTACATACTTCTTTTCGAACAAGGCTTTAAGTGTTTGAACATTCGTACTAGTGCTTTCAATTATCTCCTTTTGTTCGACCTCTTTATGCTCTTTTAAGTAATTAATGATAGCAATTTGAGAAGTTGCGTTTTTTGCTAATGCCTTATTAGGAGTGCTTTCATCAATAGAAATGTAATAGATGTATTTTTTACTTGCTTTTAGATTCTTATCATAGGCACTAAGTAACTTTTGATCTCTAACCAAACTTTTTATATCTGACTTTGTATACTTAGACTTAAACTTTGTAAATATATCATCAAAAGTTCTTGGTTGTATAAAAAATTCTTGTTCCTCTTCATCCATCTCTAGATACTTTGGTCCATTTTCAAAGTTTTCAACAACATTGTCGATACCACCTGGTGGCATCATTGTCTGTATAGCTGATGAGTAGTCGGAGAGATTATTGTCGACCATATAGTATACCAGCTCAATCATCTCTCGATTTAGAATTGGTTTAAGGTCGATTACTTCCTCAATTTCTTTTATATTGATATCTTCATCAACTTCTTTTTTCTCACCCATCACAAAAGCAAGAGTTAATGTATCAGCCTTGCCAAATGGTACTATAACTCTACTTCCAATTTCTATCGTATCATCGCTTTTATATGTGAATCTACTATTTAAAAAAGATGATTTAGATTTT
>JAAYEL010000079.1 GCA_012728755.1 Tissierellia bacterium | reverse complement strand
ATTATTAAAGATACACCTGAGAAAATCTTAAAAAGATTTGAGCATATTACATTTGAAGGGCATTGTACTAATGATGAGCTTATCGAAGTGGAAGGTCACTACAACATAAGTCAGATGCAAATGAGATCTGACGGTAAGACTTATGTAAAAATCTATGGTGAGTTCAAAGAAGCTCCAAAACTGGGGTCTATGTCATTTACAAAAACAAATGTTGATTTAGAAGATGTCTATCTTTACCTCTTTGGTGGGGGTGAAATAATTGTTTAAGTACTTAAAGCAAGAATGGATAAAATTAAAATCGCAAAAAGTATTTTGGTCTCTTATGATCATCACTTTAGTATTAGTGTCTACCTATTTTATCTATCTAGGCACGAAGCCAAATGAATGGGAAACTCATTATTTTAAGGATAATTTTTCAGAGTTATCACATGATTATCCTAGGGATTTGGAAAAAATAGAAAATGATATGAATAATCTTGACTTAGCTTTAAGCTATCAATTTTCCTTGACTTCACCTTTAGTTCCAGAGCCTGGGGCCTATGAGGCTTATCAATTGTATGAAGATAATTTAAAGACTAATCACGATTATATTAGTGAAATGCTTTTTGCTAAGAAAAACATACACAATTACCTATATTACATAAATGGTGTGCGAGAAGAGATAATAGCTTCAAGTGAGGAATTATCAAATAGGGCATCAAGTCCTATGTTTATGAATAATGCATTTTCTCAGAAATCGCTAATTAAACAAAGTGATGCATATAAAGAATTATCTGAAAAAAACCTCAACATAAGATTAGATAATGAGGCTGGATTTAAGCTACTAAGAGATACAAAAATCGCAGACTTCATATTGATGATATTTGTATTTATGATAGGTGTCACTATATTGACTAGAGATAGAGAACTTGGCTTAAACTCATTGATTGCGACTACAAAAAATGGAACAAAAAACACGACTATCGCCAAATTAATTCTCTATACACTAATATCAATAATTACAGTATTCGTGGTTTATGTCATAGCAATTTTGGCTGGCGGATTAGTCTTTGGCTATGGAGATTTAAGCAGAAGTATTCAATCAATAATGAGCTTTAGAAATGCCGAATTAGCTCTAAGTGTTAACCAAATTTTAGTGATTTACATAGCACAAAAACTTTTATCAATTCTCTTATTTGTAGCGATAAGCACATTAATAATTGTCATATTTAAGAATATCGGACTACAAATGTTAGCGGTATTTTTGCTCCTTACTTTATCGTTTTTCTCGTATGAATTTATAGATAAATATTCATACTTGAGTATGCTTAAATACGGTAGTATCTTCAGTATTTTTGATTCACTAAGTATCTGGGGAGACTATCATGATGTATCGATTTTCGGGGTTGCCATTTCACGTAAGATATTCTCAATCGCCTTTAGTATGCTAATTATATTAATAAGTTTAATCATCTCTTATATAGTATTAGTAAGGGAAAAGATATATAAGAAATCATATGTAAACCTACAAATCCTTAAAAAACATCTATTCAAAAATGCCTTCACTTTTGAAGCATATAGGATATTTATTAAGGGATTTGGGATACTTCTATTGGTTGTAGTAATCGGTGGGTCATTTTACATAATGAAACAAGAACAAAGGCCAATATTTACCTATGAAAGAAACTATTATTTGGCCAATATCAACGGTCTTGAGGGTGTCGTTGACGAGGTAACTTTTAGAAAATTAGATGAAAAAGAAAAATACTTCGAGGCAATACCTGAAAGAATTCAGGAAGTCGAATCCCTATATGAGAAAGGATCGATAGATAGTTCTCAAAGACAAACAATGACCAATAAAATCGATAACGAGAATGAACAAATTCCTACCTTCAACAGGATAAAGGATCAAGTTTACAAGAGCCACGAAAACACAAATGGCGATAAAAGGCTTTATCTTCAAGATGAAATGCTTGGTATTTACTGGTTTGAACATAATAAATCAATGCTTATAAATTCAATCCTAATGTATTTGCTATTAATTTTTGTCATCAATATGCTTTTCATTAAGGACAAAAAATATGATGCAAACAAACTTATCAAAGTCACAAATATTGGTCATAGAAAATTACTAATAAAGAGAATGCTAATCTTCACAACAACAGCCATACTTATAAGTCTAGTTTTCTATGTACCGGTCTACCTACAGGCGAATGTGCTAGAAACACAAATCAACAGAAAAATCCTAGTACAATCATTGCCTCACTTAGTCGATTTTGGTGCAAATATAACATTTAACACGCTATTTATATTGCTAGGTATTCATAGAGCACTTTCATTAGTACTAGCCGTTATGATAATAATTTTCATCAACCTAAAAGTAAAAACATCATGGGTTAGCTACTTACTAAGCTTCCTGCTACTAATCGTGCCAAATGTCATAGCATTTATGTATAAAGACCTAAGCATCCTAAACTATCTACCATTTGCCAATGCCTATGGCATAAACACAATCCTAGGAAACCTAAGAATCTATGGATTTGTGGGCATGCTAGTGTTTAATGTAGTGATGATAGGCATATTAGTTAAGGTGAATATCCGTAAATATACTAAATGATAGGTTTCGCTAGCGAAACCTTCCTTTATAAAAGAAAGTGGCTTGCTTCGCAAGCTTCTATATTAATTATCAAAGGAAAGCGACCGTTGGTCGCTTCTTTTTTTATATAAGTGATTTTCCCTAATACAGAAACAAAACAAATGATTTCTTAAGGGCGATGAAGCTCGCAATTCCCTAAGATACAGAATAAAGTCATGATTTCTTAGGGACGTTTGGGTTAAGAATTCCCTAAGACACAGCGAAAAATGCTCGTATCTTAGGAAATTTCAGACTGTAAATTCCCTAAGATACAAAGAAAAATGTCAGTGTCTTGGGGAAATTGGTGCAATAAGTTCCCTAAGATACAAAGGAAAATGTTCATGTCTTAGGGAAAATTACACAATATCGTCCCTAAGAGATAGAGCAATGTAACAGTATCTTAGGGAAAGTTGCGCTGATGGACTAAATACTAGAGCACTTCTGCATTTTACCTATAATTGATATAATAGGGGAAAGGAGTTTGGTATGGATTTTAGGGATAAGGTGAGCGGTTTTCCGAATGCGCCGGGGATTTATAGGTTTTTGTCGCGAGGCAGGATTGTGTATATTGGCAAGAGTAAGCGCCTGAGGTCTCGGGTTAGTTCGTATTTTCATGGCCGGGATGGGCGAAGTAAGATTTTGGTGATGATGCAAAATATCGACGATGTGGAGATTATTGAGTGCGATACGCATTTGGAGGCGAGGATGCTTGAGTATAGGCAGATTCAGGAGTATAAGCCAATCTATAATTCGCAGTATATTTCTGATAGGAAAGCCCATTATTTTGATATAACAGGTGATCAAAGGATTTTGGAACTTAAAACTAAAGGCGAGATTGGGCCGTTTTTGGGACATAGGATTTGGCGAGATTTTGCTGAGGACTTGAGTAGGATTTTTCCGATTAACTATGAGAATGGCACATTTGATTTCGAGTATCATGTCCTTCCAAAGAGGATGGATGCTGCTGAGATCGAGGCTACGACTGAGGCTATCCGCGGGATTTTAACATCGAGGCTTATGGGTGAAATGCTTAAGAGTGTATGCCACAAGTTGATGATGGAAGCTTCTTTCGAGCTAAGGTTTGAGAGGGCTAGTTATTTTAAAGGGCTAATTAGGTATTTGGATTTACTTGAAAGGAATTTGTTTGATAAGCAGGATTTTTTGAAAAATCGATATGTTCTAAAAGATGGAGAGTATTTGTTTTACATTGCAAATGGGAAGGTCTTGGCAAAGGGTAAGGATGTTGAGGTTCAAGATTTTATCAAGCGATGCCGTGACTTGAAGGAAGATGATGTGGAGTTTTCGGATGAGCTTGTGCAGATTGTGTATAGCGAGCTAAGTTCGCCGGATGTAGAACTTTTCGATTCCAAATTTTTCGATGGCTTGGCATCAGGTTGAGGCTGAGTTTAATGTTGGGCTAAGCTGATTTAGGAGAAGGTGAGTTTTCGCTCGCGAAAACTTCCTTTAGTAATATAGGAAAGAGGCTTGCTACGCAAGCTTCTATATTAATAGCAAAGGAAAGCAACCTCGGTCGCTATCTTTCTTTTAAAAGTGTGGGGCTGACGTGCTAGTTTAGCCAAAATCCTAAAACTAGCACGTAGAAAACCATCTTTAACAACGTGTTAGTTTGCCCAAAACCCCGAAACTAGCACGTAGAAACAACCCAAAACCTACGTGCTAGTTTGCCAAAACCCTAAAACTAGCACGTAGAAACAACCCAAAACCTACGTGCTAGTTTGCCAAAACCCTAAAACTAGCACGTAAAAATAACTCAAAACCTACGTGCTAGTTTGCCCGAAACCTCAAAACTAGCACGTAAACTCGTCCTAGAATGACAGTTTTTGCTAGCGAAAACTTCCTTTTTCACATTTGAAAGCGAGTAATGGTCGATTACATTTCACAAAACAAAAAAGCCTGCTCTTTCGAGCAGGCTACTTTATTTTTATCCAAATATTGCGTTTACGATCATTAATGTTACGAAGCCTACGCCCCATGCGATTGTTGATGTGATTGAGTATCCACGGATTTGTTCTTTTGCTTCATCGATTCCGATTGTTCTGTTAACTACCCAGAAGAATGAGTCGTTGAAGTATGAGAAGAATAGTGAGCCCACACAGGCTGAAAGTGTGGCAAATACAGGGTCTACTCCTAGTGATGTTGTTATTGGTGCTGCGATTGATGCAGCTGTTAACATGGCAACTGTTCCTGATCCTTGGATGAATCTGATAATTGTTGCGATGATAAATGGTAGGATTATAGCTGGTATACTTGTTTTTGCTATAGCTTCTGCTATTTGAGTTCCTACGCCTGAGTTTGTAAGTACTCTACCAAGTGCGCCACCACCACCTGTTACAAGGATGATGATACCTGCTGATTCGATACCTTTTTGAAATATTTTCATAGTTTGCTTTCTGTCGAAATCTTTAGTTAATGTAAAGATTGCGATTAGTAAACCGATACCTACAGCTACTATTGGTGTTCCTAAGAAAATAAAGAATTGAGTTATAGCGTTTCCTTCTGATCCTGATGTTTTTAATACTGCTGCTAATACTGTATTGATTAGGATTAAGATGATTGGAGCTATGATTGGAGCAAATGCAACTAATGTAGAAGGCATTTTTTCTCCTTCAAAACTGTGAATTTTACTTTCAGTAGCTTCTCTTTTTTCTGGTCTTAACCATTCTCCATCTTCTCCTGGAATTTGGTAAACTTTATTTCCATAATATCTAGCATAAGCAAGTGTAGCGATTACCATTGGTATAGCTATGATGATTCCCCAAAGGATTACTGAACCAACGTTAGCTTCGAAAATACCTGCAGCTCCTACTGGACCTGGTGTTGGTGGTACAAGTGAGTGAGTTATTACTAGACCTGAAGCAAGTGATAAACCTAAAGTCATTATTGATTTACCAGTGCTCTTTGATAATGCTTTTGCTATAGGAGCTAAAATGATAAAGCCTGAGTCACAGAATATTGGAATTGATACCAAGAAACCTGTAACTGACATGGCAACATCTTCTTTACCTTTTCCTAATACTTTTAGAATGGTATGTGCCATCCTTTTTGCTGCGTTGGAGTCTTCGAATATTTGACCCATCATAACTCCAAAACCGATAATAATTCCTATACTTCCTAAAGTTCCGCCGAACCCATCAGTAACACTTTGTAGTACTGCATTATATGGCATGCCCCCAGCAACACCAATAAATAAAGCGGCGATAATTAACGCTAGAAATGTATGTATTTTTGTCTTAACGATCATACCAATTAATAGTATAAGACCGATAATCAAAGCAATAATCATTCTATCGCTGTTAATTACTAAATCTCCCATGATTTCCTCCTAGTTTTTTCTAAATTTATATCCATACTTAGCAGCTAGTCTTACTGCTTCTACCATACTTACTTCTGATGCAGTGTTTTGACCGGCTCTATTATATGCTGTTCCATGGTCTACTGACGTTCTTAAGAAAGGCATTGAGTTTGTTAGTGAAATTGTCTTCATGAAGTTATATGTCTTTGTAGCGATATGTCCTTGGTCATGATATAGGGATAATACTGCTCCAAATCTTCCTTCTAAACCTAATGCAAATATCGAGTCTGCTCCAATAGGACCAGTCACGTCATAGCCTAATCTTTGAGCTTCTTTGATAGCTGGCTCAATTTCATTTACTTCTTCCCATCCAAATAATCCATGTTCACCTGAATGAGGGTTTAATCCTGCAACTGCTATATTTCCTTCAACGCCAAGTACCTTTAGAGCTTCAGCAGATCTAATGATATAGTCAAGAACTCTATCATAAGTTACTAAATCTATAGCTTCTTTTAGGGATACGTGTCTTGAAAGGAAGAAAACTCTTAAGTCTTCAACTTCAAACATAGTAAGAGGATCTTTAACCTTAGATATATCTTCAAACATCTCAGTATGACCGATATATGGTACATCTGCTGCTCTTAAAGATTCTTTATTAATTGGAGATGTTGCCACAGACTCTACATGTCCTTCCATAGCTAATTCTCCTGCTTTCATAATATATCTATATGAAGCTTCACCGCATTTTGCATTAACTTGACCAAACTCATAATCTTCAGTAATGATTCCTAAATCGATTAAATCGATAGTGCCATACTCATATTTGCCTTCTTCAACAGTTTCGATTACGTTGATTTTTAAGTCTGAATTTGTTACCTTTAATGCTTTTTCTAATACGAACTTATCACCGATAAGCACCATATCTGCCATCTCATATAATTCTTTTTTCTCAAAAGTTTTTACTACTATTTCTGGGCCAATTCCAGCTGGATCCCCAAGTGTTACTGCTATTTTTGATCTTTCCATTTTAGTCCTCCAATTTTAATATTTTTTCTATACATGCTATCATGGCGTTATTGTCTCCAACCATGCCACCCTTACTTACTATCTTCAAATCTGGCTTTAATCCGCCAATCAAACGACCATAAGCCGCTAAAGGCATGACTTCGTCTTTAATTTCTATACCTAAACTTAGCAGTTCTTCTGCTAAAGCCACTGTTATGTCTCCACCCGATGAGAAAACACCTGATAAAGAGTCATTTCCTTCTAATATATGTTTTGCTATATTTGCCAATCCACGTGAAATGATTAGTGATAGGTCATCCACACTTATCCCAATATCATTTGATACAGCCCTTAAATCAAGTCTTTTATCTATGCTATCAGGAGTCGTAGTCAATATAATCAAATCCGTATTATCAATATTTTGTGCTGTTAATTCGATACATCTATTTATCTCATCTTGGATGGTATCCATGCTCATTAGTTTTATTGGATCCACATCAACTTGATAATAGTCATATGAAGATTTAAGCTGTTTTAACTGGTCGATAGTGATTTGAGTTACTGAACCTATAACTGCCATCGCTTTTGTTGATATACTTGATTTTTTATAAATCAATGAAGTCAATTCTTTTGTAAATGGACCTGGATCAACTGCGATATATTCAAGGTTTGATTCAACCACAGCTTCGGCTATTGTCTTAATATGATTGTTATTAATAGAATCGAAAATGATCAAATCATATTCTTTTGCTGCTTCAATCAGCTCATTTTTAATACAATCCTTACCTTTTTCGATATCGCTAATAGTGATTAGCTTAATCTTTCCTTTGTAGTCTTTTTCAAAGTTTTCAACCACATAATTGCTAACTACTGGCATCTTTGGGTCCTTACCAGCATCTGTATTCATCAATAAACTTCCGTTTACGTACATTTTACCGTCAACAACGATTCTCCCAGAATCAGGATACGACGGAACGCAAATTGCCACCCTTTTTTCTGTAAAATAATCTTGATATGCATTCAATTCTGTTCCCAAATTTCCTCTAAGCGTTGAGTCAATTCTTTTTGAATAAAGATGAATATCATCAGGATTAAATATCTTTAGTTTATTTGTCACTTCTCTATAGGCTTGTTCTCTTGTCATAGCTCTAGAGTCGGTAGTTGCCGCCAATACATTAATATTTTCTGGTAAGTCTGTAGCTTTTGTACCTAGAAAACTTGCAGCTTGCAGGCCGATCTTTTTCATCAAAGAGCAATTCGCATTTGCTCCAGTTAAGTCATCAGCGATGATTAATACTTTTTTCATTCCTTCTCCTCTCGAATTTCATTATCTAAAAGAGCATTGAGCTCTTCATTTTGCTTATCAGTAATGATATAGTCAAATCCAGTCAATTTGTAATATCTATATAGACCATCTTTTGGGTATTTGCTGCTATCTGTCACCAGCACCTTAACCTTTGCATTATCTAACATAATTGTTTTCATGTGAGATTTAAGATGATTTGTCGAATAAACATATTCATCATCAAAAGCATCAGTTCCTGCAAAGCAAATATCCGTATGGAATTTTTCAAGCATTTGGTAGCCTTCAAGGCTAAGAGAGGAAAGTGTTTCATTTTCTATGAAACCACCCAATATATATGTCTTAATATGTTTGTATTTAGCAAGTTCCATTGCTATATTCAAATCGAAGGTGATCACCGTGATTCCTTCATGTTTGACAATATTATCGATTAACGCATATGTAGTAGTTCCTGCATCTAAAAAAATATCCATATTATCAGTGATTAATTCATCTGCTTTTTGTGCGATAATCTTTTTTAGCTCAATATTATCTATTTTCTTTTCCTCAAGTGTCAGACTTCTTACATGAGTCTTTATGCTAACTGCGCCACCGAAATTTCTTTTCAAAAACTCTCTTTTTTCAAGAGTAGAAAGGTCCTTTCTAACCGTAACCTCTGATACATTCATCTCTTCAGCTAAATCCGAGACTTTAACTTGCCCATCTTTTGAGATTTTCTTTAATATATGAGAGTATCTTTCTTCAGAGTACATATCGATTCCTTTCGTTCGCTTTCGTTCGCTTTCGTTTTACAATCTAATAATAAGCCCTGTTTAGTGTTTTGTCAAGGAAAATGTTTTCTTTTATTTTCGAGTTGTTGTTTCTTTTAAAAAGTAGTAACAAATCGAAAATAAGAATGATAGGTTTCGCCAACGAAACCTTCCTTTTTTAGTGAAGATAGTGGCTTGCGTACGCAAGCTTCTTTTTGAAAGGAGCATTTTTCCTAAGACATGGAGGAAACTGTTGATCTCTTAGGGGCGTTTGGCGTGTAAATTCCCTAAGACACAGAAAAAAGTTGCGATTTCTTAGGGATGATTGGCGTGTAAATTTCCTAAGACACAGAAAAAAATACTCATATCTTAGGGAAATATGGACGAAAAATTCCCTAAGATACGAAGGAATATGTCTGTATCTTAGGGAACATAGTGCATAGTTGTCCCTAAGATAAAAGGCAAAATATCTGTGTCTTAGGGAAAATTGAGCTTAAGTGCCCCTAAGAGAACGATAGAATTTGCTGTGTTTTAGGGAGTGAGTGAATGAGAGTTTTCGCTTTTAGCGAAAACTTCCGAATTTTATGAGAAAAGTGGCTTGCATACACAAGCTTCTTTAAAGATTAGGAAAAAGAAAGCGAACGTTGCTCGCTATCTTTTTGTTTGGAAACTGGATTTATTAATGGGAATCATCGAGCAAGGCACTCATCAGGAATTAATATACAACAAAAACATATATTACGAACTATATACGACACAATTTTTAAAGCATGAGCAGTAGCATTACCTGAAAGTCCATAGATTATCTGTGGGCTTTTTTGATGGGCAAAATGACCCAAATCCTCCAAAATCAAATGTAACAAAATTGTAAGAAAATTTAAGCATGTGTTATTATATTGATAAGGAAATAATTGGAGGGTATATGAAAAGAAACTTGACTTTAATATTAGTAGGAGTAATTCTTGTGCTTAGTGCATGCTCAAAAAATAAAAATATAGACTTATCTGAGTTTGATCCTAAAAAGGTTAGAGTATATCTTGATGATAAAGAAATAAAAATTCATACAGAAATTTACTTAAAAAAGTTAGAAAATTTAGGGGAATTTAAATATAAGCCAACACAAGATATTGATACAAATAATCCTAGCAACAAAGTTCTAAGAATTGAAGAAAATGGTATGAAACAAGAACTTTATATATACATAAAAGATGACAAGGATTATATAGAACAAGGATACATCGGTGTATGGGAACTAAAAGAAAATGAATATAAGGAAATAATCGGAGTGTAGATATGGAAATCTTAAAAGTTGTAGTACCTCTAATAATAGTGAGCATAATTACTATTTACATAATCACAATTGTGAAGAAAAAACAAAAAAATATTAGCAAAGACGAAGCGGAACAAGTAGACACTTACATGGCCGAAGGTATGGCTATAGGCATGAGTTTAGGCTCAGCGGTCGGCATTCTTTTGGGCAAAGACTATCTAGCCATTGGCATCTCAATCGGAATGATGTTAGGGATGGTACTTGGTATGAATTTTAAAAGGAAGGGAGAAAATTAAATGAAACCATCAGCTTCAAAACTATCAAAATCAAAAACACTTTTTCTTATATTACTAATTCTTGTAGCGGTATGCCTAATCTATTTTTTCATCACTAAGCCACTAAAGGGTAATGATATATTCAATCAAAACGTTGATTATAAATATGTGAGCATATCTTCTCATTCAGAAACGAAGGAAATCATTAGAATCGAATTATCCGCTGAAGATAGCAAGGAGATTAATGAAATTTTAAAGAAATCAGAATTAAAGAAGCGTTCAGAATCTGAACAAATTCAGGGAGAAGCGACATTTTACACTTTTGGAAATGCCCACGAGGACAAGGATCAGATGGTCGATATAATCTTATCCTCAAATATGACTCTTCAATTAATGGAAGGGGATAATTCAAAGAGCTACTACATCGATGCGGAAAGTGGTGAAAAGCTTATAGAATTATTTAAAGGGATAGAAGGTTAATCTCTAGAAAAATCATCGATGATACACTATATAAAGAAAATACGCTAACAGTCTTTTAAACTAAAAAAACATAGCCTGCAGGGTAACCTGTGGGCTTTTTTAGTGGGTAAAATAGTGGTTCATAACAGACTCTAAACGAAATCACAAAAAGTAGAGCTACACCATAAGTAAAAGGTGAGTTTTTGCACAGCAAAAACTGACATTTTATTGGTAATACCATGGCTGGATGGTTTTTAGGGGGTAGCCATGGTACGCTACCGTGCAAAAATACCAAGGTTACTGTCCATTTTAGGGTCCAGCCATGGTATGCAAAACTTTCACAATACCAAGGCTGTGACTGGTTTTGGGGGGTAACCCCGGTATTTTTGTGAATTTTCGTACCATGGTTTACCCCGATTTCGGCCATCAACCATGGTATAGCCAAAATTTTATCATAAAAGGAAGGCGACCACAAGGTCGCCCACCCTCCAGAAAAAGTAGCTATCGCAAGGTCGCCACCCTTCTCAATAATAAACCACCAGCGACCACAGGGTCGCTTTCATTTTACCTATCCACTTTTTTGGGTAGATATAAGCATAATTAATATTAGGAGAAGACTATGGCAAAATTAAGTAAAAAAGCAAAAGATATAATTGAGCAAACGAAGGGTTTGTCGAAGCTTGGAGATTTGAGAAAGATTGCTAAGGAGATTAAGGTCGACCATGAGTTGGGTTTGGAGCTTTGGTCAAGTGGTGAATATATGCCGATGATGCTGTCGCTTTTGATTATGGACAAGAAGGTTTTGGATAATCAGAAGGTTAATGCGATGATAGAGGATATTGAGGGCCATGATGAGAAGGAGTCTCTTCAATTGGTGGATTGGCTTTTGGGCAATCAGCTTATGAAACATAAGAAATTTGCTGGTTTGATGGATTCGTGGGTTGATGATAAGTCGCCCCTGAAGAGAAGGATTTTTTGGTTTTACCAAAGTAGGTTGAGATGGACTGGAAAGACGGCATATGAAAATACTGATGAGCTTGTCGATAGGATTGAGAAAAATTTGAGTCAAGAAGACCCCGAGGTCCAATGGGCGATGAATATGACTGCCGGTTGGATTGGAATCTATGACAAAAAGTATAGGGATAGACTTATAGATTTAGGTGAAATGATTGGCCTTTACAAAGGTGACCATGTATCTCCTGGATGTACGCCAAACTATTTGCCAGAATTTATTGAGATTGAAGTGGAAAAGAGAAATTTATAGTAACATATAAGGAAGTATATATGATATATAAAATTATTAGCATCAAAGACAATCCACATATTAAAGAAGAGGCTGCCAGATGGTTTTCTAGCAAATGGAGTGTTGATTTTGAGTTTTATGATATGGTAAGAAATGATGACAATAGTATGTCTAGGATGTATGTATATAGGTAATCAGGAAGTTACTGATCTATTGGAAAAGATACAAGAAATTATAGAACTTGAGCCTTCTGTACAAGATGAAATGATTGATTACTACATATTTTGATATGTTATATAGAAAGAGGTTAATATGTGGGTGATTTATGCCTTTGGGTCAGCACTATTTGCGGGCTTAACTGCCGTGCTAGCAAAAATTGGGATTAAAAACACGGATTCAAACTTGGCGACTGCTATCAGAACGATAGTTGTTCTGATTTTTTCTTGGATAATGGTTTATGTGGTAGGAGCGCAAGAGGGGATGTCGAGATTGGATAATCAAACTGTCATATTTCTTGTCCTTTCAGGGTTAGCAACAGGAGCTTCATGGCTATGCTATTTTAAAGCTCTACAGCTAGGCGATGTAAATAAAGTCGCGCCGATAGATAAATCGAGTACGATACTTACCATGATATTAGCTATGATATTTTTGGGCGAGAAGTTAACTCTATTTAAGTTAGTGGCAATGATTTTAATTGGATTGGGCACGTTGTTAATGATAAAGACAAAACCTAGTTTAAATAAACAGGTTGAGAGTAATAGTTGGTTATTCTTTGCTATATTATCTGTGCTTTTTGCTAGTCTTACATCCATACTTGGAAAGATAGGAATCGAAAATATAGACTCAAATCTTGGTACAGCAATCAGAACTATAGTTGTTTTAATCATGGCTTGGGGGATTGTTTTTGGACAGAAAAAGCAAAAACAGATTAAGAACATTGATAAAACTAGTTGGGTTTTTCTTATATTATCTGGTCTAGCAACAGGAGCTTCTTGGCTATGCTATTATAGGGCGTTACAGGATGGACCAGCGAGTATTGTGGTACCAATAGATAAACTAAGTATTGTAGTTACTGTGGCATTTTCATTTATTTTTTTAAGAGAAAAACTAAATGTGAAATCATTTATTGGACTTCTTTTGATAGTAGCTGGTACTTTGATTTTAATTATTTAAGAATAGAGCTTGCTAAGCAAGCTATGGTAAGGGAGCTGTGAAATGAAAATATATGATTACGAAGCACTAATACATGAGGTACCTGAAAAAGGTGGAGCCTATGTGGTTTTTCCATATGATGTAAGGGAAGAGTTTGGAAAGGGACGTGTTAAGGTCCATGCGACTTTTGATGGCCATCCATATGATGGAAGTGTGGTTAATATGGGGCTAAAAAATGAAGATGGTTCCATTTGCTATATCATTGGAATAAGGAAGGATATTAGAAAAAGCATTGGTAAAGAGCCGGGAGATTTGGTTAGAGTTACCATTGAAGAGAGGATTTGATTATGGGAGTTTTTTCAAATAGAAAGGCTAAGATTTGGGTTTTATTCTTAGTGGCGTTGTTGGGATTGAGCGCATGCGCTACTGAAGTAGTGGAGCTTGAGGTGCTTGAAGAATTTGATGTGGATCCGACTTTTGTTCAGGGATTGGAGATCGTTGACGATAGGATGGTGGTTTCTGTTGGAAAGTATGGAAACTCGAGTATTGGGTTTATTGGAAAAGATGGAAAATATGAGAAGATAGATGAGTTGGAAGATATGTATTTTGCAGAGGGTATGAGTGCTTCTGATAAATACATTTATCAACTAACTTGGCGTGAAAATATGTTGTTTGTAAGGGATAGGACAACTCTTGATGTAGTTAAGAGTATTAAGTATGATGGCGAAGGTTGGGGACTTGCATTTGATGGTGAGTTTTTAATTAGAAGCGATGGAAGCAATAAGTTGTTTTATCATGATTTGGAAAGTTTTGAAGTTAAGAAGGTAGTTGAGACAAAACATCAGATGCTTAATGAACTTGAATTTGTAGATGGGAAGCTTTATGCGAATATTTGGCAATCAAGTGAGATAGTTAAGCTTGATCCAAAGACTGGTGAGACAATCGAGGTATTTGATTTGTCCGAGCTAACACAAAAGCATAAAGGTACGCCAGATGATGTGTTAAATGGGATAGCACATATTGAAGGGAATGAATTTTATATTGGTGGCAAAAACTGGGATAAGATATATAAGGTAAGATTGCGATGAGATTTGCATTTTACAGAAAATATGATATACTTAAATCGTAAGTAGTAAGTAATAAGTAGTAAGCGAATAAGTATAGGAGATAAAATGGATAATAGATATTTGCAAATAGCTTTGATAGCTCTTAATGAGCAGGAGCCAGATAAGATGAATATCGCAAAAAAGGTTAGTCTTAAGGGGATTTTTGCGATGAGAGAATATGAACTTGGTAAGCTTAAGTTTGGTGAAGTTGGGCGAGTTAATGTTGGAAACTACAAGAGATTTGAAGATGAGATAGTGCAGAAGCTTGGCGGTTTGATGAAAACTAGAAGTTCACTTATGGCAATTGATATCTCAAATGATTTGAATGATTTGGACTATAGGGTTTATATTGCTGATGAAGAGGCATATGCTGAAGCAATCGAGGATATCAGGGCGACACTTCTTGAAGATATCGGAGAGGATGAGATATTCCTATTTTGGATTCTTCGTGAGATTGGCCTTATCAATGTTATATTCTCAAAATCTGAGATTAAAGAAATTGATAGTAGTGTGGCGCAAGTAGTTGATAGATTGGGTGCTAAGAAGTTAAT
>JAAYEL010000078.1 GCA_012728755.1 Tissierellia bacterium | reverse complement strand
GTATACACTTAAAAGTTGCATTTCAATACGCTCACGCGTCTTTCTATCCGTAATTTGTTCCAATGCTTCAGACATAAGATTTTTGTATTGAATTCGATTGGACTTGTTTTCTGGAGCCATCATATGGGTTCCCATGTAAATTGATACTTGTGTATCGTCATGATTCATGATAATTGGGGGTGGAAAAATGTTTTCGATTTTCATTATTAATCATCCTCTCTTTTTCCTTATATATATTGTGTTGCGATAAACTTCTGTAAACTCCTTTCCTTAGTAAAATAAACACAATGTTTTAGCTAATTTATAGGGTGATGTCATAAACTTCCCCTGATACATAAATTATAACATTCTCTATTTATATAATCACGTGAGAAACTTGTTGATTTTCTTTGAAAATATACAAAAATAAAAAGCCTCTAGGATATATTTAGAGACTTTCTTAAAGGATGATTCATATTTTAGATAATATCAATACTCTATGATTGGAATGGCACCCTTATGCGACACCACTTGAGCACTGATCTTGGTTGCATATTCGACTGCCTCTTGCAGTAGAAGATTTTGCCAAGTTGTAAAATCTTGATTGCTAGAAGATAAGGATGCTAAAATCATTGCAATATAACTATCACCAGCACCTGTAGAATCTACCTGTTTGACCAAAGGAACCGATGTCTTAAAATAAGATGCATCTGATCTTAATATACTGGACCCTTCTTTACCTTTAGTACAAATGATCACTTGATTATTGCTTTGAAGTACTTTCATTGCGGCTTCAATATCTTGCATACCTGTAAGCCATAGGAGTTCTTCTTCATTCACTTTTACAATATGTGCCTCATTGACTAATTGAAGCACTCTATCTTTCGCTAACTCAAGATTATCCCAAAGTAAGGGTCTTATATTCACATCAAAGCTTATATATGATTTCGCATCTTTTGCTTTTTTAGTCGCCTCTAGATGCGCTTGATATGTTGTACCACCATTAACTAATCCTAAGGAACAAAAGTGCAAAATATCATGCTCTTTAAATGGAATCATTGCAATATCATCGATACTTAAGTCTAAATCTGCAGTATTACTTCTATAGAACTGAAAGGATCTTTCTCCTTCAACATGCGATACCAAAGCTAAAGCTGTCGGATTTTCACTGCGTTTTAATGGGAAGTAAACATTATTGTCCTCCAGATGTTCTTTTAGGAGATTTCCAAAGTTATCTTGACTGAGTTTTCCTACAAACTGAGCTTTTGCACCCGATCTTTTTGCGTGAATCGCAACATTTGCTGGAGCTCCTCCTGGGTAGGGTACATAGTGATTTTCTTCCTGCATAAAGTCAATTAACATTTCTCCAATACTATAAATCATGTATATCCTCCTTTAGTAAATAAACTTCTGCCTGTACTTGAGGTTCTATTATAATATCACCTTCAATTATTTGTGGAAAGAAGCGTGCAGTCATGGTATATTCTCCATTATTTAAGAAAATTTCTATGGTTGATGTGTCTCTAAATACATGAATGGAATTTAAATCATTTCTCATGTATATTTCTCGCATCTGTCCGTACTTTTCTCCAAAGCTCTCCTTAAAATTTGATCTATCTAGGATTACCTTTCTTTCTTCTTTGTTATAAGTAAGCTTCAATGATTCATTATCTTTACTATATAGTTGTATCTCTAAACTCTCTTTAATATCGTTAATTTTCAATTCATATAAAGAAACATTCTCAAGAGAAGTTATTTTCCTATCTCGTAATTTCTTTAAGTTTGGATGTGGTATTTGGTGAAGAACACCATCAATTACCTTCAGTTTTCTTGGTAAAGTTAGTACATGAGCCCAGCCAAACTTATCGCTAGGGTAAGCTATTTCTGGCATACCAACCCATGCTATTAGAACAGTATCATTATTTTCATCTGAAAATGTTTGTGCTGCATAGAAATCAAAACCATAATCAAGTTTTTCTACTGCCTTATCATTATTAAAATATCCGGTTTCAAAATTATAATCACCTAACAGATAAACACTGGGGTACAAGTTCTCTTTCTCTATAGGGGTATTCATACTACCTTGGGGACAAAAAAGTAAGACGTCTTTACCCTCTACCTGTGTTAAGTCTGGGCATTCCCACATATAACCTAAGTCTTCATATTCTGTTTTTACTTCGTATGCAAACTCCCAGTTCTCACTATCTTTAGATGTATACATCAAGGCAGCTCCCGTTAAATTTTCACGTTGTGCACCTATAATCATATAGTAGATATCGGCTTTTTTAATGACTTTGGGATCTCTAAAATGTTCTGTATAAGCCTTTGGTATACCATCTATAATGACTCTTTTATTGACTACCTCTTTTGCTCCTAGTTCAGCCTTGACTTGATAAGGGTGTCTTATACCTTGAAGGTTTCTAGTATTACCTGTGTAGTAAAGCTC
>JAAYEL010000077.1 GCA_012728755.1 Tissierellia bacterium | reverse complement strand
TTCCCTTCTGTTTGTTTTATAAGTTAGTTTGAGTGTAAGTCCGAGTAAGACTTAAAAAGGCCACACGTGCGAACGTGGAGCCTAAGTGTTTGAAATTAAAGGCTGTTTAAAGCCGTTAATCTTATTTAATTTTCCATGCTGTATAAACTGAGCGGTAACTTGAGTCCCAAGTATCTAATAACTTACCATCTTTAATACATGCGATGTGCTTCGATAGTTTGACTATATAAGTTCCTTCTTTAAACAATTCTACAAAGTCATCAACTTTAACTCTAGGTACTCCTTTTGGAACTTTTAATACGATTCTATCAAATCTCTCTAAATATTTATAAATGAACTTTGTTTCTTTGTAACTACCAAAGCCTAATTCTTTTTTACTTTGATTTAGTTCTCTTCTTACTTCTAAGTAGTCTTTATCAAATGCTAGTGCAATTGCTCTTACAACACAATCAGTTGTAAGTAGTCCTTTTGGATGAGGATTACTATATTCAAATACACTCATTGAAGTACACCGTTTAACCATTTAACTAATTCTCTACTTGAGTTTGTAAGTAAGACTGGTTTATCAAAGAAGTCATCAACACTATAAACCACATACTTTGTATCTTCCCAAGGTGAGTCCAATTGAACTAGTAATTGTGTTGCACCATCGTTGATGTTTGCAATTCTAAAATCATCATATAGTGGACCACTCATTGGACAGTTATTTTTAAACCATACATACATATTATTTAAATCAACTTTGCCACCATCTTTAATCTGTTTGATAATTTGACCCATCTTCTTGGTTTTGTTTTTTAAGCTTGTATCTCTACAAAACCAATCATACCAGCCAGCTTCAATTTGAACATTAGTGTTTTCATTTTCAAATTCATTATTATTAAATCTTTCAATCCAAGTTTTAAGGGATATTCTTTTTTCAGTCATGACGGACCTCTACAACATGGCATCTTCTTAAAAATGCTGAGTATCTTGCATAACCATATCCTTCTGATTGAACTAAGATTCCATAATCAATATCTTTTGCTGTTACATAAATTGCATGCCAAACATTATCCCTATCAACATACATTAAATGTTTTCTCTCTTCAATGAATTTATAATCACCTAGCATGTCATCTAAAAACTTATTAAATTCTTTGATTGGTAATTCAACTACTGTTTCAATTACAAAATCATCCTCTGGAACAATCTGTTCTTTAAATGCTTTTCTTTCAAATTTAACCTTCATTAGTTTACCTTCTTTCTTTTTCGTTACTACTATATATAAATAAAAGAAGCAAAAAAGCAAGTCATATTTTCACTATAGTGACTTTATTTAAAGATTAAATTCTAATATCTCACTTAATGGTGTTTTAACACCTTCTCGTATTCTATAAAAGTCATCGATGTTACTTTCTTTATAACGAATAAATCGCTTTATGATAACATCAACGAACTTCTCATCAAGTTCCATTAAGTATGCAGACCTACCAAGTTGATCAGCTGCAATTAGAGTTGATCCACTACCACCAAAGAGGTCTAACACCGTCTCACCAACTCTTGATGAGTTTGCGATTGCTTTACCTACTAACTCTAGTGGTTTCATGGTTGGATGCTCTTCGTTTCTTCTTGGTTTATTATATTCCCAGATAGTATCTTGAGTTCTATCATCTATAAAGTAATGAGCGGCTCCTTCTTTCCAACCATAAAGGATTGGTTCATGTCTCCAGTGATAATCTTGTCTACCTAAAACTAAAGCATTCTTAACCCAGATTAAACACTCTGCAAGTTTGTAACCTGCATTTTTATATGCATTCCTAAAATTAAGTCCTTCAGTATCAGCGTGACAAACATAAATAGCACCACCTTTTTTAGTGTTTTCAAACATATTTGTAAATGCATCTAATAAAAAAAGATAGAATGTACTATCTTCCATTTTGTCATTTTGAATCTTACCTGCTGTACCTTCGTAATCAACATTATATGGTGGATCGGTAAATATCATATCTACTAACTTTTCATTAACTAAATTATCGACATCTTCTTTTAATGTCGAGTCACCACATAAAACTCTGTGTTTCCCAAGTACATAAAGGTCACCTTTCCTACTAACTGGAACTTCATGTATTTCAGCATCTGGGTCAAAGTCATCATCAGTTGCATTATCAGGAATATCAGATTCTAAATCTTCAAAGCCAAATTGTAACATATCCATCTCAATTAATGAGAGTTCTTCTTCTAACTTTGAAAAATCCCAAGAAGCAAGCTCTGCTGTTTTATTATCCGCAAGTCTAAATGCTTTAACTTGTTCATCAGTTAAATCATCCGCAATAATACAAGGAACTTCTAATAAACCAAGTTTAATACTCGCCTTTAATCTTGTATGACCTGCAATAATTACATTTTTACTTGTAACTACAATTGGAACCTTAAAACCGAACTCTTCAATACTTTTAGCAACAGCATCTACTGCTGCATCATTATTTCTTGGATTGTTTTCGTACTCTTTGAGTTCTGTTATTTGTTTCATCACTATGTTCATTAGTCCACTCTTCCTCATCTTTCTCTAATCGTCTGGCCATCAACTCAAGCTCAGCCTTCTTTTCATTAAATTCAATACCAAAATGAATCACAAGCAAATACTTAATTGCAGAAACATCCGGAAGTGCTCGTTTCTTATATTTTGTGATTCGTTTTTTATTACCTGTCTTTGTCTCCTCAATAATTGTTTGTGACTCTTCATATTCAAAACCGATGGCTTTTTGATATATTGCATCAAGTAATGTATTTTTAAGTACTTCATCACCATAAGAAAATGCATCGTTTAATTTAGGATGTACTTTCCTTAGTTTTATTATTGTTTTTTCTGATATACCTAAATACTCGGCAACTTGTCTTTGTGTTGCTCGTTTAGCCACCATTTCTTTAATTGCCTCTAATTTTTCATCAAGATGACCAGACTTTTCCCACTTTTCATAAGTATCTAGCATTTTTCCTTTCATATAATCACTCCAACTGCTATATAAAACTGTAATATTTTACCAGTTGGAATACTACAAGTATTTCTGCAAAAACAAAAAAGAACTCAAATTAATGAATTCTTTATAGTTTCTAGGCTGGTCTTTAAGCCAGTATTCCATTTCGCTTATTTTTAATTTAGAACAAAGCACACCTTGCGATGGCTTTGCTCATTTTAATAATATCATGCTCTTGACAATTTCACAAGCGCTCAAGGCTGCTCAGGCTTGCTCATCCTTGCCATTTATAATTAACGCTATTTCTTCTATTGATTTATCATGCATCCTTCTTATCGAAGCTGACGAATAAAACATTTTATCTGCAATCTCTCTCCAACTTAACCAATCGACATATCTATACATCAATACTCTTTGATAATC
Source organism: Tissierellia bacterium (assembly GCA_012728755.1). Taxonomy (GTDB): domain Bacteria; phylum Bacillota; class Clostridia; order Tissierellales; family Peptoniphilaceae; genus JAAYEL01. The sequence goes on along the minus strand of JAAYEL010000077.1, from coordinate 3,908 downwards.
AGGATTATCAAGTTCACATATATCAGATAGAATTTCATTTTTGACATTTTGTAAATTCTTCTTTATTTGTTCTATTTCATAGTGAACCTCCATTGCTTTATGAATCCACTTTTCAAACGGTGCTTTTAAGCTCTTAGTGCCCGATACTCTAATCTGATCAAATTGCACTCCAGGAATAGAATGTGACATACGTATATAATCTTCATGCAAATATTCTAACTTTTCAAGTTTTAGTTTCATGTTATGATATCTGCTTAGATATTTTTTTACATCCATGTCTTATTCCTCCTTAAATCTGTCTAATACCTTGATTTCTATTTCTATACCTGTTGGGTCATTTGACCACAACTTTTCAACATGCTCAACGACAACCTGTGAGTCATCTTTCCAAAAACCAACCTCAGTCATACAATCCTTTAGCATCTTTTCTAAATTATCTGTATCTGGTTTAGTTACTCTCCACTCATTATGTTTATATCTTTTACCTTTTGGAAATCTCCATATAACTTCTAACTTAATAGGTCCTTCTAATGGTCCCTCTGGTTTAAAAGGTTTTAAATGAGTAATGATTGTAGCTCTTGCTTGTTTTACTTTTTCAGGTTTATAAAAAATCGGCCTATTGTTTACAATTGCTACTTTATTCATTTGAGCTGTAATGGTTGGTGGATCGAATATTAGAAATATTTTCATTACTTTCTCCTTTTCTTAATTATTCTTTTGGTAGAAAGGATGTGCTGACGGATGAGGCATTTGTTTGGAATAGGGCGTGCTATAAGCCCTATTCTACAAACGATGCGTCAGCTGTTGTTGGCAACAACTATATATAAGCCCTTTCTGCCAGTTTTTCTGCCAGCTGGCAGATAGGAGTTTTTTCCTTTTTGCCAGAGATAGTGTTTTTGTGCTGGCAGACATCATTTTTCCCTTTCTGCCAGGTCTTGTTTTCTTGTAATAATTCCTTTTTCTGTTTGATATTCATCACTAAACTCTTTAACTCTTGCTCTTACTGTTCTATCTGAAATATCTAAATATTCTGCTAGGACTGTTGCTTCACAAGTTCCATCCTCAAGTTTATTTAAATCAAAGGCTGTATCAAACTCTTCTTTTCTCAACTCAGGTGTCTGCTTTCTTTTACCGCTTTTTTCAAGATTTCCTTTAGGGTCTCCTTCTGCAAAGTGCTTAGTAAGAATGCCTTTTTCATCTACTCTATGAATTGGATATTCAAACCAAAAGTTAACTGGATTTATATTCTTAAACTCTCTAAGGCTACTCTCTAAACGCCATGCAGTTGATGATAATACATCAGCATTAACAGCCATAAATTCATCACTGGTTTCAAGTTGTATCATGTCTAGTTGTGCATCCGGATCTCTTGCAAACACACCTGATCCTGAAGCTCTATCCATTGCTTTTTTGAATCCTTGAGCACCCTTTGAATGATGATGACAATAAATAGCAGCACATCCTGTTTCATTACAAATCTTATCGAATTGATTACTAAATGCACCCATTTCTGATGCATTGTTTTCATCTCCTGTAATAACTTTATATATAGGGTCAATAATGATAGCGTCATAACCTTGATTTTGAACTTTTCTTATCAACCTAGGCACTAATTTATCTAAAGGCATTGCTCTACCACGAAGGTTCCAAATTACAATGTCATGACTATACTTAGGTTTTAGTTTCAATGCTTTATATATTTCAGCAAATCTATTTATACAGCTTGCACCATCAATTTCTAAATTGACATATAAAACCTTTGATTTCTTACACTTGAATCCTAGCCATTTAAGACCTTCCGATAGTGCTATAGCCAGTTGCATTAATAAAAAACTTTTACCTGCTTTTGATGAACCTGAAATTAACATTTTGTGTCCAACTCTTACAATGCCATCAATTAGTACTTCTGGTAGCTTTGGAGGATTTGCTAAGGCTTCATCAAGATATATTAAACTAGGCATTTCATCAACAATACCTTCAGCAAAATCTAGCCACTCATTCCAATTTCGTCTACCTATATTTGTATCTACTAAAGTTTGAATAACACCTTTTCTTTGTACACCTGGAATTCTTGATAATCTTGAAGGATTACGGTTTGCTCTATCAACTTTAAGTCCACTTTTATCTAAGAAATCATATAAGTAATCAACACGTTTTCTATATTCATCTGCATCTTTAGCATCAACTTTTACTATTGCATGTAAACTTCTACTACCACTATGAACTAAGCAAGCAATCGGTAGTTCTAATTTTCTATATATTGCATCTTGTTCAGAAATTGGTATATCGTCTGATTCAACTAGAGCATAAGTAAATCTAGTTATGTTTTCATTTTTTACACCACCACCGTCAACTGGATTAAATCTAATCCAACCACCACAATCTTCTTTAACATCTCCAAGTACAGCACCCATATCCTCTGGATTCTTTTTAAGTTGTGTTATAAGTTCTTTTGCAGTCCTATCAAATTGTCCTTTGCTTGGCATCCACTTACCTGTCGAGTCTTGCCAAACATCACTTGTTACATAGCCTACAAATTCATCATCTTTAAATAGTGTCTCAAGATATTTAATGAGTTGTTCTGTTGGCTTCATTTCTACCGAAGGTTCATAGATTGCACCAGCGCCATCATATTCAATAATGTCATCCCATTCTAAGAATCCATCCTTAAGATCAACCGGATGTATCCAACCATAATCTTTTGCAAGTTTAACAATCGTACCACCTGCAACAGGTTCGGAGGAACCACCAAAGCTCCCCCATTTCCTATCACACTCACCAGGTTTATATCTGGTGTCATTTTTACTCCACTCATCCCATACCGATACATCATAACCTTCAGCTTTAAGTGCCATACCGACACTTATCCAATCATGATATGAAACCTTTGATACATCTATATTTTTAAGTGTCGCTAATAAATCCATGTTTGTTCCTCCTAAGGTTGATAAGTATTTGTATTAATCTCTCTTGGTACTAACCAACCATTATCTGCAATGCGAGTAATCATCTTACTTGCAGCTTCAAAAGGCCACATACCAACATGTAAAAAACCATATCTTTCTAAGAATCGAATTTGTTTCGGAGTTGCTAAACCTTCAACTTGTCTACTCTTTAATTTGTGAATTAACATACTAGCCATTCCAAAGTTTGGAACTGATTCTGGATGAATTCCAAGTCTCTCTAAATAATCAAGTTGTCTCTCGGTAGCTGGTCCCATTTCCCAACCAAATGTCGGTTCATAGTTTGCTAAATCAATATCAGCTATAGAGAATGCATATTGAATTGGATCTACTAGTTTTTGTTTTTTCCTACGCATAGCTGCAAGCTCTCTTGCGAGTGCCTCTTCACGTTCTTTAATAATATCGTTTTGAGATTCAACTTCTGCAGCAAGTAAATCGATACCACTTTCTTTATCCATCATTTTCTTATCAATGCGTTTCGCAAGTTCAGCATCTTTAGAAATAAGTGCAGATGGTCTACATAAATCGTGTCGTTCGGTCATCCATAGAAAATCAAGTAATAGTAATTCTTTCTTACCTTCAAATGGTCTCATTCCACGTCCTACCATTTGTTGATATAAACTTCTTATTTTTGTTGGTCTAAGAATTACAATACAATCAACACTAGGACAGTCCCATCCTTCAGTAAGTAACATTGAGTTACATAAAACATCGTATTCACCAGCTTCAAAGTCAGCTAATATTTCGTCTCTATCTTTACTTTCGCCATTTACTTCAGCTGCTTTTAACCCATGTAGATTTAATAATTCACAGAACTTTTGTGAGGTTTTTATAAGAGGTAGGAACACTACTGTTTTTCTACCTTTTGCATACTTCAGCATCTCAAGTGCAATTTGATTTAAATATGGATCTAATGCTGTACCTATTTGTCCTACAGCATAGTCA
>JAAYEL010000123.1 GCA_012728755.1 Tissierellia bacterium | reverse complement strand
GGTTAATACACCTTTTACATCTTGTATTATTTTAGACTTATCTAAGGAATCTATCAATCCTATTTTTTTCTCTATATTTAAAGCTATCATATCTTCTGTATAAAATTTAATTATAATTTTATTTACAAACTTAGCTAGAGCTTTTAAAAATAATTTATCCTGATTGATTTGTTTTTTATTTAAAGAAAATATATATCTATACCTATCTTTGTATTCTTCAAAGTCAATTATTACATCTTTTTTTATAGGGATTTCTTCTATAATTTGATTTATTTTTTCAGCTGATATTGTACTTTCTATTTTAATAGCGTCCAAAATAATCACCCCTTTCTTTTGTCTTACATATTTAGCTAATATATATCAATTATATAATATTCTTTAATTGCAGTTCAAACTAATCATAGTGCCAATATCTGTTATTTTTTCTTTTGAAAGATAATTTATCTTTTTTCCAGTTTCTTTTAAAAACTTTTCTATTATCTCTTTATCAGGATGGTTTTTTAAAGTTCCTGAAATTAATACTTCCTTATTTGATATGTTACCCGTACAACCTCCTATAAAACCATAATTCTGATTCTCTAAATCTATAAATCCTGGTTTTATTAATAGACTATTGAATCCAAGGTCTTTGAGAGTTTTATCTATCATTTTATCTGAAGTTATAATTTCTTTTTCTCCTACTATTGCCATTGAACATTTACTATATCCTTGTTTTATATTAATAAATTCTAAATCTTCCTTTTCAAGATAGTATTTTAACACTTCATCTGTGTATTTTAAATTATGAATAACATAATTACCAATCCTACCTACATTATATGCAATATCAAATGGATATTCAGCTTTTAATTCTATTTCTCCCTTTATAATCTTTATATGGGTGTTTTTAAACTGGTCTTTATAATATTGAAATAAACTGGGTTCTACAATTAAAAGATTGTGTCTTATAGGATGCATTACTATATCGGGATGATACTTTATAGAAGTATGAACTTTTTCATGAGCTATAGTTTTAATAACTTCCAAGCCATTCTTTTTTAAATTATCATATATTTCTGAGCTAATATTTCCTGCAACCACAATAGTATCAGCTTTTTTAAAGGGTATAAAAGGATTATTCATTTTTCACCTCATTTTAAAATTTAAAGTTTAAATCATTTATTATAAAGTCTACTTTCTTCATCATAATATATTATATCTTTTATCATATCCTTCTTGATCTGCCATATATTAGCTTGAACTTTAAATATATTCCATTCGTCTATTTCAAAAACTCTCATCCAACTATTCATAACTATTTTTCTCTCTGTTGGGTAAAAATGCCTTGTTTTTTTATCTATAAATGAAAAACCATGCTTAAAACCTTTTTCTTCTAATTTTTTATTATAAGCTTCTGCATCTTCCTTATCTTTTGGAATATATAGGTGATTTAATACATAATCCCATTTGGATCCATCAAAATATATAATTTCAGATCTATCAACTTCCAATACATATACTATAGTATCTGGAATGGGTCTAAGCATATTTTCTTCACTTATAGAACACCATACTGGAAATTCTACCCCTTTTGGC
>JAAYEL010000076.1 GCA_012728755.1 Tissierellia bacterium | reverse complement strand
CATTTAAATCTGAGTCATCTTTTCCTTCAACAATTGTGTCAGTTGTCTCATCAACTGATTCTGACTCTTTAGTATCACCCTCGTCAACTACCTTCGGATCTTCATTTGGCTGTTCCAACGGCATTTGATTATCTTCATCTGGTTTAGTAACATCATCTTTTGCAGATACTATATCCGTCGGTTCATCAGTCGATGCGCCCGCTTCTTTATCTACTTTTTCAGATGTCTCAGAATCAATGAAGTCATCTTTCAATGCTTCTACATCCTCTTTTTCTTCCCGATTATCAAACTCTAATGTCTCTTTCGCCTTTGCATCTTGTCCGCTTGCGATTGCAGTAGTTTGACCAACCGTTGATCCTAGTAACATAGCGATAGCTAAAAGCAAAGCTATGACCCTAGAACCCTTTTTGTCAATAAAGCGATTCATGGTCTCCCTCCTTAAAAATATTTCCTAATATGCAAGCTTAAGCCCACATACACCTAAAACTACAGCTGCTAAACTCATAGTTGTAATATCGATACTAACTATGAGTTAAAAATAACGCAACAATTGTAAAATAATAACATAATATCATGTCATTGATTATCTATGTCATATCATTTTTTGAATTTTTTTACCATAAAAACTAATATTTTTTAGTAGATATTATTTTGATAATTAGACAAATGTTTAAATTTTAAATAATTGTTTATACGTTTATATAGTACTAGAGCGTACACCATGCTTAATATACAATGTTTTTCTAATAAATATGCATTATCAAGGCTTGTTAGCGTCTAACGACCAAAATTTTCTTATTCATATCGATATGTTAATTTTTGATTATCTCATTTTATTCAACTTTCATTTACGTTTTAAAGCATTAGAGCCATAAAAAATGTATATTTTTGTAGTTATTCAAATTGCATATATATTCTTTATATGATTTAAATCACTATTTGTTATTTGTGTTACATTTAATTAAAAACTCCGCTAAAATATCAAAAAATATCTTTGATACTTTAACGGAGTTGTCATTATAATTTAGTTATTAGCTCATCCATAATGGATTCGATATATGTGATAGCATGTCTAAAGTAGCCATCATTTTGTACGGTAACATCAGAGAATAATTCATAACTAGCTTTTCTTCTTTTATTCATGTCATACAATGTTTTGATACCTCCTTGAGATAGAGGCCTATTTCTAGTCGAAAGCTTTCTAATATCTCTTTCTATACGAATTATTAAAGCGTTTTGCTTTAGATGATAGTAATTTTCTTCGACAGTTACCACGCCCCCTCCCGTTGAGATAACGAGATTGTTCATGGATCCAAATTTCTTAGCCACAAAAGACTCCATCTTTCTAAATTCCATTTCACCTTTTGTCTCAATGATTTGAGCAGGTCTTACGCCATAATGATTGAAAAATTCTTCATCCAAATCTACATGCTTCTTATTAAGTAGCTTAGAGAGATTGCGGCCAATTGTTGTCTTACCAGAGCCTGGCATGCCAACTAAGACAATATTAATCTTGCTAGAAATGATTTCATTTCGGATATTTGTCATCTGACTTTCATTAATTCTTGTATTTGTAAAAATCTCATAGCTTTTTTTAGCTTGATAAATCAACATATCTATTCCCGAGGCTGTCTGTAGATTTCTCTTTTTCGCATCGATTATTAGCCTTGAATAAATGGGGTTATAGACCACATCACATACCGCCTTGATGTTTGGTAATCTTTCTAAATCTACTAGTGATTCTTCTGTGTTTGGACTCATGCCAACAGGTGTTGTATTTATCAAGATTTCGTAGTCCTGGTAATCATAAATGTTTTGATAATTAATATCACCGCTACGAGATACAAAAGTAATCTCTTTTGCTCGCATATTTTGCAACACGGATTTAACTGTTGTCGAAGTGGCGCCACTGCCTAATACCAAGACTTTTTTATCTTTTACAAAAATTCTTTTATTTATTAGCAGTTTCTTAAAACCATAAAAATCCGTATTAAATCCAAGCTTTCTTCCATTTTCAAATTTTATAGTATTTACTACACCTATAGCTTTAGCTTCTCTACTCATATAGTCAAGGTAAGGAACAACAGTTTTCTTATATGGAATAGTAACATTTAGCCCTTTAAGATGAGATTGCTGTAAAAAAGCTTTAACTTGATCTGGTCTAAGTTCAATTAGTTCATATTTATATTGACCAAACTTCTCGTGAATTTCTTTCGAAAAACTATATCCAAGTTTTCTTCCCAAAAGACCATATGGTGCTCTTTTTTTATTGAAGATTTTTTCTTGTCTTAACTTACTATTTTCAAGGATTGATTCATATAAATCAACTAATTCATTTTGGTAGTCTGGGTATGAATTTCGAATATTATCTAAGATCTCCTTTTCTCGTACTTGATCAAGTATATCTCGATTTTCCCTTTCTTTAAATTCTCCGACTTCATCTGTTAGATTCATCCTTTGAATATATAGGTCGATAATCTTTTTATCTAGTCCGTCGATTTGGTCTCTAAGCGTTGTCTTTTCTTGTTCATATACCATATCTAAAAGAGCCAACGCGCTCAAAGACTCAATCACTGGAGATATCCTTAGTACAAATCCAGGGTCATGTCTTCCCTCAACTACTAAAGATGCCTCTTCATTTGTCTTTAGGTCAATTGTTTTTTGTTCTTTTTGTATTGAAGATGTTGGCTTAACTCCCACATTGAAGATAATTGGCATACCATTTGCGATACCACCATTAATCCCGCCGCTATTATTCGTTTTGGTCCTTACCTTCCCACTTTCAAAGGTAAAATGATCATTATTTTCTGACCCTTTTAATTTTGTCGCCTTAAATCCATTTCCAAATTCAATACCTTTAGTACCAGGAGCCGACAAAATATAAGAAGCGATCTTACTTTGTAGCCTATCAAAATAGGCATCACCCATAAACTTCAGTTTACCAACTATACCTACTTGTACCACACCACCAAATGAATCTTTCTGATTCTTAAACTCTTCAACTAATCTCATAGTTTTTTCCTTAGCTAACGAATTTATATATGGTAGGTTAGTATCTAAATCTTGAAGAGCAGCCTTGGTTAAATTAACTAAATCAAACGCATCATCTTTAACATCATAGACTTCCAATAAATGTGAGCCTATATAGATTTCTCTACTTTCCAGTAATTGTCTTGCTATAGCTCCTGCAAACACTATGGCCACACTCATCCTTCCTGAAAAGTATGAGGAACCTGAGATATCAAAATTTTCTCCAAACTTTTTCTTAGCAACATAATCTATATGTCCAGGTCTAGGAGTGTCAGCAAAACTTAAATAATCAGAGCTTTTGGTATCCTTATTTTCAAAATAGCCAACTATTGCTTCACCAGTTGCCAGCCCTTCCTTTATACCAGATAAAAGCGTAAAAGAATCCAGTTCTTTTCTTGGCGTAGCATAATCTTTATTAAGAGCTGATCTTCTTGATAGCATATGGTTTACTTTCTCAAGGCTAATCTTCTCACCTTTTTTAATTCCAATAAGTGAAAATTCGATTTTTTCCGAGTGACTAGCACCTTTAATATTTAATTGTAAATTTTCTCCTATTTTTCTCATAATATTTCCTCTATCTCAAAACCTAATAGCTTTAGATCTTCTAAGTAATTTGGATATGATTTTTCGATGTCTTCAAAACCATCTATTATAATTTCCTTAGTAAAAATTGAAGCAAGTGTCGCAGCCATTACTATCCTATGATCATTAAATGAATCTATTTGAGCTGGATTCACATTACTTGGTTCGACTACAAATGCGTCATCTTCAATATATGCATTTGAGCCAATATCTTGATGAAGCTTTAAAACTGATTCAATTCTATTAGATTCTTTTTCTTTTAATCTTTCAATATTTCTAAATATCGACCTACCTTTTGAATTTATCGCCAATACTGAAAGCACCGGGAATAGGTCTATATTATCATCTATATCTAAATCAAAGCTTTCTATATCGGATTTATAAGCAAAAAGCCTATCATCCTCGTATATTAGTTTAGCACCTTTCGAATGAAGTATATCGACTACATTTATATCACCTTGGTAAGAACATTTGAATAATCCACCTATACTAACTTCCCCCCCCATCAATCCTATGGCTATTGGAAGAATGGCATTTGACCAATCACCTTCAATACATATTTCATTTGGAGCTTTATATGTCCTACCATCAATCTTAATATTTTGAAATGACTCATCTATCTCTACTTTTACCCCAAAATCCTCTATGCATTTAGCAGTCATGATGATGTAGTTTTTTGATGACATTTTACCCAAGATTTGAATCGTACTTACTTGTTCCATAAGCGCTGCACTTAGCATGATAGCTGATAAATACTGGCTTGATGTCTGTCCTGTAAATGTAAAATGACTTCCTCTAAGCTTGCCTGAAGCTTTAAAAGGAAGTCTATTATTTGAAAATTTAATATTACTTTCTTTAAGTACATTTATCAACTCATCTATAGGTCTATGAGGTAATCTGCCTTTTCCTATAAACTCAACTTCTCTTTGTTCCAAAAAAGTATATGGAAGCAAAAATCTAAATGAAGCTCCTGATTCATTCATATTAAGTGTCTTTGGATGAGAAGCTTTGGCCCCTTTTACTTCTATGATTTGATCATATGTTGAATTACTTTTGTCGAAAGTCTTTATTTCTATATTTGTTCCTAGTTTTTTCAAGCAATCTATTGTTGTCTTTACATCTATGGATATTTTATTTGTATAAATTTTTGTATCTTTGCTTTTTGTAGCTAAGATTAAATACCTATGAAGCAAAGATTTTGATGACACCATATTTATGTGCCCCTCTATATTATTTGCTCTAATTCTAGTTTTCATCTATTTGTAAAAATCCTCTCAAATCTTTCAATAGCACATTCTTAATTGTTGCTTTTCCTATTTCTTCCAATAGAACTAAATCTATGCTATCTAAATTTTGTTTCTTATCCACCATGAAAAATGACTCTAAATCATCATATTTGTATATAGTTGTCGTTGGTAGATTATGTATATCTAGAAGATTCTTTAATAATTGAGTAGCGCTAATATCTCCAAAGTTCTCCAAAATATATCTGAAATTCTCTGATTTTTTAACATATCCTAATCTTTCAGACAATTCTGTCATAAACATAAGTCCAATAGATACAGCCTCCCCATGCCTTAATTCGTAATTGCTTTTTTGTTCTATAGCATGAGCTAAAGTATGTCCGTAATTAAGTATATGCCTTATAGATTTGTCATACTCATCTTGTTGAACCACTCTATATTTTGCTCTAACAGCTCTTTTGATCACTTCTATTAATCTGGATTTATCTTCTCTAAGACTTTCAGATAATAAAGGTAGGATCTTAATATCATAGATAAAACCTATCTTTATAGCCTCTGCAATTCCTTCATTAAATATTCTATCACTTAAAGTCTCAAATGCTGATACATCACATAGTACTCTTGAAGGTTGCTTAAATAAACCTACCATATTTTTCCCATGTGTAAGATTAACAGCTGTCTTTCCTCCAACACTTGAATCGATAGCTGCTAAAGTAGTAGTAGGCACATATACATGAGAGATCCCTCTCATATATAGTCCTGCCGCTAAACCTGATATATCCCCTATGACTCCACCACCGATTGCCAATATGACATCAGAATGAATGAATCTTTCATTTGCTAGATTTTCTAAAATCATAGTAAGATTTTCTAGATTCTTTTGGTCTTCACCCGGCTTTAAGATAGTCCTACATACTTTATTATTAACATCTTTAAAGCTACTATCAATCATATCTCCATATATATTCCAGACAACCTCGTCACTGATAATCATTATCTTCTGATCATGTCTTATACCCATATGATAGCGCAGATTTTGTAGCAAATGCTCCCCTATAATATATTCATAATTTGTTGACAGATTAATGTCGATTATTTCTCTGATAATAGCTCTCATGATTCTCCTCTATTTTAATACATCGTAAATTTGTTTTGATTTAACAATAATCTCCTCTAATTGTTGAGGACTTATAGCTTGATCTTTATCTGTAAGTGCTTGTTCTGGATTATCATGTACTTCAATCATAAGCCCATCACAACCAGCTGCAACACCAGCTAAAGCGGCTGATTTAACGTAATCGGATATCCCTGTAGCATGTGAAGGGTCAACAATTACTTTCAGATTAGTTTTTTCTTTAAGAACGGCAACGGCATTAACATCAAATGTGTATCTTGTAGCATTCTCAAATGTTCTAATGCCCCTTTCGCATAAAAGAATCTTATCATTTCCATTTGCTCTAAGATAATCACTAGCTGAAATCATTTCACCTATAGTCGCTCCCATATTTCTCTTAAGTAAAATAGGCTTATCAGTCTTGCTTAGAGCCTTTAAAAGCTCAAAATTTTGCATGTTTCTAGCGCCAACTTGTATGATGTCTACTTCATCATATAAATCTAAATACCTTTGATCAACAATCTCTGTAATAATTGGTATATCAAATTTATGCTTTGCTTCTACAAGATAGTCAATCGCCTCTTTACCCAATCCTTGAAATGAATCTGGTGAGGTCCTAGGCTTAAAAGCACCACCTCTTAACACATTGGCTCCACTTTGCTTAACCAACTTTGCCATCTTAAAAATATGTTCCCTAGACTCAATAGAACATGGCCCTGCTATAAATATATGTCCGTTCAATATATTATCAATATTTCCCATTATTTATCGTATTTTAATACTGAAAATGTTTCATAATCTGATAACATTTCCATTCCCTTCAATTCTGTAAGTTCAACAAAAAAACCAACTGCTGCTACTACAGCTCCAGTTGACTCAACCAATTTAGTAGCCGCTACAGCAGTACCACCTGTAGCCAATAAATCATCAAGAATTACCACTCTATCTCCTGGCTTTAATGCTTCTGAATCCATCTCTATAGTATTGCTTCCATACTCTAAATCATAGCTTTCTTGTATTACTTTACCAGGCAATTTACCCGGTTTTCTTATAGGTAAAAATCCCTTATTTAACTTAATCGCTAAAGGTGCACCAATGATAAATCCTCTAGCTTCTATCCCTGCTATATAGTCAAAATCATATCCCTTAACAGCATCCGCCAACACTTCAATAGTTTCAGCAAAAGCATCCTTATCACTTAACAATGTTGTTATATCCTTAAAACTTATCCCTTCCTTAGGAAAGTCAGGAATTACCCTTATCTTAGACTTTAAATCCATAGTCTTCCTCCACTCAAAATTTCATTCTTTCACTAGTATATTATAGCACAAAAACGTCCAATTACATCAATAAGCCTTGAAAAAGCGTATGGGAAGAAGGATGCTTGCGTACGCAAGCTACTTTCAAAGAAAATAATGAAGCTTTCGCTAGCAAAAACTTTCAATTTGGTGAAATGTGTGGTTTTTTCTAGAAAACGGCAGATTTTGCGAAGCAAAATCTACCATTTTATTAGCAATACCATGGCTGTGACTGGTTTTCAGGGGCAACCATGGTATTTTTTCGATTTTTGGTACCATGGTTGGACCCAATTTCAGCCCGTAACCATGGTATACCCACGAATTTTCGTACCATGGCTGGACCCATTTTTGGGGCTTAGCCATGGTATTAGACGCTTCTTCGCAGAAGAAAGTGACTTTTAGGTTCCTTGCCTTCCATAAAAAATAAAAAAGGATGATTTCGCTATCGAAATCACCCTTCATTTTACAATTATATTTACTTTGAATATTTTATTTCTTTTAAGCCTGTGTGGCCAATGCCACCTTCGCCTCTTTGTGTTTCTTCAAGTGTATCTACTTGAACAATTTTCACTTGGATATATGGCTGAATTACCATTTGAGCTAGACGGTCTCCTTTAGATATCTCAAGTGGAGTATCTCCTTCATTTACTAAGAACAATACTACCTCGCCACGATAGTCCGAGTCTATGATGCCTGTTGTATTAGCAAGCTTTATTCTTGATTTGATGCCTGCTGATGATCTTGGATAGATAGCTCCAAAATAGCCTTTTGGGATTTCCATCTTTAATCCAGTTGGCACTTTAACGACTTCATTTGGATTAGCAATGATTGGACTTTCGTTATTGCAAAATAAATCAAATCCCGCTGAACCTTCTGTCGCATATTGTGGAAGAGTGCCCTCTGATACTATCTTCAATACTTTTTCATTATTCATAATTACCTCTTCAAAATTATTTCATTTACCATTCTAGGATTAAGTATCCTAACATTTCCTTTTCTTGTGCCCGAACCATTAGATATTATCATTCTACTATCAATAGCTTCATATTGTCCTTCTTTATATAAAGAATCCACATCATAATTAATACCACCCACAAATGGCAGTCTTATCCAACCACCACTCCTAGCTCCCGATAAAACTAAGTCAACATCCAGAATACTTAGTTCTGGAAAATATCCAGGATTATTTGATAATGCAATGGTAAAATTATCCTCAACTAAATTTAGTCTCTTTTTTAGTTTAAGATTATTTCCATCCATCCCATAATCGTCAATATTTGGTGTCACGCCAATTAAGTTAATAACTTTTCCCCCATGAACAAGGCTTATCCTTCTATCATCAAGAGTATATATCCCATTGTTTGATAACTTTGATATAAGCTCTTTTCTGTATGTCTCAGAAAGATTTAACTCTGTTTGTCCAAGTGATACATAAATCAATATACTAGAATCAATTTGATCTTTTAGATTTATGAGATTTTCATAGTATTTTTCATCTTCTTCAACAAAAGTATTACCAGTAAATACGATGATATTCGGTTTAGATTTTGTGATTATCTCTGTAAAATCATCAAGCTTATCATCTGCTTTAAGATAAATATCAGATATCTGCAATATCTTATAATTATTGAACTCATTTGGTATTTCTTTATGTGTATATTCTATTTTATTTACCTTTATATATATCATTGGAAACAAAAAAATAAAAAGCAGTATAGCAACTAACGAGAAAATTATAGTCAGTTTAATAATCAGTTTTTTTTGTTTTTTCCTTTTTAATTCCTTATTATATTTAACTTCCATAATATCCCTCTTTATCTTCTATATAAAAATGTGAGCGCAAAAAATTTGCGTTCACACTTACATTAAAATAATGAGCAAGTCTATAAGCCGTGTTCTGTATTGGGTAATCATCTGTCTACGCTTATAGTCACCTATAAGCTCTAGCAATCTACCTACCGGACCCGACCAGCTGCCGGGTTATTTCCTATTTGATCTTGCACCGGATGGGGTTTACATAGCCAAATAGTCGCCTATTTGCTGGTGAGCTCTTACCTCACCTTTCCACCCTTACCTCCTAAGAGGCGGTATCTCTCTGTTGCACTAGCCTTAAAGTCGCCTTCACCAGACGTTATCTGGCATCCTCGCTGTATGGTGCACGGACTTTCCTCGTGAAATTCACGCGATTACCTGACTTACTCATGTCTATTTTATCATATTAATTTTTCACTATCAATTTAAATGATATATCTTCTATATCTATCCATCTCAACTTCTTTAGTTACTTGGATTTTTGGATCAACATCTTTTATAATTTTTTCCACCAAAACATTAAACAATTTTTCTGAAGGATAATGCCCAAGATCCATCACATTAACGCCTTGCTCAAGCGCATCCATCGCTTCATGATGTTTAACATCAGCAGTTATAAATAATTCGATTCCCGAATTTACTACATTTGGAAGAAAACTCGCACCAGCACCTGTCACAAGCCCAATTTTAGAGACCATCTTTTGTTCATCCCCATAAAACACTATATGGTCAAGACCAAGTCTTTCTTTAATCTGTTCAGCGATATGCTCGATCTTCATTGGAGGTATATCAGCTATATCACCATAACCATGCGGCTCTTCAGTTACCTCAATCTTTTTCTTGCTCTTAAAACCCATTTCCTTAAAAACGAATTGATTTAGCCCATGTTCATTAACATCAATCGCTGTGTGAGACGAGTAGATCGTGATACCTGCTTTGATAGCATCAATTAATTTTTGTGAAATGAAAAAGTCATAATCAAGTTTCTTTGTAGCCCTAAAAAGTATAGGGTGATGAGATAATATTAGATTAGCACCTACTTCTTTTGCTTGTTCAATTACCTCACTAGTAACATCTAAACAAACCAAAATACCCTTTAGTTCATCATTTGTATTACCTACTTGTAAGCCACTATTATCCCAATCATCTTGAAAATTTGGTGGTATCACCTGTTCGAATTTTTCTAAAAATTCCCTTATAAGCATCTTAGTATCTCCTCAATATCTTTTCTTTCATTATCAATTTCTAATATCCTTGTGTTTGCAGAATCAGTATTTATCCCAATTAATTGCGATTTTATCCTTGCAGACTTTTCAATAATCATATTAAGTTTATCCCTTAAAAGCTGATCTTTTCTTTCAATAATAATTTTCCCATACTCATATTCATAATCATGATTATATTCATTTACCTTATTGCCTGTAAAATGCGCTTCTATTACGTCATAATAGATATCTTCATCAAAAGCTATCTTCTCATCAGTAATTAAAAAACCTTTTTCCTTTAAATACATCCTCAAATGACTCAATGAGTTATTGGCTTGTAGTATGAGTTTATCAGCCTTTTTAGCTACATCAAGCCCTCTATCGATAATCTCAGAAATTAGAAAACCACCCATACCAGAGATAATAATTACTTCTGGATTGTATAAAGCTAAATCCTTAATCCCATCTGTCACCACTGTATCTATCTGATAATTGGTATCTTTAATCTTATCTCTTAATTTTTGTAAAGAGTTTTTACTAATATCTGTACCAATCACTTTTTTAGGACTTTTTTCATCATAAACTCTCATCGCAGTGATGCCATGATCAGTACCAACATCACAAACTATTTTATTTTCGTCAACCATTTCAACTATAATGTCTAATCTTGTACTCATATATTTTCCTTAAAAAATTGCATTGGCTTAGCCAATGCAATCTCTCCTAAAAGTTTTCTAAATAATCTTTAATCTTGTCGCCCTTACCTGGACGTCTTAATTTTCTAATCGCTTTAGCCTCTATTTGTCTAATTCTTTCTCTTGTGACATTAAATTCCTTACCTACATCTTCTAATGTCTTAGGAACGCCATCCATCAAACCAAATCTAAGTTCTAGAACACGTTTTTCTCTTTCTGAAAGCGTGCTTAAGATATCTTCTAATTGTTCGCGAAGCATTGTTTGATTAGCTGCTTCATCAGGAGCCAATGCTTTTTCATCTTCGATAAAATCACCTAAATGACTATCGTCCTCTTCACCAATTGGCGCTTCTAGAGAAACTGGCTCTTGTGCTATCTTTCTAACTTCTCTAACTTTATCAACATCGATATTCATCTCTGCTGCTATTTCTTCATTCGTAGGAGTTCTTCCTAATTCTTGTAAAAGCTGTCTTTGAACTCTAACTAATTTATTTATAGTTTCGACCATATGAACTGGAATTCTTATAGTTCTTGCTTGATCTGCTATAGCTCTAGTAATCGCTTGTCTAATCCACCATGTAGCATAAGTAGAGAACTTAAATCCTCTTTGATAGTCAAATTTTCCTACCGCCTTCATAAGCCCAAGATTTCCTTCTTGGATAAGGTCAAGAAAACTCATACCTCTACCAACATATCTTTTAGCTATGGAAACTACAAGTCTTAGGTTTGTTTCTGCAAGTCTACTCTTAGCTCTATTACCAAGTCTAACTCTTTTCTTTAGAGTCTTTTCATCCTCTTCACTTAACTCAACACCACTTAGAATATTATGATAAATCTTACCAAGATTCTTTAACTCATATAGTTCTTCAATCTCTTTATCGTTTAGCACTTCTTCTTGCTGTGGGTTATCCATCGCTTCTAATATCTTGTTTGTAGCATTTTCTATAACAAGGTATTTCTCTTCTTCGATCATAAGGATTTTTCTTTGTTCAGTGTCAAGCTTATTTCTAATAAGTGTATCTGCTCTAGTGTAGTGCATGATAGCTTTAAATCTTTCTTTTTGTGAAAGCTTATCTTCTTCACTCAAAAGTTCGATATTTAGATTTTCAAAAAGATCTATTATCGTAACTTCCATATCTTCCTTCTTCTCAAGAGTATCTTCAACCATTTGTCTTAACTTATCATAGTTTTCCATCACATAGTCATAAACTTTGATTAGCGTATCTAAGTCATTATAATCAAGTAGTTCATGTGCTTCATGATATCCCAATAAATTAAAAACTAAGGATTTAGACGCTACAATTGAAAAACTTAGCTCTTTCATCTTATCAAGACCTAATTTTGCTACACTTAGTCTCTTATAGATTAACTTATTTAGAGTCTCAAGCATCTCTAGTTTTCTATCTGTTTCTACTTTGTCGTCTCCAACATCAGTAGTGTTATATACGTCATTAAATTTCTTAATAAATGTTATGATAGCTTCATCATGCTCATCTAATGGTTTATAGCTATTAAGTTTGTCATACCAATTAAGTATATTCATAGCTAAATTACCAAAGTTTTGGTATTTAAAAATTTCGATATTTTCTTTAATATTAACTCTTTGTCCTGCCAATACTTTGCGAGCTATATCGCCATCTTCCATCTGCTTAGCTAATGTTATCTCTTCTTCAGCTGTTAGTAGTTTGATCTTTCCAATTTCTTTAAGATACATCTTAACAGGGTCATCTATAAACACACCCTTCATATCTACTAAATCTTCTACTTTTTCAACAACTTCTTCCTCTTCTTTTTCTTCTTCATCTTCTAAAGTAGCAAAGTCTACATCATCTACTTCTTCTATCTGAAGCACTGCTTTTTTATCATCTTCTATCTCGATTTCTTCTTCAAGTAAAGTCTTTTTTATAAAATCTATATCTTCTTCTTCTAAAGATTTAAATCCTTCAATCGATTCTAATTGGGTTATCTGTAAGATATCATGATTTTCGGAAGCAATTTTTCTGGCTTCTTCATATATTGACGACCTTATATCATCATTATCAAGTTGTTCTCTTGTCATCCTTACCTCCTATCAATTTAACTCCTGTTGTATCTTTACCAATTCGCGCAATAGCCCTATCTTATCAGCCTCTATCATATTTGGATTATCATTTAAGCTTTTGTTTATCTCTTCTTTTTTCTCATTTAAAGCAAATACTTTTACTCTATTAATCAACTCTGAACTTACGCTACTCTCTGTTCCTTCAATAAATGTCTTTAAAATTTTCTTATAATTTTCGTCAACATTTGATTTTCTATATATTTCAGATTGGAAGATCTTAGTTAATTTAGACTCAGTATTTTCATATTCTTTGGAAATTAAATCATATAGATTTACTAAATAATCAACTTTAATGAAATCCCTTGATATTTTCTCTAATAAACTAAAAAAAGTTTTGTTAATCAGGGAAAAACCTATGACCTCTTTTTCAAGGATAACTCTTTTGGCTTGCGTTGAAATAACTTCTATCTCTTTATAATTTGTATTATACCCAACATTTGAATTATCTTTCTTATTCTCTTTTGGTTTTGTTATAATTTTGTAGTTTTCTTCTCGGTACTTTACCACATCTTTTAATAAAGACTCATAAGAAATTTCCATGGATCTAGAAACTCTTTGTGTATATAATTCTCTAATAGAATTTTCCTTAATTCTTGCAAGAAAATTTATAAGGGCTTTTGTAAGCTCAATCTTATCTTTATTTTGTGAATAGATTAAATCCAATTTATAATCCAAGGGCTTCTTTGCATTTCTTATTAACTCTTCAAGGCTTTCTTTCCCATACTTTAATACATATTCATCGGGATCCATCGAATCTGGAAACTCTATGATAAATGGTTCAACCTTGATATTTTCAAATACATCAATAGCCCTTAATGTTGCTTTTATCCCCGCTTCATCAGAATCATATGCTATATATACTTCTTTACCATATCTATTTACTAATCTTGCTTGCGTTTCAGTAAGAGCTGTACCAAGTGAAGCCATAGCATAATCAATACCTTGATTATTTAGTCCAATAACATCCATATATCCTTCCACTAAAAGTATTCTAGGTCTATTATGTTTTCTTTGAACTACATCAATACCATATACATTATCACCTTTTACGAATACCTCGCTTTCTGGTGAATTAAGGTATTTTACCTGTGAACCAGATAAAGTTCTAGCCCCAAATCCAATTACTTTTTTCTTGTTATTTAATATAGGAAATATTAGTCTTTCTCTAAATTTATCGTAAAAACCATTACCTGATTGATCCCTAGCCACTAAGCCTAATTTAATCATATCTTCAACAGCTACATTGTTTTCACGTAAAAATTCATAAAGACCTCCAAGGCCTTTTGCATATCCAAGAAAAAAGGTATTGACCATATCGATATCCATACCTCTTTCTTTTATGTAATTTTGAGGTTTTTTCTCTAATAACATATTACGTAAGTAGAACTTTGCTGTTAAGGCATTAATCTTAAATAGTCGTTCCTTGTTATCCGGCTTATAAGTTCGCCCCTCTTCTTCTTCCAAAATAATTCCCATTTTGTCAGCTAAAAATTTCAATGCTTCAACAAACTCAAGATTCTCGATTTTCATAATAAAACTAATAGCATCTCCACTTTCATGACATCCAAAACAGTGAAATGAATTTCGTTGTCTACTTACAGTAAATGAAGGTGTTTTTTCATTGTGAAATGGGCATAGTCCTTTAAGATTAGAGCCAGCTGGCTTCAAATCAACATATCCTGATATTATCTCAGCGATATCAACAGATTCTTTTAACCTATTAACTTGATCATCTCTTAAATATCCCATAAAACACCCCTATCTTATTCCTCAATATATTTAATTATCTGATTAGCTATGCTTTCAATAGTATATCCAGTTACGTTGATTACCTTACAACCCAACTTGTCAAATACTCCTTTAGCATAGTCCAATTCATCTTCAATTCTTTTATTGTTGGCATAAATTGATTCTTCACCTAGACCTAATGTCTTAAGTCTTTGATTTCTAATTTCCTTAAGTCTCATCTCATCAATTATCAAGCCTATTACTTTTTTCTTATCTACTTCAAAAATTTCATCTGGTAAATCTAACTCAGGTAATAGAGGTAGATTTGATACCTTGTATTGTTTATTTGCTAGATATATAGAAAGTGGAGTTTTAGAAGTACGTGATACTCCTACCAAAACTATATCTGAAAGCTTAAATCCATTAGGATTTTTCCCATCATCATATCTCATAGCAAACTCAATAGCTTCCATTTTGTTGAAATACTCATTATCTGTATCTCTCATAAGACCTGGAACTCTTAGTGCATTTTCTCCTGTCATCTGTTCAACAAGGTTTACAGAATTACCAAGTATATCAATCACTTCTACATCTTTTTCTTTAGCTAATTGCTTTATCCTATCTACAACTTCTTTTATGATCACTGTCATAACAATCAATGTTTTTTTATTTATCTGTTGAAACATTGAATCAACCTTTTGCACCGTATCGATATTCGAAAACAAACATCTATTAAATGTTAGTTTTGGGAATTGAATCATAAGCGAGTTAGTAACCGCATTAGCAGTCTCTCCCGTCGAATCCGATACCACGTAAACTTGTAACATGTATTAACTCCTCACTATAGTTGTTGGATTAAATATATTTTCTACTCTTAGACTAATGTTTTTTATTAGCGCTAAACGACTTTGCTTAAGAGCTTCATCATCAGCATTTATCATTGTATTATCTAGGTAATTATCAACCTCAACAGTTAAATTAGCCAACCTAGACAATGCTTTTGAGTAATTGTGTACATTAATTTTTCTATCTATCAACTCTAAGTCAACTTTTAATGCATAGATTTTCTTATCATCCTCATTTAAGACCTGCTCATCCACTTCTAATGTATCTGCATTTTTCGAAATATTCTTAACTCTTACAAATCTAGTCAATACATCTTGGATATCTTCTCTTCCAAAGAAGTCTTCAACAGCCTTAATCTTTTCAAACATCTCACAATAATCTTTCTTATCTTGTCCGATTATAGAATCAACTATATCGAATTTATGATTTTCATCAATCATCTTATTTCTAAATCTTTGAGTGATAAATTCTAATATAGTCTTTGTCACTTGTTCATAATCAAAGTTTTGTCCAAAATCTTCTACATAGTTAAATAAAGCATCCTTAACTATTATCTCAAGATCAAGATTCATCTTATGGTCAATTAATATATTTAAGATACCAAGCGCTGATCTTCTTTGCCCGTATGGGTCTTGAGAACCAGTAACCACGATGTCCACAGAATGAAGGCCTGCTATAGTATCGATTTTATCAGCTAAAGATAAAAGTATACCAGCAGTAGTTTGCGGCAAACTAGCACCTGCATGTCTTGGCATATATTGCTCTTCAATCGCTAAGGAAACCATCTTATTTTCTCCAGAAATATGAGAATAAATCTTACCCATAGTTCCTTGAAGTTCAGTAAACTCAATTACTGACTTAGTTACTAAATCTGCCTTAGACAATTCTGCAGCTCTTCTTGCATGCTCGATGATATCTTCTGAAATATTTAACTGTTCCCCTAAAGACTTCACAAGCTTCTTAAGTCTATTAGATTTTTGAGCCATATTTCCTAACCCATCATGAAAACCTAACGAGTCCAATTGCTTTGTATATTCTTCAAATGGAATTTGAATATCTTGTTCATAAAAGAATTTAGCATCTTCAAGTCTTGCCACTAATACTTTTTCATTACCTTTAACTACATTTTCGATACCTTTTTTATCTCCATTTCTTACGGAAATAAAGTATGGAAGAAGTTGTTTTTGGTCATTCTCAATAGGGAAATATCTTTGATGATCTTTCATAGGAGTAACTATTACTTCTTTAGGTAATTTTAAATATTCTGTATCAAAAGAGCCTATGAAAGTAGTAGGATATTCATTGATTTGAACTATTTCTTCAAGCAAGTCCTCATCATGAACATAATTTCCACCCTTTTCTTTAGCAAGTCTATTTACTCCTCTAGTGATAATGCTTTTTCTTTTTTCTTCATCAACTATTACGTAATTTTCTTCCAATAGCTTTTCATAATTTTCTATCTTATCGATTACGATTTGACTACTACCTAAGGTTCTATGTCCCTTTGTTATGTTTCCAACCGAGATACCTTCTAGGTCAAAATCTAGCACTTCATCATTCAAAATAGAAACAATCCATCTAATAGGTCTTAAGAATCTAATATTCTTTCCACCCCATCTCATAGCTCTTGGATTTGTGATATTGCTAATCATACTTGGCACGCCTTGTGAAAGCACGTTTTCAATCTTTTCTACTTCATGAACTAGATTAGTAAATACATATTCAACTCCATTAAGTTCTTCGAAGTATATATCTTCTTTAGAAAGGCCCTTACTTTTTAGAAATCCTGATAATGCTTTTGATGGCTCGCCATTTTCGTCTAATGCAATCTTTTTAGCAGGTCCTTTTACTTTCTCAGTAGTACCTTCACTATTAGCACTTATACCATCAACCAATAAAGCAAATCTACGTGGAGTACTATTGATTTTTATTTCTTTGTATTCGTATTTATTTTCTTCTAGAAGCTTTTTCATGCCGCTGACAATTTGTTGTTGTGTTGACTTAATATATTTAGCGGGAAACTCTTCTACACCAATCTCTAGTAAATATTTATCCAATTTGTTTGTCCTCCAATAATGGGAATCCTAATTCCTCTCTTTTAGCTAAATGAATACTTGCTACCTTTCTAGCCAAATTTCTTACTCTTTGTATATATAGATTTCTTTCTGAAACAGATATAGCTCCTCTTGCATCAAGAACATTAAATGTATGCGAACACTTTAATACATAGTCATATGCAGGTAAAGTAAGAGATTTTTCTATACATCTTTCAGCTTCTTTTTCGTAAAGTTCAAATAATGTTTCTAACATATTTACATCAGCATAGTCAAAACTATAAACTGAATTTTCATATTCAGCCATATGGAATATCTCGCCATACTTAACATTTTCATTCCACATGATATCATAAACGCTATCAACATTTTGGATATACATAGCGATACGCTCTAATCCTATGGTAATCTCACCTGACTCAACTTCAAGTGCTATACCACCTACTTGTTGGAAATATGTAAATTGGGTGATTTCCATACCATCTAGCCAAACTTCCCAACCTACTCCCCATGCTCCAAGAGTTGGCGCTTCCCAGTTGTCTTCAACAAATCTTATATCATGAATAGTAGGATCTATACCAATAACTTTAAGAGAATCTAAATAGATATCTTGGATGTTATCTGGAGTCGGCTTTAAGATAATTTGCATTTGATGATGTTGATATAATCTATTTGGGTTATCTCCATATCTACCATCTGCTGGTCTTCTTGAAGGCTCAACATAAACAACCTTCCATGGTTCTGGACCAAGTGCTCTTAAAAAAGTATGAGGATTCATAGTTCCTGCACCCTTTTCTATATCATAAGGTTCTAACATCAATGCGCCCTTATCAGCCCAATATTCTTTTAATTTTTCAATCATTTCCTGAAAATACATTTCTTCCCCCTTGGAATCCTTCTATAATCTATAAGTTCTCATAATCTATACAAAATTCTGGTATGCCTTAAAAACCATTAGTCTATTGATTTCTAACTTTGTTTGAGCAAAGTCTAAAAGCATACTATTAATCTTTTTCTCATCTACATTTATTTTTACGATATCTAAATCATCGACTTCATCTATTCTTTGATACAATAGGTACAACAAATAATTATACTCATTTTTTTCAAGATATCTATATGGAATTTGATGATCTATACAACATATCCCACCATATTCTATACTAAATCCCTTTTTTTCCATATCTTTTTTTGAGCATATGACACACTGTGCAAGCCTTGGTCTATAGCCCATTAAGGATATATATTTTATCAAAAACATCGAGATCAGTCTATGCTTATTTGGACTTATGCCTAAAAATCGAATGGTTTTTGCAAGCAAATCAAAAATATCCCGTTGTGGTTCATTTTCTACCACAGATCTATTAACTAATTCCAAACATAATTGAGCGGCATAAATGTTTTTAATATCTTCTCGAAGATGAATATTTAAGTCTAATATCACCCCATCTTCTAAATAGAAAAAGTCCTTGCTTCTATTTAGGGTGAAATTTGCTAAGGTAAAAATTGAAGTTAGGTTTTGCATCTTACTTTTTGCGCGCTTTGCTCCTCTAGCCATAACCGAGACTATCCCCAATTCTCTAGTAAAAACTTTTAGTATCTTACTAGACTCTTTATAGTCAACACTTGATACGACTATTCCCTGCACTTCAAAAGACTTAATTGTAGCCAAAGTTCTTTAACCTTTGATCTTTCTTTCTCCAATCCTTAGCAACTTTAATCCAAATTTTTAGGTTAATCTTAGTATCCAAAAGCCTTTGAATATCAACTCTCGCCTGAGAACCAATCGTCTTAAGCATTTGTCCGCCTTTTCCTATAACCATACCTTTATGTGAATTTTGTTCAACATACATGGTAACATCTATATCTACTATATCTTTATTTTCTCTTTTCTCGATCTTCATTATCTCAACAGCAATCCCGTGAGGTATCTCCTCAAATAGATTGTTAAGCGCTTTTTCTCGAATTATCTCAGCTATGATATTTCTTTCTGGTTGATCGGTAATCATATCATCTGGATAATACATAGGACCTTCTTCAAGATTTTCATATATAGTATCTAAATACTCTTGTAAATTCACATCTTCTCTAGCTGAGATAGGGATTATCTTTACAAACATATTTAGTTCTTCATACTTTTTCACCAAATCTGAGGCATCTTGATTTTCTAATTCATCAATCTTATTAATCAATAAGATAATAGGAGTATCAACCTTTCTTAGAGCATCCAAAATATAGTTATCTAGCCTACCAATCTCATCACTAACATCCACCATAAATGTGATAACATCAACATCTTCAAGCGTGCTTTGTGATGCACTAAGCATATAATCCCCAAGCTTGTTTTTAGGCATTTGGATACCAGGAGTATCGATAAATACACATTGCATATTCTCATTAGTAAGTACTAAATGAATCTTATTTCTTGTAGTTTGTGGTTTGTCCGATATAATTGAGATTTTCTCACCAATAAGTTGATTAAGTAAAGTTGACTTTCCAACATTTGGCCTTCCTATAACTGTAATAAATCCTGATTTAAACATAATCCTCCTATAGATATTTCCAAAATAGTAGTAATGAAATGCTAATACCTAATATAGCCCCTAAAACTACTTCACCTATCGTATGTAGCTTGCCTTCTACTCTTGCCTCTGCAACCAAAGCTGCCACTATAAAAAATATAACCGTAACTTCAAAGTTCGACGCCAAAATACTTCCGATCGTAGCTAATGTAAAAGCTAGCGCTGAATGCCCTGAAACTGTCCCGCCTTGTAAATGAGTAGTATTTTTCTTGTAAAATAACCCCTTTAGCAACAATACAGCTATTAATACCAAGCCGACTGCTAAAAATGTCAAATGAGAAGGTGCAGAAAATACTCTCTTTAGAGCAAAATTCCCAGTTAAGATAACCTGTTTAACTTTTTCGTACATAATTAAATATCCGACCAAAACAGCATTTACAGCCGTCACAAAAACAGCTCCTGCAGATATATCCTTAATAGTCTTGGCCGATTTAGAATACCTGCCCTGTGTCGTCATATCTACGATTTCTTCAATAGCGGTATTCACAAACTCAGTAATAAATACCAAGATAATACATATACTTAATATAGCTAATTCGATTCTTGATACGTTAAGTACAAGTGAAGCACCGATCACTAAAATGGCCGCAAACAAGTGAATCTTCATGTTTCTCTCACTTCTAACCGCACCAATAATACCATTTAATGCATTATTTAAGGTATCGATCATAGATTTGTTATTTAAAAATGATTTTTTTGGTTTACCCTTCTCATCTAAATCTTTTCTCATTTAAATACACCAAGCTCTTTCATAATTGATTTTTCAATCTGTCTCATCTCAGACTTTTCATCATCTTCTTCATGATCATAACCTAAAAGATGCAGCACAGAATGAACCGTTAGATATACAATCTCTCTTTCATAGCTATGCCCAAATTCTTCTGATTGTTCTTTAGCTCTTTTAGCGCAAATAACTATATCACCAAGCATACCTTGTGCAGGTATATCTTCTCTTTCATATAGAGGAAAACTTAATACATCCGTTATAGAATCATTTTCTCTATAATCTCTATTTAGTTCTCTTATCTCATCCTCATCTACAATAGAAAATGAAAACTCATAATCATCACCATATCCAGCCATCTTTAAACTCATTGAGATAGCTTTTTCTATCTGATTAAAATATTTTTCTTCTAATGGAAAACTATCATTTCTTTGGTCTATTAGAACTAGCATGTTTTTCCTCTTCCTTCTCAAATTTCTCGTATGCATCGATAATTCTTTGAACTAATGGATGTCTAACAACGTCGTTTCTATCTAAATCTATAAATTCAATCCCCTCGACATTTTGAAGGATTTTTCTTATCGTAATTAATCCTGACTTCTTACCTACTGGTAAATCTAATTGTGTGATATCACCAGTTATGATTGCTTTTGAACCATATCCAAGCCTAGTTAAAAACATCTTCATTTGTTCTTTAGTAGTATTTTGTGCTTCATCTAATACGATAAATGAATTATCTAATGTCCTACCTCTCATATATGCTAGAGGAGCCACTTCTATTTGTCCACGCTCCATTAGCCTTTGATAAGTATCTGGTCCCATTATCTCAAATAGAGCATCATATAGAGGCCTTAAATAAGGATCTATCTTTTCTTGTAAATCTCCAGGCAAAAATCCAAGGCTCTCACCAGCTTCAACAGCTGGTCTTGTCAATATGATTCTATTAACTTCCTTGTTCTTAAAGGCTTCGATAGCCATAGCCATACCAAGATAAGTCTTTCCTGTACCAGCAGGGCCTACACCAAACACGATACCGTTTTTTCTTATAGAATCTATATATTTTTTTTGCCCTATAGTCTTTGGTCTTAGCGCCTTTCCCTCATATGTCGTCACCACTATATCGTCTAGATAGTCTTTGATAGAATCTGCATTATTTTGTTTTTCCATATTAATAGCATATCTAACATCTTCTAGTGTTAGCTCGCCCTTAGAATCAATAATTGAACTTAAAACACCGATAAGATGTTCAACTATTTTCACTATATTTTCATCGCCTTTTATAGAGAGTTTTCCATCATTAACCTTAATCCTTACAGGAAATTCTTTTTCTATGATTCTAATATTCGCATCCAAATTTCCAAAAAGCATCTCTAGTTTTTCAAAACTTGTCACATCTATAAATATTTGCTTCATTAAATCCAACCTTTCGTCATTTACTATCTTATCATTATACCAAAGAATCGTGTATTTTTGAACTCTAAACAACAAAAGAAGCGAAATAAAGACCTCTTTTATACTCAATCTTCATTCGCTTCTTAATTTTTTTTAGAATCTCGTTTTTCTATTAAAAATCTCGCTGTAAATAAATGCTTCTCTAGCTGTTTGTAGCTTAGTTTGAGATCTAAGCTTAGCAATAATATTTAGTGTATCACTAGGAATATTATCTACATTTTGAACAACTACTTTCGCATCACTTAGACTGTCTACACTTTTCACTGGAGAAAATGAATCTTTTTGAATTGGTTTGTAGTTTTCTCTTTGCCAATTCTCAGCCCTATAACCTTGAGGATTTAGAGCTGAATCATCACCATATTTATCTTGTTCTAAGTCTCTAATCTTACTTTCCAAGTTAGAGTCTCTATCAGATAATTTTGTTGATCTTTGAAGTCTATCACTCTTATCTATCCTGCTTTGATTTTTAGTAGATTTTTTCTTTGCTTCTTGTTTTCTTTGAAGTTCTTGTTTAAGGTTTTGTTGCTTATCAGAAACTAATTTCTTTGGACGATTTGCAGCATCTTGAGCTTTCTTTTGTTCATCGTAGTTTCTAAACCCTTTGTCTAAACCTTTTATGATATCTTCAACAGAAACTTGCTTTGCTTTATTTTGATTACTATTAGTTTGATTTCTTACTGTATTATCTTGTCTCTTTGCCCCTGTCTTACCGACCTGACCCTTTGGCATTTGAGTAGTCTCTAATTCACGTGCGGCCTTTTCAAATTCACGCTTAATTTCATCTAGCGCATCTGAAAATCCATCAAATAAACCTTTCATGACTATTCTTCTTTATTGCTTTGGTTTTTTGGGTCTGTATTTGAGATGCTTTCTCTCATCTGAGTATCAGCTAATATGTTTTTCATGTTATAGTAATCCATTACTCCAAGGTTTCCACTTCTTAATGCTTCTGCTAATGCTAGTGGTACTTCAGATTCAGCTTCAACTACTTTCGCCTTCATCCTTCTAACCTCTGCCACCATTTCTTGTTCAGTAGCAACGGCCATAGCTCTTCTTTCTTCCGCTTTGGCTTGGGCAATCTTCTTATCAGCTTCAGCTTGATCAGTTTGTAATTTAGCCCCAACGTTTCTTCCTACGTCAACATCTGCGATATCTATTGATAAAATCTCAAATGCAGTTCCAGAATCAAGTCCTTTTCCAAGTACTGTTTGAGAAATCAAATCTGGATTTTCTAATACTGATTTATGATTTTGTGCAGAACCAACTGTAGTAACGATACCTTCACCTACTCTGGCGATAATCGTTTCTTCGCCTGCCCCACCAACTAATCTATCAATGTTAGCTCTTACTGTTACTTTAGCAATAGCTCTTACTTCAATACCATCCATGGCTACAGCTGAGATAACTGGTGTTTCTATAACTTTAGGATTTACTGATACTTGAACTGCTTCAAATACATTTCTACCAGCTAAGTCAATAGCTGCTGCTTGTTCGAATTCAAGATCAATATTAGCTCTTTGTGCTGCGATAAGTGCATCTACGACTGCATTGATGTTACCACCTGCTAAGAAATGCGCTTCTAGTTCATTAATATCTAGATTGATACCACCCTTTGTGGCCTTAATCATTGGGTTAATAATTCTTGATGGAATAACTCTTCTAAGTCTCATACCTATTAGAGTACCCATGCTAACCTTAACTCCTGAGAAGAACGCTGTTATCCATAAACCTACTGGAATAAATGTTAAAAATAGTGATATCGCTATTAATATTATGATTATCGTGATTATAAAAGTTTGAACGTCGCCTGGCATTAAATTTTCCTCCTACAATAAATTTTATTACCTTCTACCTTTTCTACTACTACAGTTTCCCCAACAGAAATAAAATCTCCATAAGAGATAGCGTCATATTCCTGTCCATCTAAGTCAATCATCCCTGATGGTCTTAATGGTTTAACAACTATAGCTTCTTTTCCTTCTAAAACTCCATTGCTCGTCTTTGTTTTTGGTCCACTATTTGAACCAATCTCTGTATTAAGGACAAATCTTCCATTTACTCCCTTTTTCATAAAAAACATTATCAACAATACTCCAATAATAAGTCCAGCGATTATAGCGATAGAAATATATGTATATGGATGTGAAATGTTAGGCATCGCGAGCAAACCATTTGCTAATAAGTACACACCAACTAATCCAATCACGCCAAAACTAGGCACGAATACTTCAATAATGATAGCTGTGATACCTATTATCGTAACAAACAAAAACAAAATTTCATTAGTTATTAAGTTTGAAAACATAAATTACCTCCTTATGAGCTAATCTTACCCAAAAATAATGTTTTAATTATGTTTTTTAGCACAAAATGATAATTTATTAATGAAATTTTAAAATATATTAATGTTTTCATTTTTTTGTAATAATTTCTTCATACAAATCGCATGACAATCACATTTTTTCAATTTCTAATAAATTCAGAAATTTGTTTATTTTAACTTTTTTGTAAATACTTACATAAAATTCTATGTTATACTATTTGTAGTTATCAGAAAGGAAACATCAGTATGAAATCAAAAACCAAAGCCATTGGCATACTATTAATCTTTACGCTGATTTTAGCATCATGTTCTCAAGCTCTAGTAGGTGAATCTCCAATAGATATAGAATTAAGTGATGCGTTCGAAAGTATACCTGAATTAAAGAAAGATGAGCCGCAACAAGAGGCATTAATTCAAAAAGAAGTAACCGATACATATGAAGAAATGCTTTCTACAGAAAAAACTAGATCTGTTCTATCAAATTTTGTATTAGGTTTTGATGATAACGAAACATCAAATCTTAGAACACTTGCAAAAAAGATAGGTGCAAGTCTATTTGAAAGCAATTTAGGCTCTACAAAAATCTCTGCTGACAATTTAGAAGCCATCGCCGTATATGAAAATTCAGATTCATATGGATGGATTGTCAAATATGACGACAATAAAATCGGAATAGCGAGCATTTCACATGGAGCAAAAAACGCTCAAATATCCATAATTGGTGAGAGCAAAATATTTCCTAAAGGTATATCTGGCATCAAAGACAACGATCCAGAAATGTTTAGAGAAAAATGTAGAGAATTAGTAGAAAAATATATGCCAGAAGGCACCAATGTAAGATTCTTATGCGATTAAAAGTCCTAGGTAATCAACCACTCTCCTTCGAGAATGATTGACTACATAGGACTTTTTGCTTAGAATATTTCAGCTAACATGCATCTTGCCGACCCACCACCAATAGTCTCGATGGTATCTATATCAACTGCGATGATTTCCATATATTGTTCAATTAATTCAATCTGGCTATCCAAAAATCCTGCATATGCTGTCTTAGACATTACCAAATAGCTCTTATCTTTACCACGAACTTCTAACACATTTGCACAAAATTTAAGGATTTGATCACCTGTCAGCTCCACTATCTCATGATCTTCTCTCAACTCAGACAAAACCTCATCTCTCATACTTTCATCGATAAGTTCAGTTGCTACAAACGCTAATCTCGATGCTATCGACATCATCACATTTGTATGATAAATCTTTTGACCCATTTGATAAGATTCAAAAGAAATCGGCCTATAACCAAGAGTCTTACAAAAATACTCAAACAACTCAATATCAGCTCTTTGAGATAATGAGCAATACGCCTTCTTATTCACTCTATCAAGTACCAATGCTCCAGTGGATTCAAGAACCCCATCAAACTTTTCTCTTAAATCAATTATCACATCCGGATTATATAGCTCAACTAGATCATCCAAAAACTTCCCAACTTCAAGCTTTCTATTCTCAGCATACATTGGATAAATCAGCAATTTACCATCATGCGTTGAAAACCAATTATTTGGGAAGATGCTATCGGGTGTATGTGGCTGCCTAGTATCTTCAAGAACATCGACCTTAATCCCCTTTGCTCTCAAAGACTCAACAAAAGCATCAAACTCCTTCAAAGCCTTTTCTTGAACTATCTCATCTTTCAAATCCATTCTATTTTGATATAAATTATTCTTCGCAGTCTCTACATTAAAGCCAAAACTCTTAGGCCTAATCATCAATACTTCATTTGTCGCTTGTCTCATAACACACCTCATTAAACTAATTATGTATATTTTAGTTTATGTCAATGAAGAAGGCAATGCTTTTTATGGCAAAAAAACGCGACCATTAACGGTCGCTAACTTTTTGTAAAATGTAGAGATGTCATGGAATTAAGAGTTTATGCTATTAAATCTCTACAATTTTTCTTGATTTATTTCTCCTTCACATCATATATAATATCTCCAACTTATCTGCATTTACGCAAAGTTCCTTTGTGATACGTGGATATGCCATGGCTAGTGGCAAAAAATGGGGTAACCATGGTACGAAAATTCGCTGTGATACCATGGCTATAGGGCGAAAATGGGTCCAGCCCCGGTATTTTTCCACGGTAATGTACCATGGCTGGACCCCGAATATCAACACAGCCATGGTTTTGCCAATAAAATGACAGATTTTGCACAACAAAATCTAACGTTTTATTTATTTGAACTGTTAACATTAAGGAGAAAGTATCATAAGCCGAACTCCACTGCTTCTTATTAGAACTTTTCCACAGAAAAGTCCGACGCGAGGAATCCGCAGACAAGAAGCTTCATTAATGTAGCGACCCGCTGGACTGACCAATTAGAAGAAGTATTACAACAACTGTATTGGTCAGTTTTAGCGGGTCGCTTATAAGTAGAAAGCTTCGCCAGTCGAGGCACGCAGCTAGGATCTTTTCTGTGGAAACGTTACCCATGGTTTTGCCAATAGAATGACAGATTTTGCTAAGCAAAATCTTCCATTTTATTCTAATAAGAGACCCTGGTCCTAATAGTTTTACCAAAAATGTGATACTCTTAGGACCACAGTCCAATTTTCTAACCCATCGTAGTCCGAACCCCAAAAAAGATGTGAGATTTTGCGTAGCAAAATCTTCCATCTTCTTCTCCACCCAAAAGGCAAATTAAAAAGCAGGCTTTCGCCTGCTTATAATTTAGAATTTTCTTTTCTTTCTTCTTGCTGCTTCAGATTTTTTCTTTCTCTTGATGCTAGGTTTTTCATAATGTTCTCTTTTTCTGTATTCAGAAAGAACTCCTGAACGAGCACATTGTCTTTTAAATCTCTTAAGCGCGTTATCTATAGATTCATTTTCGCCTACTCTGATTTCTGTCATGGTTTTCACCCCCTCGTTGTCTTATATCCTTTGAGGATTTTTTATACCCTATTAGTATATATTAAGGTTTGACTTTTTGCAAGAGGCAAATTATCAAATTTTGTCGGCATTGCGTGTTGCCACCAAAGATACCCCTGTATCTAATATATTGTCTATTATTATATCACCTATTTTAATGGGTGCATCTATTTCTATTGAATTAATCAATTTCATAGTGTCAAATATCTTATCTTTTGGGATAGAATCTTTAGTCTTTACTGGTAGCATGCTCATATCTGAATTATTGATTTTTATAGTTGAGGTTATTGTCCTTCTTGGATTTTCAATCTCCGAGATAGCATATGTCTCACCTCGTTTACATTTATTTCCAGTAACAGATAGGACTTTTCCGTGGTCGTCAATATCTACCGTAAGACTACAACCTACCGGGCATATAACACAGGTAAAATGTTTCTTATTCATGCCTTTCCTCCACCATTAAAGTTTTAATATATGCAGCTGCATTAAATCCTGCTAGTTTAGCCTCTTTTGATACATTATCAACCAAATCATGTACATGAAGGACATTGCCACAGGCAAACACACCTTCTACTTGGGTCATTAATTTATCGTCTACTATCGGTCCTCTTGTGTTTGGATTTAGGTCTAATCCTAATTGTTTGGATAGTTCATTTTCTGGGATAAGACCAACCGATAGAAGTAAAGTATCACATGGATAGTAAACCTGCGTGCCCTCTATTGGTTTTAAATTCTCATCTACTTTTGAAAGATAAACTCCTTCTATTCTTTTACTACCTACTATTTTTGATACAGTCGTATTATAGAATATGGGTATATCAAAATCTTCTAAACATTGTACTATATTTCTTTTAAGACCACTTGATGTTGGCATGATTTCTGCTACAGCGTGAACTTTAGCGCCTTCAAGAGTCATCCTTCTAGCCATTATTAAACCAATATCACCACTACCAAGTATCACGACATCTTTTCCCGGTAAATATCCATCGATATTTACAAGTCTTTGAACAGTACCCGCTGAAAATATACCACTTGGTCTTGTCCCAGCTATGTTAAGCGCTCCACGACTTTTTTCTCTACAACCCATCGCAAGTATGATAGCTTTAGCCTTTATGTATTTAATGCCGATATCTTTATTCATCACTATAACTGTTTTGTCTTTTTTTATCTCAACAACCATAGCTTCAAGCATAAATTCTATATTAGTATTTTCTAGCATATCAACATATCTTTGTGTATATTCTGGTCCAGTTAATTCTTCATTAAATCTATGAAGTCCAAATCCATTATGTATGCATTGATTTAATATGCCACCAAGCATATTATCTCTCTCAATTATTAATATTTTCTTAATTCCATTTTCGTAGGCTTCAAGAGCACTTGCAAGTCCAGCTGGCCCTGCGCCAATAATTACTAAATCATACATAATAACCTACTTTGTCTTACCAACTATCAAAGTTGATCCTTCATTATTTTTAAGAATAGATTCATAATCTATATCTTTTTCTCTCTTAATTATCTCAAGTATCTTAGGTATACAAAATCCACCCTGACATCTACCAGCCATCGCTCTTGTCCTAAGCTTTATACCATCAAGTGAATTAGCAGGTACAGGTGTATTTAGAGCATCAATAATTTCCATCTCGCTTACTTTCTCGCATCTACAAATTACATTAGCAAATCTTCTATCTTCCTTGATAAGTTTTTCAAGCGCTTCGTAATCAACTTCTGCTATACGTTCAATCGGATTTCTTTTCTCTATAAAATGCTCATTATCTTCTAATCCTAACTTCTTAGAAACTAAATCAGCCATATAAACTCCTATAGCTGGTGCTGCGGTTAACCCTGGAGACTCGATACCCACACAGTTGAAAAATCCTGGCTTTTCCTCATTTAAGATAAAATCATCGCCCGTCTCATGAGCTCTAAGACCAGTAAAAGAAGTAATCACTGATGCGTATTCAATGTTTTTAACCATATATCCACTAAGTTCAATAACTTTATCAAGACCCTCAGAAGATGTTGATATATCATCTTTACCTTCTATAAACCTTGAAGTTGGTCCGACTATAATATTATTATCACTGGTTGGAGCTACAAGTACTCCCTTTCCTCTATGAGTCGGCAAATCAAAAATAACAGAGTTAACCACGCCATAGCTTTCCTTATCAAGTAATATGTATTCACCTTTTCTAGCACGTATCTCATATTTATTATCAGAAATCATATTACTTAAATTATCAGAATAAACTCCAGCAGCATTAACTATAGTCTTTGTTATGTATTGATTGTCCTTGGTTTTTAATAACCATTTATCATCTAGTTTTTCTATATTTAATACTTCTTGATTCATCCTCAAGTCTACGCCATTTATATTTGCCATTTGCGCAAAAGCAACTGTCATTAAAAAGGGATTTACTATTCCTGCTTTTTTACTATGTAGCGCATAAACAACATCATCAGCTATATTTGGCTCGATTTCTAGGATTTGTTCTCTATTTAGTATCGATAACCCTTCAACTCCATTTTCCAATCCACGGTTGTAGATTTCTTTAAGTCTAGGTAAATCCTCTTCGCTATGACAGATTACTAGAGCACCAATTTCCTTATATAGGAACTGTAAATCCTCATTAAGTTTCGACATCATATTAATCCCAAGGACATTAAACTTGGCTTTATTACTTCCCGGTTTAGCATCATAACCACCATGAGCTATCCCAGAGTTTGCTTTAGAAGTCCCAAAACAAATATCATTTTGCTTTTCCAAAAGCAAAAAATCGCCTTTTTTTCTAGCCAATTGGTAGGCAATAGAGGTGCCAATGACACCTCCACCAATTATGATACAATCATATATCCTGCTATTACTGTCCATCTTCTCCATCCTCCCAAGGAACTAAAACTCCTTGCGGTATATCTTCTGGAACAAATCTAAAATGCCCAGAAATCTCTCTTTTACTTAGAAAATCCTCTTCCCTTTCTGACTGCCCCTGATTGTGAAATACCAGTGGGAATCCATCTAGGTTTCTATTATCTGATAATAGCCCAATATGGTAATCATCAGGATTAAAAATAACTATATCTCCTGGCTGCCAATCATTTGGATCTTCTAACTCATTTGGTAATACTTTAAAATACTTCTCTAAAAATGGTCTCATCGAATTAACTCTTCTAAATTCAATATATCCATCAAATGGTCCATAAAGAGTATATGAACCAGGATCGTTTTCTATATCATTATTTAGCATCGATCTAATCGAATAGCCCGCTTCCTTAAATGCTCGCCAAATAACATCCGTACAAACCCCTCTTTCAGGCGCTGGATATCCCTTGTTAGTGCCCACATAGGCAGGGTCATATATTGGATGATTTATAGCATCTTTTCTAGCTCCATTAACAAAATCACTGTAGTCATCAATCCCGTTTTCATTAAAATCTGTAGCACTTTTAATATTTGGATACATCTGACGAATTCTGTTCATTTGTTCTTGATAAGCTATTTCTTCAAAATTTCTTTCATCTTCAACATCGGGGTTTTTATCTATAGGTTTATTAACATCCTCGCTAGTAGCATCTTCGGGTTTTTCCACTTTCATAGGCTCATTTAAGCCACATGAACTTAAAAGTGTTAGAGCTAATAGAAGTGTAAATAGAGATAGTATTTTTTTCATAATCTTATCCTGCCGGCCAAAGCATTTTTCTTCCAGCCATCACATGAAAATGTATATGATGAACACTTTGTCCTCCATCATCACCAACATTATTTACTATTCTATAGCCATCTTTATCGAATCCCATATCCTTAGCCACTTTTCTAATAGCACTAAAAATATGAGCCATAATCATATCATCATTTTCTACATCATTATTAGATGATATATGTTTTTTAGGGATAAATAGTAGATGAATTGGTGCTTTAGGATCTGTGTCGTTGAAGGCAAAAACATATTCATCCTCATAAACCACCTGTGTTGGTATCTCTTTATTCGCTAATTTACAAAATATACAATCCATAGAATCCTCCTATTAAATTACGATTCCCTTAAGTACTTGTCCTTCTCTTTCCATAATCTTTACTGTTCTTATTTGGTTGATTAAATCATCATCTCTTTGAACCTTAACTCTCAAATAGTTGGTACTATACCCTTCGCTAAATTGTGGCTGTGATGAATCAAATTCAAATAACACATCCAAATTATCTCCAATAAATGAGTCTAAAAAATCCTCAGATATCTTTTCTTCTTTTAGTGATAAATCATGCGCTCTTTGCTTTTTATCCGGTCCTTGAACCTGATTTGGAAAATCATAAGCTGGCGTTCCTTCTCTTCTAGAAAAAGGAAATACATGTATCTTAGCAAATGTAATATTATCAACAAAGCTCATAGTCTCTTCGAAAAGTTCCTTCGTCTCACCAGGAAAACCAACGATGATATCTGTAGTGATACTAGCCTTTGGAAGATACTTTCTAATTAAATCTACTTTTTCTTTATATTCAGCTGTTGTATATTTTCTATTCATCGCCTTTAATATGGTATCCGAACCACTTTGCAATGATAAATGAAAATGGTCACAGCCCTTTTTAGTATCTTTGTATCTTTCTAAAAACTCGTCCGTGATAACTCTAGGTTCAACTGATGATAAACGAATCCTCTCAATTCCATTAACCTCAGCCACCCTCTCAACCACATCAATCAATCTATAGTATTCTTTGCCCTTATCTTTTCCATAAGATTCAACATGTATACCTGTTAATACCACTTCTTTATAGCCCTTATCTGCTAGATTTTGAGTTTCTTCAACTATATTATCAATCTCTCTGGATGATATAGGCCCTCTTGCATATGGGATGATACAATAGCTACAATACATATTGCATCCTTCTTGTATCTTTAGATATGCTCTTGTCATATCCCTTTCCGTAGATGAATCAAGTTCATCAAATTCTTGGTTTTGTTTTATATTATCAACTATATTAATAGTACTTCCAAGTCTTTCACTTTCTTCTAAAAGTTCAATCACTCTACCTCTATGCTTAGTTCCGATAATAACATCAACGCCACCAAGTGCCTCTATCTCTTCTGGCGTTACTTGAGAATAACATCCAATAACTGCTATCTTTGCATTTGGATTTTTCTTCTTTGCTCTTGATACCTGCTGTCTTGATTTAGCAGCAGCTTGTCCTGTAACTGTACATGTATTTATGACATAAACATCAGCAGCTTCCTTACCCTGTACTTTTTCGTAGCCGCTTGTCTCAAATAGCTTTTCTAAAGCTTCACTTTCATATTGATTAACCTTACATCCTAAGGTTACTACATCAAATTTCTTCATTAACATCTCCAATTTCATACTGAATCATAGCCACTAATGCTATGGCTGCTGTTTCAGTTCTTAGTATTCTATTTCCTAAATGAACCACTTTTGCTCCATTTTCAGCCAAGGATTCAACCTCCTGCTCTGAAAATCCACCTTCTGGTCCAATAATTATATTAATATTTTTACTCGCTTCATCTCTTAATACATTTCTAAGAGAATTCCCTCTATTTTCATAAGCTAATATACTGACATTATCTTTAATCTGTTCTATTAGCATACCAAAATCAATGACCCCATTAATCTTTGGGATATAACCACGTTTTGATTGCTTAGCTGCAGCTTCTGCGATATCTTCATATCGTTTTAGTTTCTTGGATTCTTTTTTTACATCCCATTTTACGATGGTTCTACTGCTCGTAAAAGGTGTTATCTCGCTTACACCTAATTCTATGCATTTTTGAATTATTAGTTCTAATTTGTCGGATTTTGGTAAACCTTGATACAGATGAATCTTGATTTTGGATTCATTTGTATCTTCATATATATCTTTAACATTTACCACCAATGATTCGCCTTCTTTTTTTGTAAAATTCCCAAGATATACTTTCTTATCAATGACAACTTCAAAAAGCTCATCTTCTCGCATCCTCAAAACATTCAAAATATGATGAGTATTTTCGCTATTTAGATAAAGACTATCACTTTTTAACGCGTTTTCTTGTTCAAAAAATCTATACATCTTTTCTCCTCGCAGCTATCAATGTCCATTCTCCATCTTGTATATCATCAATAATCTCATAATTTATTTCTCTAAGTTTATCCTTCACAAGATAGGCATTTGGATTTATGATTCCTGAAAGTATCAATATACCTTCATCATTTAGATAATCATCCACATCATCAAGAAGTATCACTATTATCTCAGCTAGGATGTTGGCAAAAATCATATCATATTTTCCATCTACTTCTGATAGTAAATCTGAATAGAAGACTGATACATTATCCGTCTTATTTATCTTGATATTTTCCTTAGCACTCTCAATTGCGATAGGATCTATATCACAGGCATCCACTTTTTTAGCACCCAGCTTGCTGGCAAGTATGGAAAGTATACCTGAGCCACTACCGATATCTAGCACAGTTTTTCCTGTTAAATCTTCATTTTCAACATAGGCCATGCAAAGAGCTGTCGTCTCATGAGTTCCTGTACCAAAAGCCATTTTTGGATCTATCTCGATAACAATCTTATCTGTTTTCTCAATTTCTTCCCAACTTGGCTTGACCAAAATCTTCTCTCCAATACCAAATGATTTATAGGATTTTTTCCACTCTTCTTCCCAATTCGAATTATCGATTTGCTCGAAACTATATGAGAAACCTTCAATATTCTTTTCTAAAAAATCTATAAGGTTTGCCATCTGTCTTTTACCACTATCATCCTTTGTAAAATAAACCCCATATTTGATATTGCCATCATCGACAATCTTAAGATCTGATACCTCCCAAACTGGCAAATCCTCAATCAACTGAAGCTTTTCTCTTGGGTCATCTATCTCAAAGCCTACAATCTCGTAACCATATATAGTATTTTGTATAAAATCATCAAATTTTCTATCCAAAGAAAACTTAATTAATAAAAAATCATTCATATTTCACCTCAATTCTATTTTAGCTTATAAGCAAGTAAAATACCACTTATAAAACGAAAAAGGATTAACTCAAACGAGCTAATCCCTTAATTTTTCTATTTATCATATTACTTGTCAGTGACATATGAAGTTTCTTTATTGTCTAATCTATCTCTGATACCAATCAAAGTTTCTTTAATAGAATTTTCATCAACTTCATTAATATCTCTACTTGGCTTATAAGACTCTGTGAATGATGCTACAACAGTTTTTGCATCATCTTTTTGTAAAAATAATCTAAACGGAGTAAATCCATTTTCTAAAAGTCCTATCATAGTCATTCTATCATTATATGCTGATATTAAGTGTATATGAGGATGATTAAGAGTAAGTTCTAAAAGTTCTTCCGATGTAAAATCTTTAACCTTATCTTCTGGTATATCAAATTTCTTCATAGCATTATCAACACCTTGAGTGCCAATTACCGGATCTTTCTTATAAAGTTCATGCATCTGTGTAATCAATTTAGTCACCTCTTTATTTGACGCTGAAGTCTTTGAACAAGCTGCAAAACTTAGGATAGTAACTAAAGCTAGTAATACTGCAATTATTCTTTTTTTCATGATTCTTCTCCTATAATTTGTTCCTCGATTTTATATCACACCACGTAGTGAGATAATTTACGAGTTCCCCAAATCTTTCCAGATTGTTTCATCACGGCTTCTGCCTCAGAATTTCTCTTTTCCATTTCTTGGATATTCAACTTTATCATTTCATCCATATCTTCATTTATTAGAACTTTTTCTGAACTATCATCTGAATAATAATCTATAAGCCTATCATTATCTTTATCAAATACAAATGTATAGTTTATTTCAAAAAATGAGTGATCAGCAAAAGTTATTCCAGATATAGTATCTTTACCTTCTATAAAATGCTTAACTCTTATTACGTTATTACCTAATACATCTTGTTCTAAAGTTTTTGTAATATCTTCATTTACAACTATTGTACTAGTTTGTGTAGCTTCATAATTTTGCTTTTTTAATAAATCATATTTTTCTAGAAAAACACTTAATTTTTCATTATCTATATCCAATATCTTTTCATAAGTGTTATCAATTTCTTTATGGTCGTTTAGAGAAGTTCTTTCATTACTATTCATAACGTCATTTCTCTTCTCTAAAAACAATTCTATTCTGCTGTTTAGCTTACTTTCACGTTCACGACTAAGTTCGTTATTTGTCTGAGCCAAGACATCAGATGTTGATGTAAGAATTAGCGATAACATAAATACCGAAATTATTAATAGTGTTCTTTTCATAATATACCCTCCTTGTGAACAGACTTCTACTAGAAACCCTACATTAAAGAGTCTCCATTTTTGCACCTCGAAATACTAAGTGTTAACATGCTTATTACCTCCTTACTGCTATTTCGTTAATGTTATAACCTTTAACTAATTATATCATTAAATGGAATAATTTTCAACGTTTCATCCATGAGTAAACGGCAAGAATATATATCATTTAAATATTTATTCGAAATCTAAACATATCTTTATTAATATTAAATAACTTCCTTTAAAGTTCTACAACCCCATGACTTCTCTTATCTACTTCTATGATTAGTTTATACTTCTCTTGCGTGCATAATATGTTTCCAGTTAATATTTTAGGAGTTTTTGTTTGCATACCATATTTATCTAAGTCTAACTCGAATCGCTCTTTATTTTCACTTTTTGACCATACGAAAAGATATAGTTTATCTTCTGTAAATCTAACATATGCAAAAACCTGATTCTTAGCATAGACAATATCAAAGCCACCTTCTTGAAGCGCCACATCTGATGATTTAAGTCTCATTAGTTTTCTATATAAATCGAATATTTCCTGATTTTGTTTAGGTAATTTTTCTGACCAATCCATTGGATATCTAGCACCTTCGTTGGAGTTTATCCTACCATCTAAATATTTTTCATCGCCATAATAGATACTTGTAGCTCCAGGAAGTCCAAGCAAAGTGACAACTGCACCTTTGTATATATCAAAATCAATTTCTGGGTTATTATGAAGTCTAGAAACATCGTGACTATCGATTAAATTAAGCATCTGATATTGAATTTGTGATGGATTTTTTCTAGCAAATTGAAGGATTCTTTCATTTAGGTTTTCCGCGCTCGTTTCGTATTTGATGTTTGCTAAGTAAGGATTTCTATTTATAAACAAATCTCCTTCGCCCGCAAATTCTCTTATCGGCCTTGCTGATGAAAAATAGTTCATAGTCGAATCCCATTTAGATTTACCATACATTTCACTGGCATCCATCCACTCCTCAGCAAGTATGACACTATCAAGTTTAGTAGTTTTTAGTTCATGGTTTATCTCTTCCCAGACCTCTTCATATACATTTATTTTTTCATTACGAGCCATCACGTCCGCCACATCAAATCTCCATCCGTCAATGTCGTAGGGTGGCTTTAACCATTTTTTAAGGACAGAATCGGCATTTTTATATATGATGTCCCTTAGTTTCTTAGAACCATAATTCAAAGTCGGCATCGTCTCAACCCCCGCCCAACAATGATATTTCCCATCATCTTCTATAAAATAATACTGTCTTTCTTTTGAATCTTTATTGTGAAATGCCCCGACATTTGCATCATAAAATTCCAAATCTTTATTGAACCATTTAGAAGCACTGCTTGTATGATTAACCGATATATCAAGCATTAATCTCATATCTCGTTTCTTTAGTTCTTTACTAAGCTCGATTAAAGTTTCATTGCCACCAAAATGAGGGTCAACTTCAAAGTAATCTAGCGCGTCATATTTATGCATGGTAGGAGATATAAATATTGGGTTTAGATATAGCGCATTTACTCCCAGATCTTGAAGATAATCCAGTTTTTCAATCACGCCATATAAATCTCCGCCATAAAAATCCATACAATGACTTTCTTCATATTCTTTCGGAATAGCTCCCCATCTTTCAATCATAGGCCTATGACCTTGATATGTATATGAGTTTTCATTTGGCGTGATTTCACTTTTTCCATTAAAAAATCTATCGACCATTATCTGGTAAAATACACTTTTTCTCATCCAAACAGGCGCATCATAGTCTACCAAAATCTGAAAGTTTTGTGACTCATCAGGCAGATAATCACTAACCCTGTATTGAGTATAAAAATATATCTTATCTTCGGTAGTTATATAAAATTGATAACTTAGCTTATCTTCTACACATACCACACTAGCTACAAAATAGCTAAGTCCATTTTTCTCGTAATCAAGTTTCATCGGCTCAACAATTTCCATACCAAGCTTTTTATATCTAATGAATACCTTTTTTACCACATCATTTTTTATCATTCTTAACTTTATCATTATCTTTTCATTTTTTCTTGGATAGGGGTTTGATACATAAAAACTAGTCCCATCCGAATAAATTGAATCTAAAATCTTTTTCATAGTTGCTCCTTAGGTTATCTAACCCTATATTTATTTCGGTTTGAATAAACCTGTTTTGTTAATAATCCTAGCTCTTCGAATTTGTTTACAAATCCTCTAATGGTAGCATAGGCAGCATTTTGAAAATCTTTTTCTAATTGCTTTGTTGAAAACTGTTCACTACCATATTCACTTATAACAAACTTCCACAAATCTACTTCCTTTTTTGTCACTTTTCCACTGT
Source organism: Tissierellia bacterium (assembly GCA_012728755.1). Classification (GTDB taxonomy): domain Bacteria; phylum Bacillota; class Clostridia; order Tissierellales; family Peptoniphilaceae; genus JAAYEL01. The sequence goes on along the minus strand of JAAYEL010000076.1, from coordinate 7,074 downwards.
CTAGTATCTTTGTAAAATCTTCCATCGTATTTTGATATGGATTTTGTTTTGATAATTTGTTGAATACTTTGTCGTTTATAAATTGAACAAATGGTGTGACATCAAGAACTCCACTAATCTTTTGATTTGCTTCAATCATATCAAATGCCTTATAGTAAGCTTTTCTGTTTTCTTCAATTAATTTAGAAAGAGATACTTGAAATACTCCAGGATAACCAGACTGTATTAAATACCACATTTGTACCAATCGAGCCATACGTCCGTTTCCATCAAAGTATGGATGTATATATGATATATAAAAATGAATTATCGTTGATTTTACCAGTTCATCATCGCTACTCTCATTCATATACTCAATTAATCTTTTCATATAGCTTTCTAATAGCTCATGACTTAATCCACTATGCAATATTTCGATACCGTTTTGAACATATACTGTATCATGTCTATAATATGATCCTTCTATGATGATATCTTCTTCATCTAGCGAATCCCATATCGCCATCTTATATAGTTCAAATAGATTTTCTTCATTTATTTTATTATTTCTATCAAAGATGAATTCTATTCCTAATTTCATGCCAAGTATGCGCTCTTCCATCTTATCTTTTGGTATCGCACCATCAAATATACTTCTTACACTTTCTAATTTATATTCTATATCCTCGATATCAAAGGTAGCTGCTGTCTCTTCTCTCATAGCTTTCTTTACATATGGCTCACCAGATGTTTCTCTACCATTTAGTATCTTAAATCCAATAGACTTTATACGTGATTTTTCTGGAACATAAAAAATATTCTTGCCTTGAAAATCAAGTAAGTCAATTTCTTCGTAGAATTTATCTTTTACTTCTTCAAGATACTCATTAAATATATCCTGTCCGTATTTATGCTTCATTTTATTAAAGTTATATAATTCTTTGTCTTTGAATATTTTCATAAATAAGCTTATATCCATAGTAGCCTCCTAAACTGATACTAACTGATACTAGTTAGTATCATTTAGTATCAGTTAGTATCAGTTTATATTTAATGCACCTCTTTGTCAACAAAAAAAAAGCGATAGACTAGAATATCTAGAATATCGCTCTTAATTTATTTGATTGTTTCTATCATTTTTTCTAACTCTGCATTTTTCAACTGCATAGCTTCCATCACCGGTTGAAGTCTTAATGCTAATAAGTATAGCAAAACTATGATTAATAGTGAATAAATTAATTCCATAATCAGAACCTTTTTTGAATCTTTTAGACTCCAATTATTAAAAACATGACTTCGTGTCGATACCACTGGAATAACAATTAACACTATTGGTAACATTAGTTGAACAGCCGCTACTGGATATTTATCTAATCCCGATAAAGAAATCAATACTTCTGGTAATAAAGCTAATAAAGCAATTATAATTATCGGAAAGATATATAGAAAAAATATCTCCTTTTTGTATTTAATGTTTTTTAGATTCATATTTACATCCTTTCTCATCCTGGTCAAAGCTGATCAAACTCTAACCTTCTCCGTTGATAACTTATCATATATAGATTATCACCCACCCGAATGATTGTCAACCATTTATCCAAAATGTTATTGAATTGTAACCTCTGTTACTATTTGTATCAAAGAAAAAAAAGCGATATAATCGCTTTTTTAGTATAAATCTTCTATTAATTTTTCAACATCACTATATCTTCTATCATTTGTCTTAGCTCCAAACACATATATTAGATATTCGTTTCCATCTTTTTGATAAAGTGTGATTATATTATAGTAACTACTCAAACTCCCCGTCTTAACTCCCTTTATATCAGGATTATAGTATGATGAATTCGGGTCTAAAAATTCATTCGTATTATCCCAACTCAAAGCCTTCTCATTTGGCGTTATTGTAGTTACATTTTTTTGAGATATAAGTGTTCGAAACCATTCGTTTTTAAGTAATCTTGTTACCACTTGATGTATGTCATTGATAGTCGTATAGTCTTCATATGAATATCCTGATGGATTAGTGATCTTAGTATTATTTATACCTATACTCTTTAAATGTTCATCTAAACTTTCTGTAAAATGCCCAATCGCTTCTTTTGCATAATTAGATTTTGGTTCAAGCCTATATCCTATAGCTGAAGCCATGCCAAGCGCTAGGTCATTACCAGATGCTGACAGTAAGCCATGATATACGTTTAATGTGTAGTATCTTCCAGGTACTAAATTAGCTAACTTTGAGCCTGCTATTACCAAATCATATGCATTTTGCTCTATATCAATGGTTTCGTTTAACCCATATATTTCGTTAGCGTACTCTATCGAAAAAAGCTTTGATATGCTCGCTGGAGTTACTTTATCATATACACCTTTTTCCTTTATGATTCTTCCATTTTTTAAGTTGATAACCATGTATTTTTGAGCAGTAACACCTTGTTCAAATGGATTTATCTTGTCTAATACAGCGATAGCCATTTCACCCTTAAAAGTAAATAGAATTACCAAAGATGTGATTATTATCAATATAAAACTTATAAAAATTTTAGATTTGTTTTTTGTATTATTCATGGTCTGCTCCAAAATTTATCTCAACTTTGAAAACATCCCCCATTATTTCTAAATCGAATTTTCCATTCATTAGTTCTGTAAGCGACTTTGCTATCGAAAGTCCAAGGCCTGATCCTTCAGTATTTCTTGAAGCATCGCCTCTTGTAAATCTCTCCATTAACTCATCGGCAGATATATTTAGCGGATATTTAGAGATGTTTTTTACTACAAGTTTTTTATCTTTTTCATAAAGGTCTATATATACTCTCGTATTTTCAAGGGAATATTTGTAGATATTTGAAAATACATTATCCAAAATCCTTGAAGCGTATTGGCCATCAAGGCTAACTATCACTGGATTTTCAGGCGTGTTCATCACAACGTTTAAGCCCTTTTCATCATATTTATCTAGCCATTCTCCAATACTTTGATCTAATATTTGCTTAAGGTCTAAATCCATATAATTAAGCTCAACATTTTTGCTAGATACTTTAGAAATCTCAAATAAGCTTTCTATTAAATCCTTTAATTTATGTGATTTTTCATTAATAACTTTTGCATATTCTCTAACTTGATCTGTAGATGTATTCTCATCTGTGATAAGTTGCGAATAGTTAATTATTGATGTTAATGGAGTTTTTAAATCATGACTAACATTTGTGATAAGCTCAGTTTTCATTCTTTCTGATTGAAGTTCCTTACCTATAGCTAAGCTTAAACTATCACCAGCTTTATTTAGGTTTTGAGATAATTTCTTAAAACCATTCTCATTTTCATCAATTTTTATATGATAATCTCCAGAAGCTATATGATCTGAAACCTTCTCAACTTCTTCAAAATCATATAAATATTTTCTAATCCAGTAAAATACAACAACCACCAAGATCACGCTAAGCATTGATATAAAGTTTGATCTAAAGATCAACCAAGTTGTCATATATGCTCCTAGCATCGCTATAAAAAATATACCTAGCCACAGTAGCTTCGAAGTAGGATTAAAATCTCCAAAGAAATATCTAAAACCTCTTCCTATTACTCTTTTCAAAAACCTAAATAGCTTAACTGTAATTGAGTTTCTAAATACATAGCTTTTAAAGCCTTCCTTATAAATAGATTTTAGTGAGTAAATACCATAGAATGTAATGTAAGTTGCTACAAATACCCCTGCAAAAGCCATAACAAATATGATAGTCGTATTGAAATTAAATGCCATTTCATACATTTTTCTCATAATAAATGATATGCTAGCTCCCATTCCCAATACAAATGTAGTAAATACGAATACAAAAAGCATCATATATAACTCAATTGGGATATTCTTTCCTCCATAAATCTCATAGTTTTCTGCTTTTTCATAATTAACTATTGTAGCAAATATCATTGTGATAAATATTGCTACAGCCAAAAATATAACTCCTTTTAACATATATGTTATAGGAACTATCTCGCTATTAAGAATCCTTACAACATTAGCATCATTAAGATTTGTAGAAACATAGGAATCAATAGAGATTATCCCTTCTTTTAATACGCTACTTCTATTCATAAGAGTAGTCATTGAATCAAAAACAGACTTTTCGAATGCATCTACTTTTGGTTTTGTGTTTGCCACTGGCTCTAGTCTATTGTTTTCAACTTTATAAGTTCTTGTGATAATCCCCGCTTCTTGTTTACTTATATCTATCTTACTAGGATCAAATATACTTTGCTTGTCGCTTGAACTTCCTAATTGATTTTTATATTCTTCCATATTTGTCATAAAGACAGTAGCAACTTTTGGCTGTTGGTAATTTCCATTTTGTGTACTATATTTATTTTCCTTTATAGCTAATTCATCTTCTTCACTTTGTTCATTTACATCCTTACTGATAAGACGTACACTATCATCTAAAGCAAGTACTGTAAAAAGCTCTGGATTGTTATCAGCAAATTCCTTTGTGAATGCATAATTTTCAATTATAGTTTTTCTAACCGCATAGTCTAAAACTTCACTATCGTCTTTTCTTAAAAATCCCGATCTTTCAGTGCCTTCGTTTAATCTGTTTATATTATTTTCACTATATAAAACATGTTCTAGGTATTCTTGTGATGAAGTAATCTTTTGAAAATCCACTTCTCTTAAAATCACATCGTCCAAATTGACTTTCATGATAGCTATCGATGAAATTAAACTTATGATTATTAAAACTATAGATACTATACCTTTTTGGTAAAATCCTCTACTTTTCATTATTTCCTCCTATTTGGGTCAACAAATTTATATCCTATTACCCAGGCAACTTGGAGGTATGTCGGTTTGTTTGGATTAATCTCAATTTTTTCTCTTATTCTTCTAATGTGGACCGTTACAGTTTTTGTATCGATCGCATCTTCATGCCAGACATATTCGTAAATCTCATCACTTGTAAATACTCTATTTGGATTTTTCATCATTAACTCCAAAATCCCAAACTCTGTAGATGTAAGACTAACCACCTTTCCTTCAACTTCAATATTTTTTTGAAATGTATTTAGTCTCAGGTTTCCTATCTGAATATATTCATCTGTTGGTTAATTAGGCTTATAGTTGTAGAATCTCCTAATATTAGAATTAACCCTCGCCATCAATTCGAATGGGTTAAATGGTTTCGTAATATAGTCATCAGCTCCAATATCAAGCCCTACTACCTTATCATAATCTTCAGACTTAGCAGATAGGATAATGATCGGTACATAGGAATACTCTCTAAGCTTCATAATCGCTTGATTTCCATCCATCCTTGGCATCATCAAGTCCATAATCACCAAATCGATATCCTCTTTTTCAAATACCTCGATGCATTGAACACCATCTTCGGCATAGAACACCTCATATCCACCATTTTTCAAATAAATTCCCAACGACTCTCTAATCGCCTTATCATCTTCCGCTACAAGTATATTATATTTACGCATTTGTCTACCTCCAACTATATAGTATCAAAGAGTTTCTACAACCAAACTACGAAATTCTTAAAAATTTCTTAAACTCTAGAGCATTTTACCTTTATAAATAAGTATATCAAAAAAGCCTGTAAGATTCTCTACCTTACAAGCTTTCAATCAATACTCTATTTTTGTTGCGGGTATCTCATCATGCCAACCCTTTACAAATCTATATCCAATAATTCTTCCCCAATGGTAAATATCCAATGACCTTTGCATCGCAGATGTAAAAAACTTAACCTCTCCATCCACCAAATAGTAATTCGACTTAAACATCTTCAGGCCTTCCGTAGTATTAATCTCTCGATCTTTTCCTACAAACTCATCCGAAAATTCATATGTCTTACCATCTTTATCTTCAAAGCTAAACGATGTCTCATCTCCCTTCAAACTATCATAATCAAGCCTTTTTAGCACATCATAAAAGCTAGTATATGGAAGCCTGATACCTTCATAAGTAAAAATATCATCCCAATAAAAAATCTCATCATCCTTAATTACAGAAAACTGATATCCCTCATTCCTTTGAACAAAATCCTTAGCCCATGCTAGCGAATAATCAACATCATTAATCTTATGGCTTGCACTAAACATAACATAATATCGCTTCGAATCCTGATATAAATTCTCAAGCATCAGATCCACATCATGTTCTTCAATCCTTCCAGCCCTTCTAAACTCCTTCAAATCATACCCCATATATGACCCATTTGATTTAGGCTCATCAGCCGTATTCATGCCAAGCGAATCCCTAAAAACAGAACCTACACTCAAATATAATTTTTCATTTCCCCCAAGTGCATACCTAACAAATTTAGCCAATTTCTCATAGCCCTGTTCCAATCCATTCATATCTTCATAACTAAACTCGACATATACATTGCCAATATCTAGCTTTTCATAATTTCTAAACTCAACGCCGTCCAAATCGCCATCATAAATCTCAGCTAATCGCTCAACTACCCTCTGTGAATAATCACTTTCAGGATAGTACTGAGGAAAAAACACCGAATATGCATCCTTGATAGAATACATGGTAAAATCTACCTCACCGCTCCTAGCTTTCAAAATCATCGAAGCTTCATCATGTGCTACATCATCCTTGTCAAACTCGCTTTTGCCAATAATCTCATACTCAACACCTTCATATTTATCAGCAAACCCCTTCTCAACATCGCTCTGACTCAAAGGCTTCTCACAGCCTACAAGGAACAATCCAAGCACCGCCAAAACCAACAACCACTTTCTCATAAGCACCTCCACAATTAAGATATACATACCCACTTTGAAAAGAAGCTTGCGAAGCAAGGCGCATTCATAAAACAAAAAGGAAGCTTTTGCTAGCAAAAGCTCACATCCTTCATTATTTGAATGCCAATAAAGCCCATAGTCCTAAGAACTTCTTCTTTTTCGATAAACTCTTAGGACTTAGCCAATTACTAAAAATAGGAGCTTACGAAGCGAGCCTCATTTTAATAGGAAAAGGGTAGCCCCCCCAAGTTTCTATTCTTTAGCACTTCTTGGGGGGCCTTTAGTACCATAAATAGTGTAAGAGAGAAAGTAATTTCAATCTTGCACTAT
>JAAYEL010000075.1 GCA_012728755.1 Tissierellia bacterium | reverse complement strand
TTCTATAAGGTGTTTCATTCAAATACGTCATTGCATCAAGATGACAAGGACTCTTATGATGCAGCTGCTAAAATAATTAGTCTTATTTAACTTTATATTAAAGAAAGGGTGGTAATGATGAACAAAAACACAAAATAGTGATCATCATAATAATGCTATGCATGTCATTGTTTGCAACTCAATTTCTAATGAAGTCCCAAAAAGAGTTACCAATTCAATACGTAAGCGGTATGAATGTTATAAATATAAAAAATCTTAAGGAAGTAGTGGGGTTTGGAGATTATGTATTTGTTGCACGCATTGATGAAGAAATCAAAAACGTGCATAGCAGTGCTGAAGACCTTGATCCTGGAATCCCGATGACTACATATTCTATTACAGTTATTGATAATTTGAAAGGGAAAACAAAGAAAAATACACCTATAAAATTTAGCAAGATTGGTGGAATATCATCCTCAAGTAATATGGTGACCCTGCTCGAAGGTGATACAATGCTTGAAGAAGATAAATATTACATCATAGTTGCTGCAGGAAATAATGATGGCTCAATTATACAGGCAGCAGCAACAGCAGCGATCAAATTAGATGCTACAAGCAAAGAAGAAATAGTGTCGTCACAAGCATACAAAGATTATAAAAAATACATTAAAGAGGAAGTAAAATATCAGAGACCAAGATATAAATCAATGTATGAAGAATGACATATTTTCATATGATATCTACCGTTCTACTTATATATGTGACCTGAAGTCCCGGGAGTTTAGACCTATAAAACCTGAAATCCATTGTGAACACTGGATTTCGGGTTTTATTTTACTTGTAATTACTTCTAAATAGTAAGTGTTCAATAAAAGCACGAATTTAAGCGCTTTATCTACAGTGAGATACTCTTCAGAAAAGATCATTTTAGCGAAATCATGAAAATATAGAGCTCAAATTTATGGACTGTAAAGTGTAAAGTAAAAGAAGCGAGACCTAAGAGGGAGTTGTGGTCAGAGTATTCTCTCTCTCAATCTGATAGTATATGGTCTAATCGGAGAAGAATATCTTTAATGATTAGACCTTTTATTATTGACATAAACTACAAGTAAACTTCTTTTCAATATGAGGCATATTTTATGGAGCAAAAGAGATCAAGAGTAAGAGTAAGATTCTATTTCTAATACGTAAAGATATCTTTACATAAAAAGTGTTTCTTGATAGAACGAGTGTAAAGATATCTTTATGTTAAAGGGGGGTATACAGTTGGTAGTTATCAATAACATAAAACAAATCCGAATCGTCAAAGGGATTACTCAGATAAAAATGGCTGAAGACTTACAAGTAACCCGCCAAACCATAAATGCCATAGAGAAGAATAAATACAACCCAAGCTTAGAGTTAGCCCTGAAACTAGTTAGATATTTTGAACTACCCATTGAAGAGATATTTATTTTGGAGGATGATGAAGAATGAAAAAACAGACTAAAAAGCAACAAAAGTATATGCCGTATTTGATAATTGGGGGTACATTCTTTGGCTTCGTTATTGGATCTATATTAATCTCTTTATATG
>JAAYEL010000074.1 GCA_012728755.1 Tissierellia bacterium | reverse complement strand
TTTAATAGCTTAGAATCGAGAATACGGACGTTGGTGTGTTCTTTACCATTCTCATCTATATTTTTCCTTACTTGACCAAACAGTTTTACAAAATCACCCTTTTGAAAAGTCTCTGGTATTTTAGCCTTATCTTCATAGGCAGAACAGTTATGATAAATCTTTTTACCGTCTTCATCATTAGTTACTACTGAAAAGTTTACCACTTTAAAAGACTCTCCTTGATTATTTTTAAGCTCTAGTTTTTCAACATCATTAGCAATGTTGCCTACAATATTAATCAAATCATCTCTTTCTTCTTTAATGCTGGCTTCTTCCTTAATGAGACCCTGCTCTTTCATTTCATCAATCATATAATCAAACTCATCACTCAATAGACCTTGCGTGTCATTGTCCATATAGGATTCGTAAATCTGGTTAAGGGCGTCTTCATCATTAACCCCTTTTTAAAAACTTATAATCGCTTTGACTAAATCCTTGATATTATCATTGGCCATATTTTCTATCGTTGCTCTAATTTCTTTGTAATCCATTATTTATTCCTCCCAAATAAAATAGGGAGCTTTCGCCCCCTTAACGATCTCGGTTATTGTCTTTGTTTTCTTTCTCTGGTTCTTGTCTATCCTCATTTTCCTTTATTTCCTTAATCTGATCTAGAATCGATGGCTTTTCGCCTGTATCTCTTGTATGAAAATTATCTTCAACATCATAGGTCGACTCAAAGTAATCACTATCCCTAAAATCATGGTCATAGCGGTCTGAAATTCCATCATTATCTAAGTCTTTTGCTAGTGGGTCATAGAGATTGCCCTCATCATCAATGGCCAAACCCGTCGCTTGCATCAAGTCTTCTGAATCCATATAGACCAAGTCATCAAAATTTGCAGAGTGGACACTCTCAATCATTTCCTTAATGACTTCATCCTCCGACATGCCTTCATCACCAAACTTCTCAGTTACTACTAATATGTCCTCGTCCAAGTATAAAGACCAAGACTTTTCTTCAAGATTTAGCTCATATGAAATTGAGTTTCTTCCATCTGACGTTTCTGTATAAGCAATACCTACATGGGCTAAATCAGGATACAAGGTGTCAAATTCAGCATAAGAATGGTCATTATCATATTCTTCATTGCAAAACTCGATAATGGCTCTTTTCAAGTCTTCCATTAAAGGGGAAGGGTTCTCTAATTCTTCCACCTCGCCCATATCGAGAAGTTTATTAAGTTCTGCAAGTCTTAGAACCTTATCTTGTAACTCCTGCTCTTGAGCAAATGGCTTTTGAAGTTCTTCTTTTGCATTGGCCAATTGCTCTTTTGTAGCTATTAGCTTGTTTTCTTGTTGGTCTAGTCGTTCAGGCATTTTATCAAGAACGGTATCCAGCCTAGTGATATTACCATCAGCACTAGTACCAAACGTTCCATAGTGCTTTGCATCTCCATTAAGTGAAAAAGTGTATTGATTAGCAAATGCGTTATAAGCAACTTCTACTTCAAAATTTCGATACTCGCCTATAACTTTACCCTCACTTACATCAACTCCCCGAACTGCCTCTAAGAGCTTCTCACCAGCAAGCTTCTTATCTAAAATCTTCTCTCCTTTGATAGTAATGCCATTAAACTTATCTTCGCCTTCCGCTTTTGGCTCGACCTGATTAAGGTCATTTTTCATACGTACAATCAAGTCCTCAGTCTTTTGTATTTCCTTTGGATAGGTTTTTGCAACCTTGTCCTCTAGACTGTACTTATTCGACTTATAGTTAGCTTCTAGCATTTTTAGCTTGGTTACTTGATTATCCAAGTCCATCTTTTCTTTAATTAGAGGATTTCCTGTTGCTAGTGCTTTTATTTCTGCATAATTCAAACTGCTTTCGTCTACGTCTTCAGCGGCTCTCACAGGTGTTTTTGAGGTCATAATCTGAGAAATAAACTTTTGCTTGTTTTCAATAGTCTGCCATAAGTAGCTATCAAAGGTGTTTTCGGTAACATACCTAAAGATATTTACCTTCTCGTTTTCATTCCCTTGACGGACAATTCGACCTGCCCTTTGTTCAAGGTCAGCAGGTCTCCAAGGGACATCTAAATCATGCAAGGCAATGAGTTTATTTTGTACATTTGTACCTGAACCCATCTTCTGGGTTGAACCGAGTAAGATTCTTACTTCTCCTTTTCGAACCTTGCCAAAGAGTTCTTCCTTTTGCTTATCAGTGTTGGCTTCATGTATAAAGGCGATTTCTTTTTTAGGAATGCCCATTTCAACCAGTTTTTCTCTAATATCATCATAGATGTTAAACTCTCCGTCTGCCTTTGGGGTCGACATATCTGAAAAGATGAGTTGCGTTGACTTCTGTTCTTCTGAAGCTTGCCAAATGCTAAATACATTCTTGATACAAGTATTGACCTTGCTATCAGAATTATCAGGAAGCAGAGGATTAATGAGCCTTTGATCTAGGGCTAGCTTTTTACCGTCATTGGTAATGTTTAGCATATTATCTTCTGTTGGTTCTACCTGATTATTTCTCACCTTATCCGCTCTTTCAGCAAGGCTTTTTAGAATTTCTTTCTGCTCATCACTTGGCATAGTCTTTATTACATGGAATTCAGCTTCTGGCGTTGGTAGGTTAAGCATATCAGCCGTTTGAATATCAGCCACTTCTCTAAACATACTCATCAGTTCTGGCAAGTTATAGAATTTTGAAAAACGAGTCTTCACTCGGTATCCCGTTCCTTCAGGACTTAATTCCATCGCTGTTTGTGTTTCTCCAAAGGTAGAAGCCCATGCATCAAAATGTTCTAGCCCTTGCTTTTTCAAATCATCATATTGAAGATATCTTTGCATGGTATAAAGCTCCGTCATAGAGTTTGATACTGGTGTGCCTGTTGCAAAAACAACTCCCTTGCCTCCAGTTATTTCATCCATATAACGACATTTCATATACATATCCGATGACTTAAAGGCTTCTGATTGACCAATACCTGCAACATTTCTCATCTTGGTGTGAAGAAACAGGTTCTTGTAATTATGGGCTTCATCAATATAGAGCTTATCTACTCCCAATTCCTCAAAGGTGATGACATCGTCCTTTTTAAAGTCATCATTGAGTTTAGCTAGTCTTGTTTCTAATTTCTTTTTCGTCTTTTCTAGCTGTTTGACCGTAAAGTTTTGATTGCGGTCATACCTATATTCAGCAATGTAGTTGACGATATCATCTATCTGGTCTTTGATATGCTTTTCTTGGTATTCCTTACTCATAGGTATCTTTTCAAATTGACTATGACCGATAATGACGGCGTCGTACTCTCCTGTTGCAATTTTCCCAATAAATCGCTTACGATTCTTTGGCTGAAAGTCTTTCTTATCCGCCACCATAATGTTGGCCGAAGGGTAGAGTTGCATAAACTCACGACCTATTTGACCAGTCAAATGGTTAGGGACTACAAATAAGGACTTAGTACACATGCCCAGTCTCTTTGATTCCATGGCCGAAGCGCCCATTTCATAAGTCTTACCAGCACCTACTACATGGGCAAGTAAAGTATTACCACCATATAGACTTCGTGCAATCGCATTTTTCTGATGAGGTCTTAATTCAATTTCAGTGTTCATGCCTTCAAAGTTTAAATTTGAACCGTCATACTCTCTGTTTCTAACCGAGTTAAAACGTTCATTATAGATATTCTCAAGTCTATATCTTCTATTGGGCTCTTCAAAAATCCAATCCTTAAACTTTTCTTTGATTAGCTCCTGCTTCTGACTTGCAAGCATGGTCTCTTTCTTATTTAAGACCGATGTCGTTCTTCCTTCATCGTCAGTTACTCGGTCAAAGACTTTCGTATCTTTCAGGTTCAAGGAATTTTCAATTAACTTATAAGCATTAACCCTTGAAGTGCCGTAGGTCATGTTAGCTAGGTCATTGAATCGATCAACACTTTTTCCCTCAATATTCCATTCACTTGTCATAGGTGAAAATTTTACATTGATATCCCATTTAGCAAAACTAGGCGTTTTCAGCGTTTCAAAGATAAAAGCTTCAACATCTTTCGGTGGTATCCAAGTTGCACCTAGTCTTACATTTATTTCGCTGGCCGTCAGCCTTTCAGGCATAACTTCAACCAGTCTCTCTCTTTGGTAGTTCAGACGCCCTAATTCGCTTTCTATAAGCTTTTTCTCACCTTCTGAGTAAAGAGTATAGTCTGATGATATAGCGACCCTATTTCGCTCGTCTTGACTTATTTCATACTGAATTCTCTCAATGTGACTATCTAAAATCGCTAATTTCTCTCTAATATTGCCACTAAGGTATTCATCAGCTGTTACGTAACGATATTTAAAGGAATCATCTTGATTTGCAGATATAAAAGGTAAGTCGCCATCTTCGATATTGATTGAAAAAGACCTTTGCGTATTAGGTTCTTCATCAAGGTTGAGAAAAATTTCTCCCTGCAACTCTTCAATGAGTGTCGCTCGGTCTTTATCCGTCAGACTCTCCATATAAGGTAAGTTGACTCCACCTTTTTCAGAAACAGACAAGACTAGAGCTTCCAAAGCCGTATCGACATGTTCAACCACTTTTGCCTTAGTGATGGTTCTTTTGGTGAAAATATCGCTTTTTTCTTTGAATTGATCTTCATCATCTAAAATTTCAATCGAAGATACCAAAGGGAAGTTGCTATCTTCACGCAAGGCTCTTGTATTCGACAGACTATTGATAAAACCATGCTTTTCAGAAAAGCTGTCATAGACCTCATTTAATTTCGCTTGAGATTCTTGGATTTCTTCATCTGTGAAATCTTCTTTTTGCCGATAAATAACTTCCTTTAAAGCTTCATTAACTTCTAGGTAGTCTTTAATCTTCTCTTTATTACGGTCAGACACTTCTTTATGAATCAGGACTGAATTGTCTCGATAGTAGATCTCATCATCAATTACCGTGTAGGAGAAATTTTTCACGTCATCTGTTGCTGGGATCGTGTCTAGCTCGTCATCTAATAATTCAATCTCTTCATATCGATTATTTAGAGAGATTTGTTTACTGGCTCTTTCTAAGAGTTCAACTAAAGGCTCATCTCCAGCGACGCAGTTAATTTCATTACCGAAACGACCACTAGTTTCCACCATCTGTCCTAAAACCATTTCAGGATGATCAACGAAGTATTTGTTGTAGACAAGAGCATTCTCATTCTCTGCTAAATGAATCCAGTCATCATCACGGTCTAGAATAGAATCTCTCTTTTTTAAGAAGATGATATCTGAGGTGACCTCCGTACCTGCTTCACCTTTAAAAGTGTTGTTTGGAAGCCTAATAGCCCCTAAAAATTCAGCTCTTGCATTCAAGTATCTTCTGACACTATCGTCTTTTTTGTCCATCGTCCCTGATGATGTAATAAAAGCTACTACGCCACCATTACGCACCTTATCAATGGATTTGGCAAAGAAGTAGTCATGGATTAGAAAGTTGTTTCGATTGTATTCTCTGTCATTTACTTTATAGTCGCCAAAAGGAACATTCCCAATAGCTACGTCAAAGAAGTTATTGGAAAATCTCGTTTCTTCTAAGCCTTTAATTTGAATATCACTTTCTGGGTAAAGCTTTTGGGCAATGCGACCACTGACTGAATCTAGTTCAACACCGTAGAATTTTGACTCTGACAGCTCACTTGGCACATTACCAATAAAATTACCAACTCCCATTGATGGCTCTAGGATGTTTCCGCTTTTAAAACCCATATCCGAAAGTGTCTGATACATACTGTCTACCACAATTTTAGGTGTATAGAAGCTTGTCAAGGTGCTTTCCTTAGCTTTTTCATATTCATCTTCACTTAGGTTATTTTTCAAAAAGTTTCTTGCTTCTTGCCACTGGCCAGCCTTGTTTTCGTCAAAGACATCTGCTAGACCACCCCAGCCCAAATATCCAGCTAAAACTTCTTGCTCCTCGACTGTTGCATTTCTATCTTCGCTTTCTAATGTTCTAAGCACTTCTAAGGCTGAAATGTTTCTATTTAATCGCTCTGATGGTGTGAGATTAACTAACTCATTTCGATCATCATGAATAACATAGTTTTTGGCAGGTACTTTTTCTAATTGAGTAATTTCACCAGATTCCTCTTTAGGGCTTATTTCTTCTAATGAATCTTCTTGTACTAACTCTTCAGAAATTGGCTTAAACATTTGCTCAAGGTCTTTTTCATTTCTAAATACAACGACCTCTGAACCTCTAATCATTCCACCTAAAAATTCTTCATGGTCTCTGATGGTAACCGTCTTTAAATCAGAAGATGTATCAAAATTTGTAATGGTATAATCTTTCCCCCTATAACTCACTTCATCGCCAATTAGAAAAATGGGTCTGTCTAAATCTAATTGGCTGAGCAAGTCTTCTTCACTTGTGTATCTTAGGTGAGGATTGTAGTATCTATTCTCCAAAACAGGCCTAAGCTCTAGATTAGCTTCATTTCCCTCGAGTTTGATACTTTCAACCCGAAATTCTTCGTGGTCATAGTAAACTGTTTGCCCGATTTCTAGTAATTGATCGAGTTCCACATTTGTTTCGTCTTTTAAAGCACTTTCGTCAAACAATGACACTTGCTCCAAGTCTTTAGTTTCAAAGTTTAATTGTCCATTGAAAGCAAAATCTAGCTCAGCCTCCGTCATTTGCTTCCTTAAATCAGTATCTACAAGCTCTCTAAAAGTCTTAGGAAAATCTTCTAAAATGAGTCTTTGTGCTTGTAATTCTTCTAAGTCATCGAGATTAAAATAGCCCCATTCAGGATCAATGCCCAAAACAAGACCAAAGGCATCTCTTGTTTCAGGGTCAAACTCAGTCATATACCAAGTCCAATTACTTCTAAAAGGAATGAAATAAGTCGCATGTACTTCCTGGTCTGCTATAGGAATATTGTCTTGCTCATACAGCTTAGGTACTCTTTCTTCCATTTCCTTAGTCATTAAGACACTTGGATCATCTTTGGCATAGAAAAAAGAAGCCTGATCAGCTTCTTTGAAATCTTGGATATTTTCTTCTTTTAAGCTTCCACTACTTCCTTGATGATAATCTCCCTCAAGGCTGACATCATGGCTTTCATTTCCTTGGAATTCTCGTCCTCGATTCCCCAAGCTTTCATCATCTTGGGTTTTTCTTCCCACATCATCTGAACCGCTTCTTCCTGCTTCTCCTTCAAATGATTGATGAGTTCTTTCTTCTCGTAAAGTTCCACCAGCATCTCGAACTGGCTCTGATTCTCCGTCTCCACCAGATAATCTAGCCTCATGATGGCGTAGGTCGGATTCGGATAGATTGTCATAAAGTCCGTCTCTTCCTCCAACTGATCTAGGGTCATCTCCCTGATCTTCAAGGCTATCTCTTCCATCGTCTCCAGACTCCCAAATTCCGTCTCTTTGTCCTGACTCATTATCATCTCGTCGAATAACATTTTCTCTTCTCCTTTCAGTCGTTCTATCACTTGCTAAACTTTCTTGTAATTCTAGATCTCTAGTTCTAGTCATTACCCTTTCAATGGCATCTTCTGTAAGGCTAGAAATAACTTGCCCTACCGTCATTAAAGATATGCTATCAAGATGACGATAATTATCAACTAGCAAATCTCTATTTATTGGAAAATCTAAGTTAAATCTGTTGGCGATGGCATAGCTGATTGACTGGTTGATAAAGGCTACAAAAGAATTTCTATCCTCATCATCAATTCTGAGTTCATTGGCTAACGCATATATTTTTTCTTAACCAATTATTCTAGTTAGATTATATAAGTTTTCAGATAGCTTCTCACTAGAATCATAGCCTTGATTTTCAATTAATTCTTCTAATACAAATCCATATTTCTCTCTGTCAAACTGCCAAAGATTAACTTCATTGACCTCTCTATTCCTAGATACTGTTTGACTGATATCAAAGATATAATCAACCTTTCGATATCCGCCATAATCTTCAATGATGGGAATTCCTTTTTCCCCATACTTGACCGTTCTATTAAACCTCTTACGCCAAAAATCAAACTTGGCACAAGCTGTTGCTTCTACGTTTTTATCATATATTGTCATCTGACTTAGAAAGTCGTATCGCTGGTTATTTCCTATCACTTTATGTAGCTTCAAATATTCATCTGGACTACTCAAAATATCTTGTTTGATGACTTCTATAATGTTGTAAAAATCATTAAGTCGCATTATTATCCTCCTGTCTCACTTTCCTGAATAAGGTCAACTTTCTTCAATTGCCTTTATTTCGGAAAACTTATTCTTTTGCTTTTTCATATAGGTCTATCGTTTCCTTAATCATTTCTTTAATCTCCTCTAAAAACTCATCTTTTGATAATTTGCCTTTCGCAATATCTGATAGTTTTATCTCCCAATTGGAAGTAGTTTCTGCTGATTTAAATTCTTCAGCCACGATAGCCACAAGGGCAATGCCCTTATGTGTAGCTAGCAAATTTTTCTTATCCCTTTCTACAAAGCCCTTGTAAATCAAATTCTCAATAATGCCTGCTCTTGTGGCAGGTGTCCCTAACCCTGAGCGTTCAACTTTAATACCCTTGTCTAAGGTATCTGTCCCAGCTTTTTCCATTGCCTTAAGTAAGGTATCTTCTGTAAAGTGTTGTGGTGGTTTTGTAAATTTCTCCTGAATAACAACATCTAAAACATCTAGCTCGTCTCCTGTAGATAGATTTGCTAATGCTTTTTCTTTTGGTTGCCTTTTCTTAAGTTCATGTTTGGTAAAGCCTTCATCAACAACCGTTTTTCCATTGGCTGTAAAGGTGAAGCCGTCATACTCATAGATAACTTTTGTAGTGCTTTCGATTAATGGTTTGCTACCTGCCATCAGTAGCTTGGCTTTGATTAAGTTGTAAAGATTTTTCTCGTCGCTACTTAAATCAGATAAAAGCTTAAAATTAGCACTTGAGGTAGGAATAAGGGCATAGTGGTCAGTGACTTTGCTATCATCAAAGATACTTAAAAAGCTCTTATCATCAGCTTCATAGCCTTCCTCTAGTTGCCCGAGAAGCTTTTGAATCTTGGATTTCATATCTTCTGTTAAATATCTGCTATCGGTTCTTGGATAGGTGATGAGCTTCTTCTCATATAGCTTTTGTGCGATATCTAGAGTTTTCCTTGCCGAATAGCCAAAGACTTTATTTGCCTCTCTTTGTAAAGTTGTTAAATCATAAGGCTTGTCTGGTCTTGTAATCTTTTCTTTGTTTTCTACTTCAGTAATAACTATCTTTTCATCGATAAGATTTCTAAGTTGTTCTGCCACTGCATAGTCATCAATTCTTTCTGTAGATAGGCTTATGTCATTGCCTTGAATTTCAACGGTATAGTATTTTTCTTTTTGGAAATTTTCTATTTCACTATCACGTTCTACAATCATATTGAGGGTAGGCGTTTGAACTCTTCCCACAGAATAACTTTGACTGTAAAGACAAGAATAGAGTCTACTCAAATTCATACCAACAAGCCAGTCGGCAATAGATCTTGCTTGAGAAGATTCAAATAGACTTTCATAGTCCGAACCGTCTTTTAGTTTTTCAAAGCCCTCCATGATGGCCTGGTCTTCCAATGAAGAAATCCATAGCCTTTGAACCTTCTTTTTACACTTAGCATGATTATAGACAAGCCTAAAGATGGATTCTCCCTCTCGACCAGCATCACAAGCATTGACAATCGTGTCGATTCTTTTATCGGCCATTAGATTTTTTAAAAGTGTAAACTGCTTTCTTGTTTTAGGATTTAATTCATAAAGATATTCTTCTGGAAAAATTGGTAAATCATCTATTTTCCATTTTGCATACTTTTCATCATATTTATCAGGATTGGCCATTCGAACTAAATGACCTACACACCAAGAAACGAGATAGCCATTCCCTTCAAAGTATCCATCACGTCTTTGATTTGCCTCGATTACTTTAGCAATAGAAACACCCACACTAGGCTTTTCAGCAATTACTAATTTCATTCATCATCTTCCTTTCAAAAAGTAAAAGGCGAAAGCTTATACACTCTCGCCTGACTGTTACTCATTTTCTTTACCTTACAGCAAATCTTCGCTGTCGATGTCCTCTTCCTCATCATCGTATTCATCTTCATCAGAATCTAAATAATCATCTTCCGCTTCAGAGTAATAATAGTCCTCATCATCTTCTTCAAAATCTGCTAATTCATCATTTTCTCTTGCTTTAACCACCTTAAAGTAATATCCTGCACCTAGAACAACCGCGATAACAAGCCCCACCAATAGATATGTTCCAGCGTTGCTTGATTCTTCTTGCTTTAAAGGCTCTTCAACTACTGGTTCAGGCTCTTCAATTTTTACAGGCTCTTCCTTGACTGGTTCTTCTTTTGTTTCCACCATATTTAATAGATCGTCTTCTGATACTTCTGTAAGAAGCATGACATTTTCACTGTCTTCATCATGATTGATAATTAAATGAAAAGTCTTGCCACTCTTCGTTGTAAAGCTAACAAATTGTCTGGCATCCGCAGAATAGTAGGGGAGGTCTATTTCACTATTTACCGAATCCTCACCACGATGAATTGGAAAATCATTATTGGCATTGTCGACA
>JAAYEL010000073.1 GCA_012728755.1 Tissierellia bacterium | reverse complement strand
TTCTATTTCTGCAGCTCCTTCTATATCTGTTATTCTTAGTACAGGATTGGCTTGAGTTTCTATATATACGCATTTTGTATTTGGTTTTATAGCTGCTTCAATATTTGCTAAATCTGAAGTGTCTACCATTGTCATCTCGATACCTAAATCTGTTAGCACATTTTTAACTAGGGCAAAAGTACATCCGTAGATTACGTCTCCAGCTACTACATGGTCTCCTGCTCTAAGTACTGTTAAAAGTGCTGTTGATATAGCTCCCATACCTGAACTAACTGCTAGAGCTGCTTCTGCATTTTCCATAATTGCTATTTTCTTTTCTAGTTCCGCTTGTGTTGGACTACCAAATCTTGTGTAAGTAAACCCCTGGTCTTGATTTTGATTAAGTCTGATTGCCTCTTCGGTATTTGGTAATACATAAGTTGATGTTTGAAAAATAGGGCTTATGTGTGCGCCTGTTACTGGATCATGATATTGTCCAGCATGTAGGGCTTTGGTACTAAATCCCATGTCTTTATAATCCATGATAAATCCTCCCTTTTTATTTATAATGTGGTAATGTTTTCCCATCTACTACATAATATTATAACTTGATGTTTTATACATTTTACAATTTGTATGAAAAAATATATTGAATTTTAGACAAATTTAAGCAAAAGAAAACCCAGCATCATTTCGCAGGGTTTAATATAACTAATAGGATCAAAAATCATATTTAATATATTAAGAAAAGTAATTTTTATTTTTCAAGTATTTGTATCATAATATCCGTTATCTTGCTTCCCGCTATGGCGTTTACATCCATTGGACAAGCCGAAACAGCACCTATTACATCCATTTTACACTCAAGTAGCAGATTATCCCCCGCTTTAGAATCACAAGGTAACTGTTCAAGCTTTAAGTCAGAAGATATTGATGTTTTTTGAAATATATTTAATGGATTTCCAAAGTTTTCATGATTAAGCTCATATCTTTCTAAAACTTCTTCAACATTATCAATACAATTCCTATGATTTTCTATACCATAGTCAACTAAATATCTCCATTTATTACAGGCCGGCATTATCATGTCAACACTTTTTGATGTATCTTCAATTACCTCAAAAATAGGTGTCTTATGATTTGTACGTAATACATAACCTGGATACAATCTCAAAGATAACTCAGTTTATGTAACTATGTCCTACAGAGAGATGTTCCTTCAAATCATCGCGACTAAATGCAAAGAAGTCTGCAACCTGCCCTCCTTCAACATCAATAACCTTTACAAATTGTCCAGCCCTTGCTTCAAATGATCGTGCATATCCTCCTGGTACTACAATTTCGGAGATAATTTTCATTTTAACCCTTGTATGATATAGTCAACGACTAAAATCATACTCTCCTTTCTTTTTTATTATAATTATCCGCTATAATTAAAGTAGACACTGTGGACTTTTAATTTTAACCTATAGCTTGACTATTAGATGGAGTATATTGCCACTGTCTTATTTAAATCATTTATAGTTGGATAAGTTTTTAAACTTTTATCTCCCGCAAGGCTATGAGAGTAAGACTAGGTGGATCAAAGGAGTTGTCTAACATTTTTATACAAGGATGTGATTCTATGATTTATGTTGGCATTGATATTGCCAAGCAAAAACACTTTGCCGCTGCTATGACCGCTGATGGTGAAGTCCTAATTCAACCTTTCGGTTTTTCTAATGATTCTGAAGGTTTCTCTTTATTAGCATCCAAACTCAAGACCTTTGAACAAGATAATCTTCTAATTGGACTTGAATCTACCTCTCATTATGGAGAGAACCTTATTTGTTATCTTTACAATATGGGTTATCATATCGCTGTTATCAACCCTATACAAACTGCCACTTTAAGAAAGTCTAATATTCGTAAGACTAAGACGGATAAGGTTGATACTATCTTAATCATTAAATCTATGATTTTAAATAATCATAGAGTTTTTACCCAGGCTGATATTGATTCAATTCGCCTGAAAAGCTTGTGTCGTTTTAGAGAGAAAACTAAAAAATCTAAAACAAGGCTTAAAATTCAGCTCGTTTCGTATGTTGATATTATCTTTCCAGAGTTGCAATACTTTTTTAAATCTGGTCTTCATATCAATACTTGTTATGAGCTACTTAAAAAACATTCTAACCCAAATGATATAGCTGCCTTACACCTTACTTACTTAGGTAATCTTCTCAAAAAGGCCTCCCACGGTCGCTTTGGTAAAGAAGAAGCTATTACTTTAAAAGGTCTGGCTAAATCATCTGTAGGCACTGGTGATGCCCATTTATCTATTCAAATAACCCAAACTATCTGTCAAATTGAGTTATTAGAAGAGCAAATTGATGAATTGGATGAATCCATTAAATCTATTATGCTTGAGATGGATTCTGTAATATTGACTATTCCTGGCATTGGATTTCTTAACGGTGCTATGATCCTTGGAGAGATTGGAGATATATCTAGGTTTTCCAACCCTTCAAAACTTTTAGCATATGCTGGATTGGATCCTACCGTTAATCAATCTGGTCAATTTAATGCTAAGTCCACTAGAATGTCAAAGCGTGGTTCAAAGTTACTGCGTTATGCCTTAATAAATGCCGCTTGGAATGTTTCGTTAAACAACAAGACATTCAATGACTATTTCATGCTGAAAAAGTCTCAAGGCAATAACCATTATGCAGCTCTTGGTCATGTTGCTCATAAATTGGTACGTGTTATATTTAAAATATTAAAAGATAATGTTGCATTTAATTTAGAGTAAATCTATTTTAAAATTCAAACTTACAAAATCCTATTTTATATAGAGACTGTAAAATAATTTGTGTATGAAGTTCCTCCTGATTAAGATACAATAAACTTAATCAGGAGGAATTTTTATGGCAAGGAAAAGACCAGAGACAAACAGAAGTAAGATAGCAAGGATGTTAATTGAAGAATATCAAC
>JAAYEL010000072.1 GCA_012728755.1 Tissierellia bacterium | reverse complement strand
TTGATCTACTTCTTCTTGAGTAGCATCTGGGTTTTCAAATACTAGAGTAGCTTTACCAATAGCTTCAGTTAATGTAGCTATTGATTCTTCAGTCTTACCCTTTAGGTCAAGAGCTTTTGCTGTTTCTAATAATTGTCCTAATTCAGCCTTATCAACTGGAGGAAGTTCTGTAGTTTCTACCATGAACTCAGATATTTGAACCCAAGTATCTCCACCAACATTTGCTTGAACAACTACGTATCTAGCATCTACATTTTCAAACACAAAATCTGTTATCTTCTTTTGTGATGATTGTTCGATAATTTCACCATAAGGTGTCCATGTTTCTTTATCTTTTGAAGTGAAGATTTGGTATTGAGTCATATAGTCTGAGCTTGATGCTCCACCCATAACCATTCTAAATCTTCCTAAAGTATATGTCTTTCCTAAGTCTAAACCGAAATAATCACCTTTTGAGTAACCGCTAGTATTTTCAGGAGAAGCCCACCAAGTATGTGTGGCATCATTTCCGTCTATCATATTTCCAGCTTTATTGCCTGCCTCGAAGCTATATACCCACCATGCTTCAGGATTTTTGATAATCATATCTGATGTTACTATTGGATTTACAAAAGGTAGTGATGGTTCAGGAACTTCAACATTAAAGTATGTTGGGTTTTGTTCAGCAAATGTTCTTGCCCATTCTTCAAACTTAGCGCTGTCGTATGCTTGAACTGGATCATCTGCCCAAAGAGCTATCATACTACCGATAGTATCAACTTTATCTCCAACGTTGTTGTCAAACTTAAAGTTTGGATCTTGCATCCTTGTTAGAGCTTGTTGTCTGTTATATCCTCCTGCTGATTCACGTCCTAAAACATAATACCAGCTATCATTTACGTTTAATACATCGTGTCCTTTTTCTACAAATGTTGTAGATTTTGCTACGTTAAATCCCCACCATCCAGCTGTCCATAATGCTATGATTATTTGGTCGTTGAATTGTGCTGTTTCAGCTCCTCTATAGTAGAATCCATCATTAAATGCCATTGGTCTCATACCAGCTCTTAATGATCTTTCAGCTATATCGTTAGCAAAACTTACGAATTTATCGTAAATATTTAAGTTTATTAAGTATTGCCATCCAGGGTTTCCAAACGCATCATTTGCGTATTCGTCCGCTCCAAAGTTAAATACCTTAACGCCCTTAGTCTTAAAGTAGTCTATATATTTTTGAGCAAATGCAGTTGTAAAGTTTACTACATCTTCTCTTGTGATATCCATTGTAGTAACGGAAGTTTTTCCATTATATACATAATTTGGATTTTCTATTCCTAAATGAGACATAGTTCCAAGTATAGCATCCATATGACCAGGCATATTGATTGAAGGAATTATCTCGATTTCTTTAGTAGCTGCATATTCGAATACTTCGTTCATTTCAGCTTCAGTTAATGCAGTTGTAGCATTTTCAGTCAAGCCTTTTGAATCAGCATACTTTTGGTTACCAGCTGTGATACCCGCTTTAACATCATCTGAGTTATAAACGCTACCATTAGCATTTACTGTCATATCGTTAAGTACTAGTCTTAAACCATCATTACCTAGTAGAAGATGAAGATGTGTAAAATCATTTGCACTTAATACATCGATTATTCCTTTGATACTTTCAACTGAGAAATATTTTCTACCAGCATCGACAGAAACTATCTTAGCTTTACCTGTGAAAGGATTAGGTAATTCAGGTATTGGTCCCACTTCACCTTTTTCATAAGTAACCGCTAATATATTACTTGGGTCTTTGCCTGCTTCTTGAACCCTATAGAAAACAGAACCAGCATCGCCTTCAAGTTGAACGTTTTCAAAAACAACATATCCATTTTCATCAAAAACTGCTTCAGCTATAAGGTCTGTAGCCTTTCCATCTCTATAAATTCTCATCGTGAAATCAGCCATGTTTTGACCATAGAATCTAGATAATTTTTCTTTATTGAACTTAATATTATATAGATTGTCTTTAACATGTACCGCTTCAGCTGAAGTCATAGTAACATTATCACTTTCCATATCTAGTGTTTCATACATCTTCCAGTTATAGATTCTGATACCGCCCCAAGGAGTTCCGTTATCTCTTGTGATAACATTTAATTTCCATTGTTTTGCAGTTACTGGTGTATCAAGTACTATATCAGTTACGTGTAAAATGTTATTTCTTACTTCTTTAGCTACTTTCCAAGTACCATTTTCATCTAAATATTCAAGATTGAAATCTTTAGTATTCATCAAACCGTCATTTACAGATTCGCCCGCATGACCAGCATGCTCCATTCTCCATCTTACAACAGTTCTTGGTTGTTCGAATTCAATAACAACTTCATCTTGATAATTTCCAGACCACCATTTATCAGTTAAATCTATCAATGTATCATTGATTAACTTAGCAGCTGTTTCATTTCCTTGAATTACTTTTGATTCAGGAGTGATATTTCTGGCTTTATCTTTTGGTTGAGTCGTATCTGTTGCAGCAAAATGCCAATCAAATACTACTTGCGAATAACCTGATACTTCACCATTTTCTGCCACTGCATAAACTCTTAAGTTTTGAGTAGTCTCTGTTGAATCTGCAGCTCTTGATAATTGAGGTAAATAAATCATATTAGAAGATGATGAATTTAACCAAAATTCACTTCCTTGACTATCTACTGCAAATATATCATATCTAACTGCGTTATCTACTCTATCAAATTTAACGATAGCTTCAGCTTGTGTACCTGTATGAATAGCACTTTCCTCGATAACAAAGTTTTGAGGAGTAGCTGGTTTAGTTTCATTGTTAGCTATTGTTAATTCACCAAGATTAAATTTATAGTCAGTAATCTCATTTGTGTTTTCAAATGAAAGACTGATGCCATATACTGTCTTTCCTGCTACTAAATCCAAAGGCACTCTTGTAGTTGACCATGCGTTAGGATTTAAGTCTGTAATTTGTTTTAAATCTACTTTTTGTGTGTAGTTTTCATCAGTATATACATTTACTTTTACGCTAGCACCTTGTCCACCCTTAGTTGTGATATCAATATAGTCGCCAGTATTTGCTAGGAATTGTGTACTATAAAGCATCATTTCTTGAGTTGACCATGCTTCGATATTACCAAATACTTCTACTGAAGAACCACCATTATAGGCATCTTCAAAATCATAGTAAGCATCAAAGCTTTGAGTCTTATCTGATTTAATCCACCAAGTCCAAGTAGGTAATACATCTTGAACTGATCTAGCATTCCAATCTTGAGTAACAGTTTTTACACCATTTCTAAACCAATAATGACCATGACCTGTATTAAAAGAAGTATGGAATTTTGGTTCTAAGATAGAAGTTCTATCAACGACATATCTAGCCATTCCATTGTATCCAGCAGGATCATCATTAATATTCGATGGATCTCTATTTTCTCCAGTCCAAAACTTATTGATAACATCATGAAGTTTTTCAGGAGTTTCCGCTTGTCCATTAACAGTATCAGGGATAAATAATCCTAATGATATTTCCAACTTGTTATCAGCACCTACTAAAGCACTTCTTGGAAATGTTGTATATCCAATATCTCTTTGTAATTCTAATCCAGCATATGCATCAAATGGATCTCTATCAATGCTTGTCATATGCTCAATAGTATTATCTACTAAAAATTGACTCCAGTTAAAATTCATAAAGAATTCATCTGCAGGAATCTTACCGTCAACTTTTTTCATCCATATATCATTACTTGAATTTACAGCGTTGTGATGGGCTCTTCCACCACCATTAGCCATAGCATCATACCAAGAAACGATTATCTTATGACCGATGCTTTCAGCATGTGCTTTCATCTCTAATATAAAATCTCTTAAATCTGGAGATTTTCCGTACGTTTCTGAACCAGTTGTTTCTTGGTTGAAGAAATATCCGTCAAATCCATAATGCTTAGCTATCTCAGCTAGTTTTCTAGCAGCTGGGAATTTGCCATCTGCATCTTTAGCTATAAACTTTGCAAATATTTGATTATCAGCATATGATGATGACCAGTTAAAGAATAACGTACCAAGTATCGGAACCCCATTTTTATGAGCTGCATCAATTACGTCAGGAGTTGGCACAGCGCCATCCCAAAATACTTGAGTCCCAACATATGCCCATCTATCAAATGTATTTACATTAAACTCATAATCACCAACTGATGAATATTTTCCAGGGTTGTTACCTATCAAGTATGCTAATGACATGATATTTGCTTTATCACTTGCATAATCATTGATAGCAGTTCCTCTTACTCTTTCTTTTAGCGGAACTGATGCACGATTTATATAATCGTTATCAAGTTTTTCTGGATCCCATGCTAATATATCATCCAATCTAACCATAACGGATTTAGGCTTTAATGATGTCTTTTTTCTAACTACAGGATCTACTACTGAAGTATCTTCGCTTTGCGCTCTAACACTTGCAACCGGCTGAATTACCATACTAAATATCAATAGAACCGCTAGTAATATCATAGGTAAACTCTTCTTGTTTGAATAACTCTTTGTTCGTTGCCTGTTTTTACTCATTGTAATACCTTTCTTAAATTTACTCCAACTTCGTCTTACACATATAACAAAACATATTTTAGTATATTCAAAATATCTGCTAGGAAATCAATTCTAGCAGATACCTGATATGTTTTTGTTATACTATTTAGTTCTTTGTCTATCTTGCTTTCAATAAGCTACGATACACATATCCAGTTTGTCCGTTGAAATCAAACTTAACCCAACTTGGATTTTGTGGTTCGATTTCGCCAACTACTTTTGTACCTTCTCTTAATGCTCCTAATACTTTTCCAGTTGAATTTGCAGCGTCCCTAACATTTACTGTAGCTGTAGCGTAAAGTTCAACTTTCTTTGTAGTATTTGATATCAATGAAGCATATACATATCCTTCTTTTCCATCTACTGTTACTTTAATCCATGATGGATTTGTTGGATCTAGTGTTCCAGTTATTGGTGTACCTGCTTTTAATGTAGTAACGATAGCACTTTTTGCATTTGCTTCGCTTCTTACATTTGTTGTAGCAGATATAAATCC